>JAFQEF010000041.1 GCA_017399165.1 Akkermansia sp.
TCACACCTTATATTCTAAGCCTCGCTTCTGCTGCCACCCCGCCATTCGGCGGGGTTCATTGTATTTTTTGAATAGCAGGGGCTTACGCCCCTGCCTATTGGCTGCCGCCCCATGCGGGGCTTAATGATGAGGCTCGCTAATGCTCGCCGTGAAGAACGGCTGCGCCGTAGTGAAGAAGCCACCTTGCGGTGGCTTATGAAGAGCGGCTACGCCGCAATGAAGAACGCCTGACGGCGTTGAGGGTGGGAGGGGAGAAGAGGGATAGCCCAAAGCTTTTCATGGTGCCCGCGCGTAATCATTTTTACATCGAAAAGCCCGCTCCTGCCGGGGCAGGGGCGGGCGGGGGATGTAAACCGAGCCTCGTTTACATCTTCTGACCATCGGCAGAAGCGTCATCTGCCTTTTTCTGCTGCTCTTTTTGAGCCTTGAGCAACTCCTTGCAGCGTTGCATCAGTTCTTTGGCTTTGGCCTCATCTTTGTCTACCCCCTTACCGGTGGCATACATATTTGCGAGGGCGCAGCAGGCAGAGGCATCGCCGTCTGCAGCGGCTTTCTCCAGGCCGGGTACCGCTTTAGCGTACATCTCCTTGGCTTTTTCCGGGTCCTTGGGCACGTTGTTCATGCCGGTATCGGTAAGCCAGGCGATTGTGTACTGGGCGATGGGGTCGCCGTTTGCAGCTTCCAGCGTAATGGTTTCGATATCCAACTCATACACCTCATCATCGCAGCAGTTTTGTGCTGCGCATTTCTCTTTGCAGCAAGCTTTGTCTTGCTTACAATCGGCTTGAGGGCACTTGTTGTCGCTCTCTGCACCAAAAGCGGCGGCGCCGCTCAGTGCTACGATGCTTAATAATGCGAATTTCTTCATAGGCCCATACTTTGCACCTACCAAATGCTTTTTTCAATATTTAAATCTATCTTTTAGCCTATCTGATTATGAATGATTTATAAAAAAAATATAAAAAAGTTGAAAAAAATCACGAATAAAGCTTGACTCGCGATTCAAAATTTAGTAAACTGTCCGTGCTTTACGCCCCCATTGAGGGGCATCTGGAGCCCAAAACGCTTCTGTAGCTCAGGGGTAGAGCGCATCCTTGGTAAGGATGAGGTCGCGGGTTCAAATCCCGCCAGAAGCTTGTTTCCGGCTCATGCAAGAATAAGCAGCCCAAACTAATTCATTACTTTATTATGGCCAAAGAATCATTCCAGCGCACCAAACCCCACGTGAACGTGGGTACTATCGGTCACGTTGACCATGGCAAGACCTCTCTTACCGCTGCAATTACCAAAGTTCTTGCAGAGCAGGGTAAGGCCGAGTTCAAGGCTTACGATCAGATTGACGGCGCTCCCGAGGAGCGCGAGCGTGGTATCACCATCTCTACCGCCCACGTGGAGTACGAGACTGAGAAGCGTCACTATGCTCACGTTGACTGCCCCGGTCACGCTGACTATGTGAAGAACATGATCACCGGTGCTGCCCCGATGGACGGTGCTATCCTCGTGGTTTCCGCAGCTGACGGCCCCATGCCGCAGACTCGCGAGCACATCCTGCTTGCTCGTCAGGTAGGTGTTCCCTACATCGTTGTATTCATGAACAAGATGGACCTTGCTGACCCCGAGCTCGCTGAGCTTGTGGAGATGGAGATCCGCGAGCTGCTCAGCTCCTACGAGTTCCCGGGCGACGACCTGCCCATCGTGATGGGTTCCGCCGTTAAGGCTCTTGAGGGTGATCCTGAGTACAGCGCCAAGATCCTTGAGCTCATGGATGCCGTTGACGAGTACATCCCCACCCCCGAGCGTCCGACTGAGAAGCCCTTCCTTATGCCCGTTGAGGACGTATTCTCCATCTCCGGTCGTGGTACGGTTGCTACCGGTCGTATCGAGCGTGGTATCATCAACAAGATGGAGGAAGTTGAGATCGTGGGTATCCGCCCGACTCAGAAGACCTCTGTGACCGACATCGAAATGTTCCGCAAGCTTCTCGACAAGGGTGAGGCCGGTGACAACGTGGGTCTGCTCCTTCGCGGTATCAAGAAGGAAGACATCGTTCGCGGTCAGGTTATCGCCAAGCCGGGTTCTGTAACTCCCCACACCGAGTTCGAGGCTGCCGTATACGTGCTGTCCAAGGAGGAAGGTGGTCGTCACACCCCGTTCTTCACCAAGTATCGTCCCCAGTTCTACTTCCGTACGACTGACGTGACCGGTACCGTAACCCTCCAGGAGGGTGTTGAAATGGTGATGCCCGGTGACAATGTTACCATCGACGTAGAGCTCATCACCCCCGTAGCTATGGAGGAGGGTATGCGCTTCGCTATCCGTGAGGGTGGTCGCACCGTTGGCGCCGGTAAGGTTGCCAAGATCAAGGCCTGATAGCCTTACAAAAAACTTATCAAACCCGGTGCGCCGCCTCCCCGGCGGTGTACCAAAAGCCGAGAAGGGGTGCCTGTGATAAAGGCAGGCACCCCTTGGAGGCTCAAAAACAGAGCAAGGTAAAAGGGTATTAGCTCAATTGGTAGAGCAGCGGTCTCCAAAACCGCGTGTTGGGAGTTCGAGTCTCTCATACCCTGTGGACCTTCCTCTTTTTTTGTCTCTCAAAATAACCATAACTCATTCACCATATGTTCCGCAAGATTTCCCAATACATCTCCAACATCAAAGGCGAGCTCAAAAAGTGCTCCTGGCCTTGGGAAAGTGACCCCAAAGTGACCGGGTTTAAGAAATACCGCGAGTTATGGACCTCCACCCTCACCGTACTGATTGCGATGGTACTGTTGGGTGGATATGTTGCATTCTTTGACTTCATTATGGCTGAGGTAGTGGCCACGCTTATCAGTGCGCTTTCCTGATTTTTCGCCCCGTTTGTAAGAGAACTCAGCCCGTTCAATTTTCCCTTTATACCGGTAGCACGCAGTTATGTCTCGTCCGTACGAAAGAAAATCCGCCTCACGCACTCGCGTTATCCCCGAGGCTAAAGACCAGTGGTATGCCCTGCATGTGCTCTCCAACAAGGAGCGCCGTGCGGTTGAAAATCTGAAGCGTCTCTTCTTGGAAGATGAAGAGATGGGGGCACTCAACCAGAGTGAGCCTTTGGTACCCACAGAAAAGGTAGAGGAGGTGCGCAACGGTAAGAAATACGTGCAAGAGCGCAAGCTCTACCCCGGTTATGTATACCTTAACTTTGCCTTGCGTCGCCCCGATGGCTCGGTAAACAATGATGCTTGGTATAAGATACAGGCCGTAGATGGCATTATCAGCTTTGCCTGTGGGCGCAGCAAGGAGCCGCTCCCCATGTCTGCCAAGGAGGTGCGTGAGCTGATGAGCGAAATCTCTCGTCGCAGCGAGGGGCCGCGCCAGAAGATTGTTTTCAACGTAAAGGACGAGGTTGTTGTGCTTGATGGTGCCTTTAAGGACCAGCACGGCATTGTTGAAGAGGTTGATGCCGAGCGTGGACGCCTGCGTGTGGGTGTTACCATGTTCGGGCGCTCCAACCCGTTGGATTTGGATTACTCTCAAGTTCAGCTTGTGCCTGAAGAGGATCGGGGCAAGAGCGACCTTTCCTTATAAACTTCCGAAGAATTTCGCCGTACCGGAATGCAATGGTGCTTGCCGATACGGTAACCCCAAACAAACAAAACCATGGCAAAAGAAGTAGTAAAAGTAATTAAGCTGCAGATTCCTGCCGGTGCTGCGAACCCCTCGCCGCCCGTTGGTCCTGCACTTGGTCAGGCCGGTGTTAACATCATGGGCTTCTGCAAAGAGTTCAACGCCAGAACTCAGAAGCAGGCCGGCGATGTTCTCCCCGTCGTGATTACCGTATACAAGGATAAATCCTTCGACTTCATCACCAAGCAGCCCCCCGCAGCTAACCTCATCAAGAAGGTTGCCGGCATCAAATCCGGTTCCGGCGAGCCCAACAAGAAGAAGGTTGGCAAGCTCACCAAGGCTCAGGTCATGGAGATCGTCAACACCAAAATGCCCGACCTCAACACCAAGGACCCCGAGGCTGCAGCCCGCATCATTGCCGGCCAGGCTCGCCAGATGGGTATCGAGGTTGAGCTCTAATCCCCTTCTGCAGGAGGGACTATCATTAACCCGAAAGTACTGCTAAATATATGTCCAAAAAACGCTCAAAGCGCTATACAGAGGCAGCCAAATTGGTGGATTCCACCAAGAACTACGCTGTCGATGAAGCTGTGGAGCTCATGAAGAGCTTCCCCGCTCCGAAATTTGACCCCACGGTCACAGTTTCGTTCCGCCTTACGGTGGATCCCCGCAAGTCTGACCAGATGGTTCGTGGTTCCGTATCACTGCCCCATGGTACAGGTAAGAATGTTCGCGTAATCGTGTTTGCCCAGGGTGAGGCTGCCGCCGCTGCCCTTGAGGCCGGTGCAGAGAAGGTAGGCTTGGAGGATCTCATCAAAGAGATTCAGGGTGGCTTCCTCGACTTTGACAGCGCAATCGCCACTCCGGACGCCATGGCCCAGGTGCGTAAGATTGCTCGTGTGCTCGGCCCGCGCGGTTTGATGCCCAACCCCAAGACCGGCACTGTGACGGATGACACCGCCAAGGCTGTTCGTGAGGTGAAGGCCGGCCGTGTTGACTTCAAGGTTGACAAGAACGCTAACATCTCTGCCGCTGTCGGCAAGCTCTCCTTTGATAGCGAGAAGCTTGTGGAGAACGCCCGTGCCCTCATCAACGCCGTTGTTAAGGCTCGTCCCTCCGGTGCTAAGGGTGCTTACATTGCAGGAGCTACCATTGCTTCCTCCATGAACCCCGGCCTCTCCCTCACCCCGGTTGAGTACTCCAAGTAATAAATCAAACCATCTGATACAACAATGAGTACTGTAAAGAAAGTGAACGCTGATAAGACGACCATCATCGACGACCTTAAGGCCAAGGTGGATGCCTCCCCCTTCGTGCTGGTTATCGACTACACGGGCGTAACTGTACCCGAGTTTACCACACTCCGTGCTGACCTCTCCGCCGCAGGTGCTACCTGCGTTGTGGCCAAGAACACCTTCATGGCCAAGGCTATCACGGAGGCAGGCCTGCCCGACATCACGGCTGCCCTCAAGGGCCAGACCGCTTATGTCATGGGCAACAGCGATGTTTGCGCCGCTGCCAAGGCTATCAATAACTTCGCCAAGAAGTCCAAGAAGGCTGCTTACAAGGCCGGTATCCTGGACGGTGCTGAGCTCTCCCCCGAGAAGATTAAAGCCCTCGGTGATCTGCCCAGCCGCGAGGTTCTCCTTGCCACCTTGCTTGGTACCATCAACGGTGCCGGTTCCGCTCTCGCACGTGTCATTCAGGCATACGTCGACAAGGAAAATGGTGGTGCAGAGCAAGAAAATGCGTCTGCTGAGTAAAAAAACACTTGACCGGATGGCGGCGGTGTGGTACACCCTCTCCGCCGCCTGAAATAAATTAGGCTCTTTGTCGGCTCTACGGCCGGTAAGAACTTAAATGGATGGGGAGCCCCCATCCGCGACTTAGAACCAAATTAAACACATAGAATACTACAATGGCTGATCTCAATACAATCGCTGAGGAACTTGGCAAGCTTACCATCCTGGAGGCTGCTGAACTGGTAAAAATGCTCGAAGAGAAGTGGGGCGTATCCGCCGCTGCTCCTGTTGCCGCTGCCGGCCCCGTTGCCGCTGCCGAGCCCGTTGAAGAGAAGACTGACTTCGACGTCGAATTGACCGACGCCGGTGCCAGCAAGATCAACGTTATTAAGGCCGTTCGTGCCGTTAAGGCCGGTCTCGGTTTGGCTGACGCCAAGAAGCTCGTTGAGAGCGCTCCCGCCGTTATTCTTGAGGGTGTCTCCAAGGAGGAGGCTGACAAGGCTAAGGCCGAACTCGAGAAGGCCGGCGCTAAGGTCACTATCAAGTAACCTGCCGAATTTCGCAAGCGCAGGGGGGGCTTTTACGCCTCCCCTGCATTCGCGTCTACAGATGTTAAGGGATATTGGTTCTAATTCCTTAATGCTTAAATATCAAGAACTAAAAACAAATAGACTCTCCGCGTGAGCCCGACCCGGGTGGGTATAAAATAGTAAATAGTCGCAAAATACATACGCATCCCGGTCGGTTTTACCGGACGTAAACCGATCCGCACCCGGACATGGGTGCAAAACAACATCTCCGCCAACTCCATGTCAAAGCCCAAGCAAGAGCGAATCAGTTTCGGCAAGATCAAAGAGGTTATGGATCCCCCTAACCTCATTGAGATTCAGACAAAGTCATACGAGGAATTTCTGCAGCGTTTCTGCGAGCCCGATAAGAGGCTCAAGATAGGTTTGCAGGCAGTTCTTTCCGAACATTTCCCCATCGAGAGCTACGATGGTCAGATCCGTTTGGAGTACGACTCGTACGAGATATCACCCCCCAAGACCTCCGATTTCGCGGCCATACGAGCCGGCGAAACCTACAGTGCTTCTCTTTACGTGAAGTTCCGCCTGAAAGTCGGCGACTACACCGCCGACGAGAACGTGTACATGGGTGAAATCCCCATGATAACAGACCGCGGTACCTTTGTTATCAACGGTGCAGAGCGTGTTATCGTTGCCCAGTTACACCGTTCCCCCGGTATCTGCTTTGAGAAGACACACCACACCAACGGCAAGGATATCTTCTCCTTCCGCATTATCCCGGATCGTGGTTCTTGGTTAGAGGTACAGTTCGACACGAACGACCTCATGTACGTATTCTTGGATCGCCGCCGCCGCCGCCGCAAGTTCCTGGCCACCACGTTCCTTCGCTACCTCGGCTTTGAGAGCGACCGTGCCATCGTTGAGCAGTTCTACACCATTCAAACGCTGAAGCTGGCTGATGCCACCGGCGATGAGTTGGAGTACCTCATTCCGTTTGAGGATGTGAAGCACGGCGACAAGGGTACCATTATTGCCAAGGCTTACGAGCCCCTCAGCCTCTCTACCATCAAGAAGATGCTTGAGCTGGGCATGAAGGAGATTGAGGTAATTGACCAGCGCGAGGAAGAGACCCTTGTTAAGACCCTTAAGAAGGATATCTCCTACGACCGCGAGACTGCTCTTAAGGAAATCTTCCGTAAGTTCCGCCCGGGTGACCCCTCCTCCGTACAGCAGGCTGCCACCGCTTTGGACCGCCTCTTCAAGGAAGAGAAGAAGTATGACCTTACCCGCGTAGGCCGCTACAAGATTAACCAGAAGCTCGGTTTGGATGTATCTGAGGATATCCGCCTCATCCAGCCCATCGACTTCCTGACCGCCCTCAAGTACCTGTTGCGCCTTAAGCACGGTGAAGGGCAGGTGGATGATATTGACCACTTGGGCAACCGCCGCGTGCGTGCCGTGGGTGAGCTCATTGCCAACCAGTGCCGCGTGGGCTTGGCTCGCACGGAGCGCTTGGTTAAGGAGCGCATGACCCTGTGCGACACCACCCGTACGGACATTACCCCCAGCAAGCTCATTAACCCGAAGGCCCTCAGTGCCGTGGTGCGCGACTTCTTCGGCCGCAGCCAGCTGTCTCAGTTCATGGACCAGATTAACCCGTTGGCAGAGCTCACGCACAAGCGTCGTTTGTCTGCTCTGGGTCCGGGTGGTCTTAACCGCGATCGCGCCGGTTTCGAGGTTCGAGACGTGCATCCCTCTCACTACGGGCGTATCTGCCCCATTGAGACCCCCGAAGGTCCCAATATCGGTCTTATCAACTCACTTTGCACCTATGCCCGTATCGATGAGTACGGCTTCATTGAGACCCCCTTCCGCCGCGTGAAGAAGGTAGAGAAGAAGGATAAGGAGGGCAACGTGATTGACACAGAGGTTATCATCACCAATGAGGTGGAGTACCTTACCGCCAATAAGGAGGAGTACCACCTGATTGCTCAGGCCAATAACCCCATTGATAACGACAACGGCAGCGGCCACTTTGTACGCAACCGCGTAACGGCCCGCGAGCACGGTGAGTTCATTGAGGTGGATCCCGCCAAGGTGGAGTACATGGACGTGTCTCCCAAGCAAATCATCTCCATTGCCGCCGGTCTTATTCCCTTCCTAGAGCACGACGACGCCAACCGTGCACTCATGGGTGCAAACATGCAGCGCCAGGGTGTGCCGTTGATGGTGAACCAAGCCCCGCTTGTGGGTACCGGTATTGAAGCCAAGTGCGCCCGCGACAGTTGCGCTGTGGTGGTGGCTCAGGCCCCCGGCATTGTGGCATCTGCCACGGCAGAGTACATTGTTACCACGCATGATGGGCAGCTCCCCATCTCTGCCCAGCGTTGGCTGAGCGACCCGGAGAGCTTGCGTACCGATGCCGAGAAGGGCATCTACGTATACCAGCTGCGTAAGTTCATGCGCTCTAACGCCTCTACCTGCATTAACCAGAAACCCATCGTATCCCGTGGGGATGTGGTGAATGCCGGCGATGTGCTTGCCGATGGCCCCTGTACGGATGGCGGTGAGCTTGCTCTCGGTCGCAACGTGCTGGTGGCTTACATGTCTTGGTACGGTTACAACTTCGAAGACGCCATCATCATCTCCGAGCGTTTGGTGCAGGAGGATGCCTACACCTCCATCCACATCGAGGAGTTTGAGGAGAAGGCCCGCGATACCAAGCTCGGTCCGGAGGAAATCACCCGAGACATCCCCAACGTGGGTGACGATGCCCTCAAGAACTTGGGCAGCGACGGTGTGGTTCGCATCGGCGCAGAGGTGAAGCCCGGCGATATTCTCGTGGGTAAGATTACGCCCAAGAGCGAGACCGACCTCGCCCCCGAGGAACGCTTGCTGCGCGCCATCTTCGGTGAGAAGGCTGCAGATGTTAAGGATACCTCCCTGCGCGTGCCCCCGGGTACTCAGGGTGTGGTGATGGATGTTCGCGTTGTGCGCTCCACAGCCCCCGGGGCTCCCACGGTAGACGTGGAGAAGGAGAGCCAAAAGCAGCGTAAGAAGGTTGATACCGAGTACGACCGCGACAAGGATGCTCTTATCGAGCAGCTCACCAGCAAGCTCTCCGACCGTCTCTTGGGTGAGAAGATTCCGCTGGAGGTAACGCGTGCCGGCTCCAACGAGGTTATCATACCCGCCAACCGCAAGATTACCAAGACCCTGCTGCGCAAGCTCGCTGTTCACCACGACCAGATTGAGATGAACGAGAGCCCCGTGCGTAACCAGATCTTTGAAATCATCAATGCCTATGCCTCCCGCTTTGAGGACTTGGATGAGGAGCGTGACCGCAAGCTCGACCAAATCGAAGCCGGTGCAGAGATGGACCCCGGTGTTGTGACCGAGGTGAAGGTCTACATCGCCAACAAGCGCAAGCTCGGTGTGGGTGATAAGATGGCAGGCCGCCACGGTAACAAGGGTGTATGCTCTCGCGTGCTTCCCATTGAAGACATGCCCTACCTTGAGGACGGTACCCCGGTAGACATTATTCTTAACCCGCTGGGTGTGCCCTCTCGTATGAACGTGGGTCAGGTGCTTGAAGCTCACTTGGGCGTTGCTGCCAAGGCCCTCGGCTTCAAGGTGGCTACCCCGGTGTTCGACGGTATCGAGGAGTCCAAGATTTGGGACTACATGAGCCAGGCCAAGAAGGTGGACGGCTTCACCTGGGTGGGCGACGGCAAGGATGGTTCCGTGGCCGGTAAGAGCCGCCTGATTGACGGCCTGACGGGTGAGTACTTCCACTACCCCGTGGTGGTAGGCTACACCTATATGCTCAAACTGAATCACCTTGTGGCAGATAAGGTTCACGCACGTGCCGTGGGTACATACTCCCTCGTTACCCAGCAGCCGCTCGGTGGTAAGGCTCAGCACGGTGGCCAGCGCTTCGGTGAAATGGAGGTGTGGGCCATGGAGGCTTACGGCGCCGCTTACACGCTGCAGGAAATCCTCACCGTTAAGTCCGACGACGTTCAGGGTCGTACCCGCATTTATGAGAACATTGTTAAGGGAGACAACTCCCTGGAGGCCGGCACGCCCGAGTCCTTCAACGTGCTCATCAAGGAAATGCAGGCACTCTGCCTCAATGTGCAGCCGCTCGAGAAGAAGGACCGCGAGAATATTCCGCAAACTACGGACGACCTCTTCCAGCTGTTGGCTGAGGGCGATGACGAGGAGCTCTTCGGTGAAGAGTCCGGTGACAACGATTTCGATGATTTCGATGACGATGACCTGGACGACGACGACGTTGAGCGTGATGGTGAGTCTGACGACGAAGACGACGACTCCGAGATGTAAACCTGTAACCGCCACCCGCACATAGGGGCGGGTGGCAACCAACCTTTTAAGTAATTATCAATATGTCTTACATGGATCTTAATAACGAGAAGCCTAAAAACTTCGATCAGGTTTGCATCACCGTTGCCAGCCCGGAGGATATCCTGCGTTGGTCCAGCGGCGAGGTCAAGAACCCTGAGACTATTAATTACCGCACGTTCAAGCCGGAGAAGGGTGGCTTGTTCTGCGAGCGTATTTTCGGCCCCACTCGTGATATGGAGTGTTCTTGCGGCCGTTACAAGCGCGCCAAGAACAAGGGCATGATCTGTGACCGTTGCGGTGTAGAGGTTACCTCTGCTCGAGTACGCCGTGAGCGCATGGGCCACATTGAGTTGGCCGTGCCCGTTACGCACATTTGGTTCTATAAGTGCATGCCCAGCCGCATCGGCCTCATGCTCGACCTCACCGCCCGTGATTTGGAGCGTGTGATTTACTATGAGGACTACATCGTCATCGACCCCCATGGTGTCAATGGTATTGAGCGTGGCATGATCCTCACCGAGGAGGAGTACGATGAGCTTGTGGAGGATTACGGTGATGACGCACCGGAGGCCGCTATGGGTGCCGCTGCTATTCAGCGCTTGCTTGCCACCATCGATTTGGACGCCCTTATCGATGAGCTGCGCCAGGAGATGGACAAGACCAACTCCAAGCAGAACAAGCGCAAGATTGCCAAGCGCCTGCAGTTGGCCCAGGGCTTCAAGACCAGCAACACCCACCCCGAGTGGATGGTGCTCACCATTCTCCCCGTCATTCCGCCGGATCTGCGCCCCTTGGTGCCGCTGCCCGGTGGTCGCTTCGCTACGTCCGACCTCAACGACCTCTATCGTCGTGTCATCAACCGTAACAACCGTCTCAAGGAGCTTGCTGCTCTTCAAACCCCCGAGGTGATTAAGCGCAATGAGATGCGCATGTTGCAGGAGGCCGTGGATGCCCTCTTCGACAATGGTCGCCATGGTCGCCATGTAACGGGTGCCGGCAACCGCCCGCTCAAGTCTTTGTCCGACATGCTCAAGGGTAAGAGCGGCCGTTTCCGCCAGAACCTGCTCGGTAAGCGTGTGGACTACTCCGGCCGTTCCGTGATTGTGATTGGCCCGCACCTCAAGATGAACCAGTGCGGTTTGCCCAAGAAGATGGCTTTGGCCCTGTTTGAGCCCTTCATCATTCATCGCCTCAAGGAGCTGGGCTACGTACACACTGTACGCTCTGCCAAGAAGATGATTGACCGCAAGGAGGCCATCGTGTGGGATATTCTGGAGGAAGTGACTAAGGGGCACCCCGTGTTCCTGAACCGTGCTCCTACGCTGCACCGTCTCTCCATTCAGGCTTTCGAGCCCGTGTTGATTGAGGGTAGCGCCATCCGCCTGCACCCGCTCGTATGTACCGGTTATAACGCCGACTTCGACGGTGACCAGATGGCTGTGCACGTGCCGTTGAGCGTGGAGGCTCAGTTGGAGGCTCGCTTGCTCATGCTGGCTCCCAACAACATCTTCTCCCCGGCTTCCGGCAAACCCATCAGCACGCCCACGCAGGATATTATTTTGGGTGCCTACTACCTCACGCACACCCGTGCCAAGACGGTGAAGGAGAACGAGGACAACCAGCACCTGCTGCCCCTCTTCGAGTCCATCTCCGAGGTAGAGTTCGCCATTGCCTCCCGCAAGATTGGCTACCACGACTGGATTCGCCTCAAGAACCCCGACTACGGTAAGACAGGCCGCGCCTTTGACCGCCTCTCCTACAACCAGGAGAACGTCAACCGCAAGACCATTGTCACCACCGCAGGCCGTGTCCGTTTCAACGAAATCTGGCCGAACGACATCGGTTACATCAACTGCAACGTCCGCAAGAAGGAGCTTGGCGAAATCATTTGGCGCTGCTACCAGACCTGCGGCCAGGCCAAGACCGTTGAAACCCTGGACGACCTCAAGTCCCTGGGTTACAAGGAGGCTACCCGCTCCGGTTGCTCCATCGGTATTGTGGACATGGTTGAGCCCGAGCACAAGGATAAGCTCATTGCCGAGGCATACGACGAGGTAACCAAGGTTACCGAGCAGTATGAGGAAGGTCTTATTACCAACGGCGAGCGCTATGAAAAGGTGGTTAACATCTGGTCCTCCACGACGGATGCCATCCAGAAGGAGCTTTACACCAAGCTGGAGTACAATGACGGCTCTGCCGTTGCCAACCCCCTCTTCATGATGGTTGACTCCGGTGCTCGTGGTAACAAGGCTCAGATTAAGCAGCTCTCCGGTATGCGTGGTCTTATGGCTAAGCCCTCCGGTGAAATTATTGAGCGCCCCATCACCTCCAACTTCCGTGAGGGTTTGAGCGTGCTTGAGTACTTCATCTCCACCCACGGTGCCCGTAAGGGTCTTGCCGATACCGCTCTTAAGACGGCCGACTCCGGTTACATGACCCGTAAGTTGGTAGACGTTGCTCAGGACGTTATCGTGCGTGATGAGGACTGCGGCACCGAGAACGGCATCACCATGACCGCCATTTACGACGGTGATGATGAAATCGCCAGCCTCTCCATGCGCATCTATGGCCGCGTAACCTGTGAGGATATCTATGACCCCTCCACCCGCAACCTCATCGTTGCCAAGAATGAGATTATCACCGACGAAGCCGCCAAGCGCATTGAGCATGCCGGTATCGAGAAGGTGAAGGTGCGCTCCGTGCTCACCTGTGACCTCACCAAGGGCTGCTGCGCTAAGTGCTACGGCTTGAACCTGGCTACCGGCAAGTCCGTGAAGGTGGGTGAGGCTGTGGGTATTATTGCTGCACAGTCCATCGGCGAGCCCGGTACTCAGCTTACCATGCGTACCTTCCACGTTGGTGGTACGGCTTCCGCTTCTGCCAGCCGCCCCGAGTACATCGCCAAGACGGACGGTCAGCTCATCTATGATGAAAACCTCCGTGGTCGCTGCGTAGAGGATGAGAACGGCAACATGGTCGTGCTCTGCAAGAACGGTAGCGTCAAGGTGTATGATGAGGAGGGTAAAGAGCAGGAGTCTTACCAGCTCACCATGGGTGCTGTGCTGCACGTGAAGGATGGTGACAAGATTGCCGCCGGCTCCCTCATTGCCGAGTGGGATCCCTTCGCCATTCCTGTGATTGCAGAGGTAAGCGGTACCGTTGAGTTTGCGGACATGATTGAGGGCATTACCTGCCGCACCGAGGCCGGTCGCGGTACCACCGCCATCATCGATCACCGTCAGGACCTCGCTCCCCGCATCATCGTGAAGAGCGGTAAGGGTGACAAGGCTCGCGCCACCACATACCCCATCCCCACCGGTGCTTACCTTGCCGTAAGCAACAAGCAGAAGATTTCTGCCGGTACCACACTCGCCAAGACTCCCCGCAAGGTGCAGAAGACAAACGATATTACCGGTGGTCTTCCCCGTGTGGCAGAGCTCTTTGAGGCCCGCCGCCCCAAAGATACCTGCACCTTGGCAGAGATGGACGGTATTGTCGCTATCGATGACGCCATGATTCGCGGTAAGAAGGTGGTTACCATCTACCGTGATGCCGCCGCCAAGGAGGCTGCCGGTAAGAGCCGCCGCCGCTCCGCCAAGCTCGAAGAGCGAGACGAGAACGAGGGTGCAATCTCCTGCAAGCACTTGGTGCCCATGGACCGCCACATCATCGTGCACGATGGTGACTTTGTACGCGCCGGTGAGCCCCTCTCCGACGGTACCGAGGCTTCCGACGAAATCCTCCGCATCTGCGGTAAGGAGGCCCTCCAGGAGCACCTCGTCAACAAGGTGCAGCAGGTATACCGTGTGCAGGGTGTAGAGATTAATGACAAGCACGTGGAAATCATCGTCTCCCAGATGCTCCGCAAGGTGCGCGTCAAGAACCCCGGCGATACCGGTCTCCTTTGGGGTGACGAGGTGGATCGCACCACCCTCGACCGCATCAACAAGGAAACCGTCAGCATGAACGGTCGCCCTGCAGACTCCGAGCCCATCCTGCTCGGTATCACCAAGGCCTCCCTCAAGACGGATTCCTTCATCTCCGCCGCCTCCTTCCAGGACACCACCCGCGTGCTCACAGAGGCTGCAACCCTCGGCAAGGTGGATATCCTCGAGGGCTTCAAGGAGAACGTCATCCTCGGTCACCTCATCCCCGCAGGTACCGGTTTCGACAAATACCGCAACATCGTTGTGGAGCCCGCTCCCGGTGCCACGCCCATTCCCCGTGCCACCTATGATAACGATGAGGAGGACTTCATGCCTGAGGACGATACCCTCACCGTAGGCGAGGAGGAGTAATCCCCCCCCTACAGCTCACAAACTTCACCGCCCGGTTGCTTCTTCAACCGGGCGGTTTTGCGATGCTTTAAAAAATTAGCAACAATGGAAAATATATTTAGCGATACAGAGGATAATACCAGAATGCAGGCCTTTAGTGAAAAAATGTCATGGTTACACGAAAAGGCTGATTCCGGTGATATTTTTTCAAGCATAGCCTTGCTTGGTGTTTATACCATGGCCGCTTCCGATTCTCGAGAATCTCGTCAACGGGCATATCATTACGCTTCCATCGCGGCAAATGCTGAGCACCCATCCGGTTATTTTACAATGGCCGGATTGTTGCGCATGGATGGTGGTGAGGAAAATGAGCAAAAAGCAGAGGCGTATTTACGTAAAGCTGTAAAAGCGGGGCACTTGGAGGCACCGGGAGAATTAGGCCGATGGTTGTTGGACCGCAATGAAAACTTAAAAGAGGCCGCTGAATTGTTGCAGCGTTCTGTATCTCGCGGTTGTACAGAGTATGCTTTAGATTTATATGAGTGCCTCAAAAAATTAGGAAATGATGTTGCTGCATTTAAATCACTTGTTACGTGGGTGAAAAAAAGCCCTTCGGAGGGTTCTGCCTACTTTTATTTAGGAAATTGCTATATGAAAGGAGACGGTATCGCTGCGAATCCTCGTAAGGCAGTAGATGCCTATCGCCGAGGTGTTAATTGCGGAGATTTTCGCTGTATCCTTATGATGGCCGCGGCATATTATAAAGGTATGGGTACCGGTTGCAAACCGGACAAGGGTCTTGCTTTGTTGAAAAAAGCAGTAGGTGAAATTGATGATGACCTTTCATTTGAATCGATTATCAATCTCTGCTGCGATATGACGATAGAAGAAATCCCGGAAGAAGACTACACCTCTCTGATGCAGCTTCTTGTAGAACGAGCAAAGGCCGATGAAAAACTCCAATCCTTAGTTGTTCAATATGCAGAAGAGAACGGGACTGATTCTCTGCCTTTACGCTTGCGACATTTCGTTATTAATGAGTAGAACTTAATCTTGTAGATTTCCATTTCTTTGGGGGGTGGGAGGATTTGCAGAGCAAATCCTCCTGTTTGTTGCCGTCTAAGAGCATAAAAACCCTATACCTCTGCATTCAACGGCAGGTATGTCATGCCCTCAAAGGTTACTTCAATATCATACGCGCTGAAGGGGATACCGTTGTGAGATAATCCGCGGTCTTTCTTGAACCGGGAAACTCGAATGCCCGGCTTGCTGAGCATGTCTCGTTTTACGAGAAGCGTTAAGTATTTTTTTAAGTAGTCTTCGAGCCCGTCAGCGTAGGATTCAAAGGCTTTTTCTTCTGTTTGGGGAACCTCTACAAACCATTTAAATGTAAAGCCGGGTAAGCGGTCATAGTTCGGGTAGGTGGAACAGAGCGTTTCTCCACCCAACTGAGCTATGTCAAAATGAATCTTGTTGCGGATGTTATTCCAAATTAAATATTTATTGACTTGGCTATGGTAGTGGTTGAGCTCTTCGCTCTGTTGATATTTTGTGTAAAAGAAGATAGAGCTGCCGGCACTAGCGAGTACAATGGCGCAAATAAGGATGCTGATAAGTATTTTTTTCATGGCGAGTATAATTGTTCAATGCCTTCTTTTGTATAAAGCTAACACATTTACTCATCTAAAGCAATAAAAAAGCCGCTCTGCATGGGGCAGAGCGGCTGAAAATGTGTCATTGCGGCGTTATTTGGCGGGGGTAACCACAACAGGTACTTTCACCTCCGGCAGCCCCTCTGCCTTGATGGTGACGGTAGCCGTGCCGGTTTCTCCACGCTTGCTGCGTACCACGGCCAGTATGCGGCCGTTAAAGAAGCTTTGCTTGGTGTTTTGCAGGCTGGTATGGTCTATGGGGTTGCCGTTGCAGAACCCGGCCAGCACGGCAGGTCCCTCGATGGAGAACTCCACCTTGCGGCAGTCTGTGGGCACCACATTGCCATCCTTATCCGTAAGGGCGAGCTCAATGTGAGCAAGGTCGTGCCCATCTGCACAGATAGCTTGGCGATCTACCACGGGTGTCACAGCGGCGGATTCACCGGTGGTGACACGCTTGGCCGTAGCCCAAGGCTTGCCGTCCTTTTTGACCACTACCTCTACGGTGCCGGGCTCGTACACAACGTCCTCCCACGTGAAGCGGTATTGGTTTTTGCTGACATCGAGGTACGGTACCTTGTTGTTTTTAGAATCAGTACCTTTTTGGCGGAAGGTGTCACCATCTCCGCGTTTGCGTACACCTTGGCTTTTGCCATTGACAAAGAGCTCTGCTTCATCCCCGGAGGTAAACACCATTACGGGTGTTTTTTGTCCTTCGCGGCCCTGCCAATTCCAGTGTGGCAGAATGTGTGCTTGCGCCAGCTCCGGGTTCCATTGGCTTTGGTAGAGGTAATAGACATCTTTGGGGAACCCTGCAAGGTCTATAATACCAAAGTAGGAGGAGCGGCTGGGAGCCTTATTGCCCATAGATTCATACTGTTTCATGATGGCCTTACGCTCGGCCTCGGGCAGGTGTTTGATGTTGCCCTCTATGGTGGCATCCTGGTTAAAGGGGGTGGGCTCGCCAAGGTAGTCAAACCCGGTCCACACGTATTCGCCGGCTACATCCGGGGCTTTAGTGTGGGCATGCATCTCTATGTCTGCGCAGTATCCCCAGTGCGTGGATGCTACACCGTATGCACTCACTTGGAACGGGGCGATGCTGACATCTTGGTAACCACCCTGCACATTCCATTTGAGGGGGAAGGCGTAGGTGTCTCGGGTGCCTACGCAAGAGCAGGTTTCTGAGCCGTAGTAGGGCTTATCCGGGTGCATTTTGCGGAACAAGGGGTAGAGATGCGGCTTGTAGTTAAAGCCGTATACATCCATGGTTTCCTCAAAACCGTTGCGGAACGCGTTTTGGTCGTTACAGCCAACAGTGTAGGGGCGAGTGGTGTCGTACTTGCGTATTTCATCTCGCAGCCCGTTGGCAATGGCTATGTTTTGCTCGTGGCGTTTCGGGTTTTTGGGGGCGCTTTGCTCCGGTACCTCGTTGCCACCGCTCCATGCAATGATGGAGGGGTGATTGCGGTCTCTGAGCATGAAGTTCTGCACGTCCTTTTGCCACCACTCGTCCCAATAGATGTGGTAGCCGTTCACTTTTTCGTACTTCTGGCGTTTCCAGATGTCGAAAAGCTCATCGATGACCAAAATGCCGTGTTTGTCGCACAGGTCAAGCACCTCGGGGGCGGGCGGGTTGTGGGTCATGCGTATGGAGTTGCAACCCATGGCCTTAAGTTTTTCTATTTTACGCTCATAGCCACGGGCATGGAATGCCGCACCCAGGGCACCTAAGTCATGGTGCTCGCACACGCCTTTAATGCGTACTTTTTGGCCATTGAGGTAAAAACCGTCCGTTTTCCACTCTGCCGTGCGTACACCGAAGTCGGTTTTTTTGCTGTCTATCAGTTTGCCGTTGTGCAGCACCGTGGTTTCCATCGTATAGAGATGGGGGGATTCGCAGCTCCATAATTTGGGGTCGGTAAGGTGAATCTCTTGCTCAACAACACCCTCTGTGCCGGGGGCAAGGGTAATGATTGCCGGGGGGGCTTGTATGCCGGCAACTTGTTGCTGCACTACAATCTCTGCCGTATCTGTGCCGGTGTTAGCTACCGTGGTTTGTACTTTAACCGTTGCAGATTCCTTTGTAACATGAGGGGTGGTGATGTATGTAGGCCATTGCGTAAGATGCACGGGCCCGGTTTTCTCCAACCACACATGGCGGTAAATGCCGGCTCCGGGGTACCAGCGGGTGGAAAGCGGCAGGTTGCTGGCCATAACGGCTACCTTGTTGTTGCCCGGTTTGATATACGGGGTAATATCCACCCGGAAAGAGTTGTAGCCATACGCCCATTCTCCGGCCTGTTGGCCGTTGATGTATACCTTGGGGTTGGACATTACGCCGTCAAAGTCCAGATAATAGCGATCCTTCTCAGCTGAAAAGTCTGCGGGTATCTCAAAATTTTTGCGGTACCAGCCCCAACCGTTCCACGGGAGCTTGCCGGTTTCATTAGGCTCATCTGCCAAGAATGGGCTTTCAATAGCCCAGTCATGCGGTAATTGTACAGGTTTGTAACCCTCCTCAGAGGCATCGGGCAGGGCATGTACAAAGGCTCCCGTGCCATTTTTGACGGTGATGGGGCGATTGTCTGTGCCGGTGAAGATGACTTCCCTCACACTGGCCCACTGGCTTTGGGTGGTCCCTCCGTCAAAACTGATAACAACCTCATCTATGGGTTGCGGGTCATCCTTCATCATGACAAACGCTGCGGCTTGGCCTCCGGCATTGAATTTCTCTACAATTTTTTTGCCGTTTTTGCATTTGACGGTAATGGTGACATCAAAGTTACACACTTTTTCCCAATAGATGAAGAAAAGCTGTACAGGGTCATTAAAATTGGGGCGAACAGTCAGTTTGTGCCCCTTGGATTGGTTGGGGGCACACCAGCGGGTGTTCATGTCATTGTCTACTGCATGAGATGCCGGGTGCCCGCCTTGGTGGCTGTTTGCCGTTGCGGCAGAACCGGCTAATGCCGGGTCATACCCACCAAAGTATTTGAACTTCCAGTCGAAATCAAAGCTCTCTCGCTCTCCGGCGGTTGCCAAAGTGGCAGAAAGTGCCATTAGGGGGAATAGGTATTTTGCTCTCATAACTTATAACAGTATGCGGTGTGTAACCTGTATCTTTTTTCACCATAGCAAAAATCACACCGCATGACAAGCCAAAAAATCCCCGCAACAGGGCAAACGCATTGGGCGACGTGTCATACAGAAAATACGGCTTCAAAAATCTTTTTCATGTATTCAACATCCACAGCACAAGCGAATTGCATGTTCTTTACGGATAATTTTTCGTTTGTGAGCTTCTTATATCGCCTAA
>JAFQEF010000042.1 GCA_017399165.1 Akkermansia sp.
AGTCGGGATTTCCCCTCGAACTTCCTTTCCCACGGTTTGTTACCTCCCCGCAGTTGTTCTTCAGGTCTGGGATTCCGCATCATCGCGGCTCCGCGCGGACTTTCACCGCAGTGCGCATATCGCGTCGGTCGTACAAAAGGCCGGGAACCCGCAGAGAGGGGCTCCCGACCAGTGAGTACAGAGTGAGCGAATCGGTGGGATATCAACAGCCGTAAACGGCGGTGGAGCCGAGCTGCTCTTCAATGCGCAACAGGCGGTTGTATTTAGCCAAGCGATCTGCGCGGGAGAGCGAGCCGGTTTTGATTTGCCCGGCATTGGTAGCCACGGCAAGGTCTGCAATGAAGGAGTCCTCCGTTTCACCACTGCGGTGAGAGATAACAGCCGTGTAGGCATTGGTAGTGGCCAAGCGAACGGCCTCGAAGGTTTCACTGAGAGAGCCGATTTGGTTGAGTTTCACCAAGATGGAGTTGGCTACACCCTTGGCAATACCTTGGCGCAGGAAATCCGTGTTGGTCACAAAGAGGTCATCCCCCACCAATTGGCAGCGGTTGCCGATGCGGTCGGTGAGCTGTTTCCAGCCGTCCCAATCATTTTCTGCGCAGCCGTCTTCAATGGAGATAATGGGGTAGCGCTGAATGAGCTCCTCGTAATAGGCGGTCAGTTGCGCTGCCGTGAGCTTATCGCCCGTGCTCTTTTTGAACACATACAAGCCGCTCTCGGCATCATAGAACTCGGATGACGCAACATCCAGCGCCAGGTAAACATCCTTGCCGGGTTCATAACCGGCATCCGTAATGGCATTTACAATGGCCTCCAGTGCGGCATCTGCGCTCTTGAGGTTGGGGGCATAGCCACCTTCATCTCCCACGGCGGTGCTCAGACCGGATTTTCTCAACACGGCAGCCAGTGCATGGAACACCTCTGCCCCGCAGCGCAGGGCTTCTCTATAGGAGGGCAAGCCCTTAGGTATAATCATGAACTCCTGAAAATCGATGGGGGCATCGGAGTGCGCGCCGGCATTGAGCACGTTCATCATCGGCACGGGTAAAATGTGCGCATTGGGTCCACCCAAATAGCGGTACAAAGGCTGCCCCACAGCAGCGGCGGCGGCTCTGGCCGTGGCCAAAGAGATAGCCAGCACAGCGTTTGCGCCCACGCGAGATTTGTTGGGTGTGCCGTCTACCTCCCGCATGCGGGCATCCACCGCAATTTGCTCCGTGGCATCCATGCCGGTCAACGCAGCCGCCAGCTCTGTATTGGCAAAGTGTACGGCTTTTTGCACACCCTTGCCACGGTAGCGGGCTTTATCCCCATCGCGCAGCTCGCAGGCCTCGTGCTCACCGGTGGAGGCTCCACTGGGCACGCTGGCAAGTCCGCTTGCCCCGCCCTCCAACCATACCTCAGCCTCTACGGTGGGGTTGCCGCGGGAGTCCAATACCTCTCTTGCTACTATCTTGCTGATGTTTGTTTTCATCGCTTCTTTGTTCCTTTCTATTTGAATTAGTCTTTACTAACTTTTCTCTGCGCACATTTTACTCTTATTTTTCCAAAATGCAAGAAAAATTATTAGCCTGTGCTAACTTTTATGCATTTTTTTCATGATTTGGCACAAGATTTACGCTTGCCAAGGGCAAAAGATAGGAGTAGACTTGGGGGTATGAACGAAAATGTGGGCAAGATACGGGAATATCTGGACAATTTTTACACAGCTGATGAATGGCCGACCCTGCGCCAACAAGCAGAGGATTGGGCAAAGACCCGCCCGCTGGAGGGGTTGAAACTGCTGGATGCCACGCCCATATACCGCAACACCCTGGCCAAGTTCATGGCCTTGCAGGCAGCCGGAGCAGAGCTGTATGTGCCGGGCAAAACCCTTATGCCGCGCCATGCAGAGACGGCAGCCCTGCTACCGCAGTTCGGCATCAAAACGGCAAGCAAGGAGGACACCTTTGACATTATATTGGACTGTGCCGGCAGCTGCGCACACCGCATGCCCACATTGGGCTACGCAGAGCTCACGAAGTCCGGCGTAGCAGCATACGAGCGCACCAAGAGACCGGTTATCGTGGCAGACTCCGGCATTATCAAGCGCATAGAAACCGGATTAGGCACGGGAGAAAGCTTTTTCCGTGCCTTGACGCAACTGGGGTACAAGGAACTAGAGGGGCGCCACTTGGCAGTGGTGGGCTACGGCAAAGTGGGCAGAGGCATTGTACACTACGCCCGCCGCCACAACATGAAGATTACCGTAATAGAAGCCACGGATGTGAGCGACACCCTGCCGGAGGGCGTAGAATACGTGCATGTGCAAGACACCGCCGCCCTCAATCAGTGCGCCGCCCATGCCTGGTGTTTGGTTACAGCCACGGGTAAATACAACGCCCTGCACAACAGGCTTGACCCCAACACCGTGCTCAACACCCCCACCCTGCTGGCCAACATGGGTGTGGATGATGAGTACGGCACCAAGATACCGCGTAACCGCGTGCTCAACAACAAAAAGCCGCTCAACTTCATACTGGAAGAGCCCACACGCATGTGCTTTATTGAAACCACCATGGCCCTGCACAACGCCTGCGCGTTGGAACTGCTCACCGCAGACCTGCCCCGCCGTTGCATGGTTCCCCCGGCAGATGTGGAGGAGAGGCTACTGCACATTGCTACCACGCAGGGGTGCCGAGAGATGCAACACCTGCACCTCTTCCTTGGCAGATAACGCCCCCGCCTTATAAATGGGAGGATTGCGGGGCCAAGTACTGAAGGGCGACAGCCCTTCAATATCACTACCCCGCAGGGGTAATATCACTCGCACAGATGTGCGAATCTCGCTTGCCCGCAGGGCAAATCTCACCCTGCCCGCTCCGGCGGGCAATAAGTTGTATTTACTTGCGGCGTAGCCGCCATTATTCTGAAAATTAATAAAGTTAGCGCAGCTATCGCTGCGAGGCTGTATTTCCTCAAATTGCCCGCAGGTGCGGGCATGGGGCTTCGAGTCTCGCCTGTGGCTCGCTTTCTACGCCCTCACAGGGTGAGATTTTCTCCTTACGGAGAAAGTGAAATTCATCCTGCCGGATGAGTGAGATTGCTCCTCACCGGAGCAGTGATATTGAGCGGCTTGCGCCGCTCAGTTTTTCTCATCTATGAATGGGGAGAGGCAAGCATCCCACCAAACGACCAATAGACGAGTTTTATTGTAACACAACTGTAACAATGTTTGACGAGGCGTAGTCTTGACAAGGCAGGGAAAGCTCTATAGTATAAAGAGCATGGGTGCAACCTTTTCCATAAGCAACATAGCACGGGCAATAAGCATCGGCATACGCATACTGATAACGGGTCTGGGGGCAGTGGTGTTAATGCTGCTGGTTTCTTATCCGTCCGTACTCACGGCGCAGGAGCCTTTGATAACCCTGCCGAACATAAGCCAAGAGTTTTTATTTGAGTGGCGCAACTGGCTGTGGGTAGCCCCCTGGTTGCTCATGGAGATTGCTGCCATATCCGGCCCACGGCGTAACTTGGTATGGTTCAGCGGGTTGATAGGTGTTATAGCACTCACCATGGTGGCCTACCCCATCATACAAGCCACCAGGCCCGAGTTGATACACCCGCACTTTTATGACTGGGTGCACGCCACCTCCCTAAAAGAAGAGCTGGATGGCATAGAGGAGCTCATCATCGCCATCAACTCTCCTTATAGGGATAAGTGTCTGGCCTTCGGTTTCCCCATCCTCTGGGTACTGTTGGGGTTAAGCGTCTTTGTACGCCTGGTGCTGCTGAAACAGCTTGTGCGGTTGCAAGAGGTGCGGGACGAAAATGAATTCAACAGCGTAGACGTTGCCGACATCTCCCCGGATGCCGAAAATGCGCGAACGGTCAAAGAAATTGCCGCAGCCCCGCAAAAAGTCAAAGCCGAGTTCAAGTTCGGTGAGGCAGATCAAGGGCTTGTTGCCAAAATTCGCGCCATGCTGCAACGCCTGCAATACCTGCGCACCGTTAAGGGCATTTGTTGGTTGAGCGCAGCACTTGCCTTGGTGCTTTGGTTTATACTCTACCCCATGCCCAATGAGCAGCAAGCCTTGCAGCGGGATTTAAAAGCCATGTATGAAACAACCACAGATGCAGAGGGAAACGAGCTTGGCACCACCCGAGCCGTGTACGCCGCCCTGCGCGTCATGGACTATGTGGTTGAAAACCGCAGTCTGGACAATATCACCGTGGCCGAGGCAGAAAAATGGCTGGGGCTTCATCAAGCCTCACCAAACTACCGCAAGATGATACGCAATGAAGACCTCCAAGAGCTCGAGTTCCGCCCGGACCGCCTGCGCACCGGTGTGCCGTATGCCCGTTTCCTCACCATAACGGATGGTCGCCACCATGCCGTCATGATGCTCAACCTGCGCACTAACGAGACAGACCCCGCCACGGATGCCCCCCTTATTCAACCGAACACCATGATCAATTTCCCGCAGTACTTTGAGTTCGGCTGGGATCATGCGCAGGACAAACGCCGCAGTTTCCCCTACCTGTATGAGGGGATTCAATTCAAAAACGCCATCTGGATGTAACCCGTAGATTATACCGCAACATGTCCTTTACCCACACAGCACGCGTCGCCTTTGCAGATACCGATGCCTCGGGCATTGTCTACTTTGCCAACTTTTTTCGGTATGCGCAGGATGCAGAGGTTGAAGCCTTGGCCGCCCATGGATTCAGCCGCATGGATATGCGCTACCCCCGCGTACATGCAGAGGCAGACTTTGTAGCCCCGCTGTATTTCAGGGATGAAATACGCACGGAAGCCGCCTTGCTGAGCATGGGCAGCACCTCCCTGCACTGGCAATTTTCCATTTACGGTCCCCGCGGGCTGTGTGCTGTGGTAAAAACTGTTGTATCCCGGCGTAAAGAAGATTTCAGCCCGGCTCCTTACTCTGATGAGGAAAGAGAACGATTATCGCCCCTGCTTTTGGAGGCTCAGGCAATAAAAAAATAAAAAAAATGCGCCATCTGCACAAATTTGGGTTGCCAAGCACATAAAAATAGTGTATACTCCCGCAACCGCCAGAGCCGAAAGGCTCCTGAAACATTTATTATTACCAGAAGGAGACCAAGATGAACATTCTCGACAAAATCGAACAGGAACAGCTGAAGGATGAAGTAACGCCCTTCAACGTGGGTGACACTGTAAAAGTACACTGCCGCGTTATCGAAGGTGGTAAAGAGCGTGTACAGATTTTCCAAGGTATCGTCATCGGCAAGCGTGGTTCCGGCGTGAACGAGGCTTTCACCGTTCGTAAGATTGCCTATGGTGAGGGCGTAGAGCGCTCCTTCCCCGTACATACCCCCAAGATTGCCAAGATTGAGGTTGTGACCCGCGGTAAGGTTCGCCGTGCCAAGCTCAACTATCTGCGCGAGCGCGTGGGTAAAGAGGCTGTTACCGTTAAGACCATCCGCTAATCGATATCAGCTACTAGCTTTTCCTTTGCTCGGCCCACTTGAACGGTGGGCCGAGTTTTTTATGCATATTCAAAGTGCCACGTGCTATTGAAGCAAGGCCTGCACGATGGCCGTAACATCCTTGCCGGCAAGGTACACCGTGTCATCCCACACCTCGTAAAAATTGATATACAGGGCTTTTTCCAGCCGGGCAAAAGCTGACTGTAATACGGACACGCTCCGTGGCAATAGCAGCCCCACAGTAGGTTGCAAATGCGATTAGCCCCAACCGCGTGGAGCGCTCTTTCAAACGCTTGAAAATGCACCTAAACATATCCCTATGGAGATATCAAAAAGATATACAAAAAGAGTCCCCGAAAACACGATGCTTCCGGGGGCAAAAAACTGTTACACATTTCTTCTTACTCTATCTGTTTTATAGAGGCGAGACTAATTTCAAACCTCCGCACGAATCCAATGTTGAGAATCCGTATTTTTTGTAGAATTGCTTAATCCGTTTGTTTTTAGCATCCACTATAATAAGAGCACCTGCGCCATTTTCAGCACGTTTTCGGATGTTTTTCATTGCATCCAGCAAAAGAGCACCACCAAGATGCTGCTTCTGATATTGCTTATCAATGGCAAGTCTCCCTATCAACCATGAAGGAATTGGGAAAGGGACATTATACTGCTCCCTCTGCTTGGCAGAAAGGCGACTTAGTTCAATACACAGAGGAGAAATAGCGTAGAAACCTACCAATTTGTCATTATCCAAATCGATGAGCAATCTTATGGCACTAAGCCCCTGCTTAACAAAGTGAACAGCAGATTCCCGGAGAAAGCAGTTAAGTTCCGGCTCGCCACAATCAAAATGCTCCGGAGCAATAAAGTTTGCGTCCAGATACCTGAATCCCAAACTCGGGGACCTCTAAAAACTCGCCAAATGGCAATTTGTAGGTGTGAGCATCTCAAGCCATCGCAGTGGCTTTGCTTGCTTCGTATTTTGTATTTCTCATTTCGTACTCCCAAGCCCCCTTGCGGGGCGAAATAACATAGGCAGGGGCGTAAGCCCCTGCTCATGGTCCAAAACACCCCCGAGCCCGACGAGCAACGCGAGGAGGCCGACACAATCCCACGAGGGGTGTTAACCCCGAGTCACTCCCCGCTCCGGGCTCACGCCCTGCGCTATATACATCTGTCGGCCTCGTCGTCAACGCTAACGCGCCGACGCCTCGGGCTCGGGGGTGTTTTCTTTCGTTTAGCAGGGGC
>JAFQEF010000043.1 GCA_017399165.1 Akkermansia sp.
GCGGCCTTCTTCATTATGCGCGCCAGCGCATTCTTCACAACGCCGCAGGCGTTCTTCACTGCTTGCTCTGCAAGCTCTTCACTATCCGTCCAAGACGGATTCTTCACTGCGAGCAACGCGAGTAAAAAAAGATAAATCGTTTCGGCAAGCGAATGCGAGCGGAATTCTGAACCCGCGAAAGCGGGTGAAATATGTTAGTCGAGGAGGTTTCGTCTTCGGCTACGCCTACGCCGTGACAAGGGAGTGAGCGATTAGCGAACGGAACCCCTCGTAAGATAGAAAATAATGTCGGAACCCGTGGAACGGGTGACAGAGGTGGGGGCTACAATATGAAGCATTGCTTTCTGTCACCCGTGCTACGGGTTCAGTTTCTTTTTTGTTCAATACGAGTGGTTCCGCTCACCTACGGTTCGCTGTACCACTCGCTACCCTATGTCACCCGCTACCGCGGGTTTGAATTCGGCACGCTACGCGTGCGCGCGAAGATGATACATGAAGAACAGCTTTGCTGTACATGAAGAATAGCTGTCGCCATCGGTGAAGAACAGCTGCGCTGTATGAGAAGAATGGCTGCATAAATAGATGCAAAGTGCCTGCGAGTCTCCCTGCCGAATACGGGGTATTGTGCGCTTAGTTGTTTTTGAATCACGCTCAGACGTGCAGTGTCATATGTGGTAAGAGATAGGGATACCCTCGTTTTAATGCTATGAAAAAATTGTTGATACCAACGATAATATGGTGTGCCTGTGCAGTTTCTGCGGCAGAGTCCGGTAATCGCTCTCCTTCGGAGACTATTTTGGATGCCGGGCGTGATTATAGCGAACAACGCGCACGTGAAAAACGCAGAGAACAACGTGAAGAGAGACGCGATGCGCGAGAGGACCGCCGTTATCAACGTCATCATGACAAAGATAAACATCATGATAATCGCTGCGACGGCCGAGATTCTAAACAACACAGACGCTGACTTTCCCTGTCCGTAAAAATAACATTTCCCCATTCCAATGCTTTGCATAGGTATGGGGGCTTTATTGCTCTGTCGAGTGGCGGCGACACTATCGCGACTTGCGCACTCGCTGACTATCATATTTCATCCGTTTTTTTGATTTTTCTGCTCCTTAAAACATTATTGCCTTGAAACTTTGAGGCTGTTCTGTTACAGTTCAGGCACAGAAACACCGCTACATTTATGAAACGCCTTTTCGCCATTTTTAGTTTCGGGGCATGTATCACTACCACGGTATCGTGTACATCTGTTTCGTCTCATAAAGATACGATTCTCCCCAATCGTCCCATGGTGTATTCTATGGGCGTTAAATTGATGGATGTTAATTGGGTGAATCAAGAGTTGGGGCGGATTCCATTGTTAATTGAAGAGACAAGGCAAGGTAATCGGATTACCAAGGTGCGGATTGAACCTACGGGTGATGTCCGATTGCCCGGGTGTTACGGCGATAAAGCGTGCCGATGGACGTTAGAAGCTTGTAATGCCGAGTGGGTGGATAAGCCTTATACGTTACGCTTGCGTTTATCTCTTATTAAGTATTCGGGGCATTATCAACAGCAACACATCAAAGGAGGAATCAAAACAATATTCGATTACGGCGTTTCGAATGAGAGTGAGTGGGATGCTGTCATTGAGGTACATCGCCATGCTGATTCCTCATTTGCCATGCATATAGTGAGCGACAATATATCAATGTTGCAAGACGTAGAGCCGCATCAGTACTTGAAGAATCCGGGGCCTTTTCAACAAACGTTGGATTTACAATTACAACCTTGCGCTAATTGAACATGCCTGCCCCAAAAATAGAATCAGATAAGCTGCGTGACACTTCGGGGCCAATAATGAGGCCTTCTTGTGTGTGTGCTCGGCGAGGTTTTATTCGTAAATGCCTGTTCATAGGTGCATCTTTGTCTTTTGCGGGCATGATGGCGCACACGAGGTATTATCCCTCCGGCGCGGAAATTTCAATTTTTGCGGAGTTGTGTGATTATCTTTTTGCGTATCTTTGGATAGTCTTGCCGGTATTCGGCATATTGTTGATACCTACGCATACGAAGCGCGGGTCTTTGTTGCAGCTGGTAGGGTTGTTATTACCGCTGCTGATGACAATTTATACCTGTTGTGCCGGATGGAATTCTACCCCTGATTCTATGGATGAATTCGCATTCGCCTTGGGACTGTTTTGTCTAAGCTGGGGTGGTATTATTTGTTTTTATTTACCCGGGGTTTTGTTGAATTATACGCTCTTTTTCATAGAAAAACGCAGAACTGCGGAGAAATAAGCTTGCGGTGTGCGTGATTGTTTGTAAAATGGTGAGTGTGAATATCACAAAAATGAAAAACTTATTTTTGATGCCTGCCGTGGTGTTAATGTCAGCTGCCGTGCATGCGGCAGAGTGGGGAACGAATTATGAGGCGGCGCTTTCACAGGCGCGGGCAGAGGGAAAGGTAGTATTAGCCAATTTTACGGGATCTGACTGGTGTGGTTATTGCATGCAATTACGCAAGAATGTGCTGGATGAAATGAACTTTGCCGCATGGGCAGGGGAGCATTTTGTGTTGCTGGAGGTGGATGTGCCGAATAACCCTCAATTCAGCCGAGAACAGCTGGCGCAAAATCAAATGCTTTGTACAAAATATGCCATAGATGGTTTCCCGACGCTGTTGGTGCTGGATTCTGTTGGCAGGCCGCTTGGCGGTTTGTTCGGTTATGTAGCGGACCCGGCAGCCGTGCGCCAAGTTTTGGAAAAGGGGGTACGGGCTAACACTCTATTGATGGCTGCAGATAGTTTAGAGGGGGAGGCAAGGTTGGAGGCGATGTTGCAGGCTTGGGCTCTTATACCTGAGGATTTATATGAATTGAACTTGGGCTTGCAGGCGGAGATTGCCGCCATTGATAAACAAGACCGCAGCGGGCTAAAGGCGGCTGCAGATGCCGAGAGCCGTTTTCAGGCGTGCAAACATGCAGCAGATGTCGCCCCTACGGATGCTGTTGCGCTGGATATTGTAAATGCCGCTTTATTTGAGGCCGTGCCTCAAAATAAACGACAATTGTTAGAGCTGAAATATAAGCTGATGATATGCTCTGTGGAGACCCCTGAAGATGTGTATGCTGCCGCTGAGATTGGGTACCAGATGATAGATGCGGATTTGCGCCTGTCTCCCAAGGTAAAAGAGAGCCGTAAAAAGCAGTTGCGCGGTGTGTTTGCCAACCCACAAACTTCTATTAATCGCAGCCGCATCATACACCGCAAACGCCCTATCCGTTGAGCGTATGAAAAAAGGTAAAAAGAGGGCACGCTCTAAAAAGAAAAAGACACGGGGGGCACGTGGTATCATGCGTACTTTTCGTGCTTCCCGTATGCCGGAGATTGTCTTGACTCTCATGGCCTTGAGTATTGTGGCGTGCTTTTTTATTTCTGCGCCATGGTCCGGTGTCTTATTTATTTTCGGTATGGTAGTATGCCCTTGTATGTTATATGTCCATGTGCGTATGGGTAAAAAGTCAGGGCGAGCGAGTCGGTATCGGCATGCCGAATGTGATTCGGAGCATGGTGACGCTCCCGGGTGGGAAGCAGCTCAGCTGATGTATGGTCTTTCTCGAAAAGACCATTATAAAGACCTTCCACCGGAAGTGCGTGAGAAAAGTATTTTCGGAAAAAGGGATTGACATAATAATAGTTATTGACTATGATGCTGTTGATGCGAGTATTGCTGTTAATGCTTTTATGTTTACCCTCTGTCATTTTTTCTGCAGAGGTTATGGTTACCCCGCAAACAGGTGTTGCCGCTTCTGTGCAAGCTGCGTCGGCAGATGATGCCGCATTAGTGTTAAAAGTGGAAACTTATGAGGAGTATCGGTCTCCTCATTTTGAGCGTTTGCTGGCAGCTCTTGAAGAAGCCGGTGTGCATTCATTTGAAGTTCGTATCAGAGATGATAAGTTTATATCCTCATCTCCCGTTTATTCAAAGGTGATGAAGCGAGTGGGAAATCCCGCCGGGAAAGGGTGGGTGCAATATGAGCGTCAATGTATGTTGTACGCGGCGGAAGACTCCCCATCTATTTCGGAGGCCGAGGAGACAGAGCTGGTCGTTTCTCCTTTTGTACAAGAGGTCAAAATCCGTACTCCCGGGGGCAAGTTGCTCATGGCTCCCTATGAGTCCATGGATGCTAATGACATGCCGTGGTCTCCGGATGGTCGCTATTTGGTCTTGGCAGGGAGCGGGAATCATTATATTTTTGAGAGCGCAGCTTTGGATTCTGCTACCGAGCCTGATTGGCAAAATCAACATTGTGTAGAGGGTAGGGGAACCATCCGCTGGATAAATCCGCATACGTTTGAGTTTTCCACATGGTGTTGCGGTTGCAGCCATTCTGAATATCGCTATGATATTGAAACAAAAACTCTCACCTTGCTAAAAAAAGTGCGTAACAAGTTAAAATGGAAGGGTTGATTTTGTTGCGGCAGCTCAGCTATGACCATTTTGAGCAGATGGCACAGCTGGAGCTTCAATTTTACGGGGAAGATCATAACGCCTCCACAAGAGGCTTATAGGTGGTATCAGCGTTATCCGTACACCGTAGTTGCTGCTGCTCATAATGATAACATTGTGGGGTTTGTGAATCTGTTCCCCGTCAAGAAGCATATTGATGAGGCGTTGAGAGCAGGGGAATTCAATGACCACTTTTTAACCCTTGACGGCGTAGAGGATATTCACATAGCTTCAGATACCCCGCTGCACATGTTTTTATGCTGTGTGGTGGTAGATTCTGCATACCGCGCCCAAGGATTGACGCGTGTATTATTAAAGGCCGCAGCAGCGCAGTATGCAGATGTGGCGCACCGCTGTACGGAGGTGATAACGGACAACGTGACTCCTGAGGGCGAGGCTTTTTCTCGCCGATACGGTTTCAGGGAGCTATTGCGCAGCGACCATGACTCTACGGTTTACACGCAGAGCTGGGTTGACTTTGTGAAGCGAATTTGAAGCGCTTGAGCGCGGTGGTGCCGTGGGGAGTTTCTTGGTTGAGCCGCCGTGGAGCGGGATTTTGATGCTGGCTTGTCTGCTGAGTTTATTCTTATTGTGTGGCAATGCTTTTTTTAATAAGAAGTTGAGCCGTTATTTGGAGACTGCTGATAAAGAAATAGCGCAGCAGGTTGAGAGGGTAGAGGAAAGCGGATGGGAAGCCGTGCAGCTCATGAATGGTATTAAGCATAAAAACCACTACGAAGGCCTGCCTGAAGAGGTAAAAAAGAAGAGCCTTTTCGGTAAGTTTGAATAGCATGTGCCCCATGCGTGGGGGCGGAAATAGCCGTTTCTGAACACGGTGGGGTGTACGGGTGTCTGTACGCTGATGAAAAAATTACTCTTACCTTCCCTATTGTTATTAGCCTGTGCTGCTACTGCCGCAGAATCCTCCGGTCGCTCTGCTTTGGAAACCATACTTGATGCCGGCAGAGATTACGGAGAACACCGTGCGCGAGAGGAACGCCGCGAGAAACGCGAGGAGCGTCGTGATAAGCGTGAAGACCGAGAATGGGAGCGCCGCCATGACCGCCACCGTGACGGTAAAAAGCACCAAAACCGCCATGATGATAAACACCGCAACCACCGTTAACAAGAAAGCGGTGAGTTGAGTTGTTTTCAGAACGTGAGCAAGCGTACCAGCCCTGCTTGCTGTTGATTCCATGCGGCAACGGTGGTATTACCCGCACCCAGGGCATTCAGGGTGCAGATGAACCCGGAGCGCAGAGGGGTGATTCTGTGCCCGTTGGCTACGTGATCATGCCCGCGGAACATGCCGATGATGCGTCTGCCGGTCAAGGCATGGTGCAGGGTGGTGTAGGCTGCCATGTCTGCCGTGCCTTGCTTGGTGGCGGAAAAACCGCGGTTCGGTTCCTCATGGTCGATTTGCGGGTGAAACATACCACGCATAAAGTCGTCTCTGCACGGGTAGAGCAGGTGATCCGGAAGCTCTGTATACGGCATGTTTATGTTGCACCCCGCGTACCATTGCTGCAATTCTTGTTGCATGTCGGTATGCGGGGTGCAGGCATGTGCAAAGATGAAGGATTGTTGTGGGGCGGCTCCCCATACCAGCTCGCCCATATAGGGAGCGGTGCGGGCTAATTCTATAATGCTTTTGCCCAGTATCAGGGCATCTGCACCGCGCCCTTGTTTGCTGAGTGCGTTGAGGTGGTTCGTGGTATCTGCGGGGGATACGGCAGAGTAAAAGAACCCATGGGGCATAACATCTACGGCAAAGTCATGGTTGCCGCAAATGTAGCTTACGGTAAAGTACTGATGCAGACCACCCATGATGGCATCCTGAATCAGCGCGACGGTGGCAAAGTCATCCTCCCCACGGTCTATGCAGTCTCCCAAGAGGATGAGGTGGGGGTGCCTGCCATGAAGCGCGGATTCCGCCACGGCTTGGCATATAATGCTCGTCAGGGAATCGAATTGTGCGTGCAGGTCACCCACAAAATAATACTCGGTATTTTGCTGCGCGGGTAAGAGGAGTCCGCCCCCATCTGCCCGATTCTTGCTCCATTCAATAAATCGACGGGCTATTTCAACTTGAGTCGGGTAATGTTTATACCTTGTATACAGCTGCTGCCACAGGGGGGAGCGGCTTAGTTCCGCTGCATTTTGTGCGGCGGAGGTAACAAAGAGCACTGCTGTATCCTCGGGTTGCATGCAGGAGGTATTGTAGTACATTTGTATGAATCGTCAAGCCGGAATAGTTGATGGCTGTGTAGATTTCTTTTATATTTGACAGAGGATAAGGAGCGGTTTATGATAACGGCATGAAGTTACCGATGTTGATGTGTCTGTTATTCGGGGCGTTGGTGTATGCCGTTTTTGCGGAGTCGGATGCCGCTGCCTGTGTGCGAGCTTGAGAACCGAGAGCAACGAATATCTTTATAAAAAATAAACGGCGATGAGTGTTTTGATGCAAGAGCTGTGCTACCACCACTTTGAGCAGATGGCTCAATTGGAGGCACGCTATTACGGCGAGGAGTTCATTACCCCGCCGCAGGAGGCGTACAGGTGGTACCAACGCTATCCGTATACTGTGGTGGCAGCGGCAGATGAAAACAACCGCATTGTTGGGTTTGTGAACCTGTTTCCGGTAAAAGAACATATTTACGAGGCTTTGAGGGCAGGGTGTTTTAATGACCATTTTTTGACCTTGGAGGGCGTGGAAGATATTGTGGCGGATGCCAACACACCTTTACGTATGTTTTTGTGCTGCCTGGTGGTGGATGCCGCCTACCGCGCGCAGGGGCTGACACGGCGTATACTGCGAGCCGCTGTTGAGCAATACGTAGCCGTGGCGTACCGGTGTACCGAGGTGATAACGGATAACGTAACCGAGGCAGGGGAGGCTTTTTCTCGCAGGTACGGCTTCAGGGAGCTATTGCGCAGCGACCATGACTCTACGGTTTACACGCAGAGCTGGGCTGACTTTGTGAAGCGAATTTGAAGCGCTTGAGCGCGGTGGTGCCGTGGTTGATGCACCAAGATACGGGAATGGTGCAAAGGTAAACGGCGATGGCTTGCCACCCCGTGGTGTCAAAACCGGTGCGCCCCAGATGTATCAACACCAGAATATGGAAGAAATAGATGTTGGCGGAGTGATATTGCCCAATCTCATTAAGCAGGGGAATGCGGGCATTTTTGTAACGCAGGCAAAGCACCATGGTGAGCCCTATAAACAGATACATGGTGACAAAATGCAGCCAGCCATACGTGGTAAACGGTATCAGGCTGCTGCCGCAAAAGAGTAGCACCAAGCACAGCGCATAATAGAGCCACAAGTGTTTTCTTGTGGTAAGGTATGCTTGGTAGCGGGCTATCAGGTACCCGGTGCACAGATAAGGCAAGCCGGTGATGAGCCCGTTGCAACGCATTAAAAAGAGCTGGTAGTCTTCCGCTTGCGGAAATATGTCTGTCCCCCATTTGAAACATACATGCGCCCAACAATACAGGAGCGGTGCGGCAAAAATGAGTGCGGGCAGATACCGCCGCAGCAGGTAGAAGAGCAGTAGCCCCGTCCATAAGGCGCTCAGATACCATAAATGCGTGCTAAACGCTATACCTGTAAACAGGTTGAATACCAAGCCGTGTACCGTATAATCGGTAAGGGCGGCGCCATCCCACAGGTGTTGGCCCATGTGCAGCAGGTTCAGCACAATGCTCAGCCAAAGGGCTTTTTTTGCCCAGCGCAGGGCTTTGCCCAGCTCTTTTACTTTATCCGCAGAGTAAAGTAAATACCCCGTAATGCTCATGAAACACGGAGTAGCCATACCCAAGATGGGCCCCAAGGCATCCTTACACCACAGGTCGGCATGTATTACCACCACCAAAAAAGCGCAAACGGCCTTTAGCAGGTACAGCGAGCCGATACCCGTTTTCGCTTTGTTTTTTTGTATGCCGCTACTCATTGAACACAGGCAGTATAGTGTATTAGTAGTTTTAAGTCAAGTTAGACCATGAAAAATCCGCGCCTGCGGCGGAGTGCCGGGCGCGGATTGAAAATGACCGGGGCAGAGGGGTTACTCTGCGGTGGGTTGCCAGTTGATGCGGTTCTCTTCTTTCCAGAATTTCTCCAGACCATAGAAGTCTCGCACCTCTGCCGCCATGATGTGTACCATCACGTCAATATAGTCCAGTACGGACCACAGCGCGTTGGGGGTGCGCTCTGCGTATACGGGGCTAATCTCGTATTTCTCCCACACCTCTTTATCAATGCCGCCGAGCACGGCGCGCAGGTGAGGGGTGGAGGTGGCGGTACAGACAATGGCAAAGTCTGTGATGGAGGAGGTGCCGCGCAGGTCATACACGGCGATATCAGCGGCCTTAATCTCGTCCGCAGCGGCGGCGCAGGCAAATGCTAATTCCTTGCTGTTCATAAGTTGAGGTAATGTAAGGTGTAATCAGAAACGGGGTTCGTCTTTGTCTTCTGCCTCTACCTCACCGGGAGCCGGCGGCTCATCATCCGGCGTTTGCAGGTCGGTAGGGGCATCGAGGTCCACCGGCATGGGCGGGGGGAGTTCTCTTGTGGGCGGGTTGAGCATGGTGCCGGTTTCAACGAGCTCTGCAATGTGCTCACCGCTGAGGGTTTCATACTCAATGAGTTTATCTGCCACCAGCAAGAGCTTATCCTTATGCTCGGTCAGAATATCGAGGGCGCGTTGGTAGTTTTCCGTTACAATGCGCTGAATCTCCTCATCAATAATCTGAGCCGTGCGCTCGGAGTAATTGCGGGTGGTTTGCGAGATATCTCGTGCCAAGAACACCTCGCTGTGGTTGGAGCCGTACTCTATGGGGCCGAGCTTTTCGCTCATGCCGTATACGCACACCATCTTGCGGGCAATGGAGGTAGCTTGTTGAATATCCCCTCGTGCGCCGCCGGAGACATCGCCGAACACTACTTGCTCTGCACAGCGCCCGCCCATGGCCATTACAATGTAGTCAAGCAGCTCGCTCTTGTACTCGCTGTGCTTGTCTTCATCGGGCAGCATCATGGTGACACCCAATGCCGGGCCACGGGGAATGATGGTAACCTTGTGCAGGGGTAAGCTCTTGGCCAAGTCGGTCTTAAGAAGGCAGAGTGCATGGCCGGCCTCGTGCACGGCAGTGTTGTATTTCTCTTTATCAGTAATTTCAAGGGAACGGCGCTCTCTGCCCCAGCGAACCTTCTCGCGGGCTTCCTCAAGGTCTGCCTGCATGACGGTCTTTTGGTTTTTACGGGCAGCGATGAGGGCGGCCTCGTTCACGAGGTTGGCCAGTTCTGCACCGGAGAACCCGGTGGTGGCGCGAGCTATGGGGTTAAGGTTGACGGAGGGATCAAGCTTAATCTTGCGTACATGCACACGCAGAATCTGCTCACGGCCGGCGGCATCCGGCAGGTGTACCATGACCTGGCGGTCAAAACGGCCGGGGCGCAGCAGGGCGGGGTCGAGCACATCCACACGGTTGGTAGCGGCTATGACAATGACGTTTTCATTAGGGGTGAAGCCGTCCATTTCCACCAGCATGGCGTTGAGCGTTTGCTCTCTTTCATCATGCCCGCCGCCTACACCATGGCCACGGTGACGGCCCACGGCGTCAATCTCATCAATGAAGATGAGGCAGGGGGAGTTCTTCTTAGCCTCTGCAAACATGTCTCTCACGCGGCTGGCACCCACACCCACAAACATCTCCACAAAGTCTGAGCCGGAGATGGTGTAGAACGGTACATCTGCCTCGCCGGCAATAGCCTTGGCCAGCAGGGTTTTACCCGTGCCGGGGGGGCCTACCATGAGCACACCCTTGGGTATGGTACCACCCAGGTTACGGAACTTCTTGGGGTTGCGCAAGAACTCCACAATTTCCCAGAGCTCTTCTTTAGCCTCAGAGATACCGGCAACATCCTTGAAGGTGATGTTGTTGCTGGCGGGGTCCAGCAGGCGGGCGCGGCTGCGGGCAAACTTCATGGCGCCACCGGGGCCGCCACCCTGCGCACGGAAGAGGAAGATGAGGATGAAGATGATAATGACAACCGGCAGGCAGTTGATGAGGATGGCCTCCCACGTGTTGCTCTCAATTTTGTGGCTGAAGTTGTTGTCAAGCAGCTCGTTAATCTTTTTGCCCTGGAAAGCGGGGCTGAAGCTTACGGACACGGGCTCGGTATCTTTGGGGTCTACCTTAGCCAGAGGGGCACGCTTGATGTATTGCCCGAAGACATAGCGGTTGGCATCCAGCTGGGTGGTCAAAATCATCGGGTTGATGATTTGTACGGGCTTGCCGTTGTTATTGTATTTGTCGCTGTCGCTGGCAAAGAGAATGCGTCCCTCCCTGTAAAGGCGGGCAAACTCCTTCACGTTGAGCATATCAGGCTTGTTTTTGAGGGAGTAGCGGTGCTGAATAACCACGGGCATGCGGCGCTGACGCACCTCGGGGCTGTCTTCTGCCGCCTCGCCTGGCTGCTTATCTTCCGTGGCTTGCTCAGTGCCTTGGGGCTCATTACCTGCGGGGGTGGTGGGCTGGGGCTTAGCCTCCACATTGGCCACCACGGGTTTCATCGTTACCGCTTCCAGGGAGTCTTGCGTGCGGTGGAAATCGCTCAGAATCGCCGTGTTGGTAATGCCGGCCTCGTTGAGCAGGTTCTTCATCTCCTCACTGTCGGAGTAGGGTACGATAAAGGTGCCTAAATCTGTGGCGGGTTGTTGTTTGAGGCGGTAGGCAGAGATAACGGCTTTGGTGTTATTGCTGTTGCTGGTGATGACAACGGGGAAATCCTTTTGGTTATTGAGGATAACCTTGCCGTTTTTGCAGTCTGCTTCAAATTCTTCCAGTGTCAGCTTTTTAGTAGAGCCACCGAAGCCGTCATCAGACATAAAGGCGAGAGCAAGAATGCCTGTGATAACGGCAAGCAATATCCAGAGCCCCCAATTAGTTTTGCCGGGTGCAGGTGCCGGCATGGGCGGGCGTCCGTTCGGGTTTTGTTTCTGATCAGCCATTGCTTTTGAATCGTGATTTGGTGTTTTGTTCATTATACAGGAAAAAAGCGAAACTGTGAACGCCATTTCATGCCATAACGCGTGAAAAGCTTGTCATGACGCGCTATATACTGCCTCTGTTCTGGTCAAAGTGCGCTTTTTGTGTTAGTATAGCGGCATGCAGTACGATGCAGTAGAGGAGAGTCTTGGTTATAAGTTTACGGATATTACCTGGCTTAAGCAGGCGTTAACCCACCCCAGTGCAGACCAAAAGAAGAGCACTAACCTTAATTATGAGCGGTTGGAATATTTGGGTGATGCCGTGTTGGAACTGGTGGTGAGCCGTGAGCTCTTTTCCCTCTTTCCCAAGGTGGATGAAGGGGAGCTTACTAAGTTGCGCTCGGGCATTGTCAGCCGCAAACACTTGTCTGAGCTGTGCAAGCAATTAGGCTGGTGTGATTATTTGGAGATGAGCCCTCAGTTGGTTAAGATGGGGGGTAAGGAATCCGTTTCTACCCTTGCCAATACGTTTGAAACCGTTATCGGCGCAGTGATGATGGACTCTAACTACAACGCTGCCCGTAAGGTTTCTTTACACTTGCTGCAAAATAGTTTGGAAAACGCACAATCTCTTAAGGATGTTAATTACAAGGGGACCTTGTTAGAGGCTTTGCAGGCAGTGGACGGCACCGGCCCCGAGTACGATGTTAAGCCTGTGTCTGAGGATAAACCCGCCGGCCCGTTCTTTGCCCGTGTGTTGTGGCATGGCCGTGAGATTGGCTGTGCAGAGGGCCACAGCAAGCACCGCGCCCAAGTTGCCTCCGCCAAAGATGCCTTGCAGAAACGCCTTTGGGAAAAAGAGCAGGGGTAAAGGCTGTTACTTTTCAGCAATAAAACAGCCGTTGCTTTGTGGAGCAACGGCTGTTTCCGTTAAGAGGTAAAAGCGGGTATTACTCAGCGCCACCCAGCACGCCGCCAACCATTACGATGGCTGCAACCAGCGTTTGAGAGCCGAAGAAGGCGGGGTCCGCATCTTTAAGGCGATCCACCTGCTGCACCATGGTCTCCATAATATGTTCTCTTTCGGCAAACCAGGCATCCAGCTCAGCCTGTACCTCCGGGGTGGGGGCGGGTAATTGGCTGAATGTTTCTGCTTGGGTATTGAGGGGGCGCAGCAGCTCTTGTATGGCGGCACCTGCCAGCTCTGCCGTTTCTTCATCTGTAACAGAGGTCAGGTGTGCATTAATCTTCTCCACAATGCCGAACATGACCTCCAGCGGGGCGGTGTAGGTATCCAGCGTGGTTGTTGCCTTTGCCGGAGCCGGTGCTGCGATGGATAACGTCTCTTCTGCAGCACAAAGCGGTGCTACAGCTGCCAAAAGCATAGAGGTGAGGGTAATACGTGTGGTCATGCGCGCATCCTAGCATGTAAAAAGAAGCCTTGCAAGTGCTTTGTATGTCAGAAAAGTGCAAAATATGACACCGCCGCGTTTTTTCTGCTTCACTTAGCAAAAAATGAGGTTATAATACGTGCGTTCAAGTTTTACTTTTATTTACCATGAAAATCTGGTTTGATGGCAAGTTGGTTGATCCGGAGGAAGCTAAGGTTTCCGTCTTCGATCATGGTTGTTTGTATGGAGATGGCGTGTTTGAGGGCATCCGCTTTTACTCCGGCAAGGTGTTCCGCCTGCAAGAGCACATTGTGCGCTTGTTTGACTCCATGCGCTATTTGATGATTGACTGCCCCTGGAGCTTTGATGAGGTGTGCGCCGCAACGGAGGAGACCGTGGCAGCCAACGGCATGGCGGACGGCTACATTCGCTTGGTGGTAACCCGCGGTAAGGGCGATTTGGGGTTGAACCCGCGTAATTGCCCCAAGGCAAGCATGTTCATTATTGTGCAGAACATTGCCCTGTACCCCGCAGAGATGTATGAGAAGGGCCTGAGCATGATTACCTCCTCCTTCCGCCGTCCTAATACGGATATTCTTTGCCCGCAGGTAAAGAGCCTGAACTATCTCAACGGTATTTCCGCCAAGATTGAGGCCGTGCAGCAGGGTGCCGGCGAGGCGCTGATGCTCAACCAGCACGGTAATGTAGCAGAGTGCACGGGTGACAATATCTTTATTGTGCGCAACGGTGTTGTGATGACTCCTCCGCTTACGGAGGGTGCCTTGGGCGGTATCACCCGCCATGCTGTGTTTGATATATGCACAGAGCTGGGCATACCCTGTATTGAGAAGGTGATGAACCGCTTTGATGTGCTGAGTGCAGACGAGTGTTTCCTGACCGGTACGGCGGCAGAGGTTATTGCTGCCACCTCTTTGGATGGTCGCACCATTGGCACCGGGCAGGCCGGCCCCATCACAGGGCGTATCTTGGCTCGATTCCGCACACTTGTACGCGAGTAATTGACTGCTTTATTCATTGGCGGCAGTGTGCGTCTCAGCTCTCACACTGCCGCCGTTTTGTTTTGAGTGATATGGAAACGCTTTATCAGGGCAAGTTCCTTAACATGGTGCGCGAGGGGCGCTGGGAGTATTGCGAGCGCGTGAATCAAACCTCTGCCGTAATGGTTTTTGCCTGCACCCCGGGGGGTAAGGTGCTGTTGGTGGAGGAGTTTCGCCCGCCCATCGGCAAGCAAAGCCTGTGTTTCCCCGCCGGGCTGAGCGGTGATGAGGGGCCGGAGTCCGATGCCGTGGCGGCCCGCCGCGAGCTGTTGGAAGAAACCGGCTATGAGGCTGCCGGCATGCGTTACCTTTTTACCGGGCCGTCCTCCCCCGGGCTTACATCCGAGACCCTGTCTTTTTACTTGGCAACCGACCTTAAAAAAGTGGCTGCGGGTGGTGGGGTGGATAATGAAAATATCATTGTTCACGAAGCACCGTTGGATACTATAGATGCCTGGTTAGCAGAGCAAACGGCTGCCGGTAAATCTATAGACCCCCGAATTTATACAGGCCTGTATTTTCTTAAAAATCAACCGAGTTAATACACTCATAACCTTATTTTTGCCGGCATGGAAACTACCAATCAATACTACTTGGCAAAACCAGGGCAAAGTGAGCCGATGGGGCCGTTTTGCTTTGCTGCGTTGCAATCCATGGCCAAAGCCGGGGTGCTCAGTGCCGACTATTTGTATGCGGTGGACGGCATGAGTGCTTGGAAACCGCTTGCAGAATTAAAAGGCATAGGCAGTTTGAAACCCGTTTACAAAGGTGCGCGCCCTGCGTCTCACTTGGTGTTGTCTTTGCTGCTGACCTTCTGCTGCTGCCCGGTTACTGCATTGGTAGCCGTTGTTTATGCCTTGCAGGTGGATAAAAAATATGATGCCGGGGACATTGTAGGGGCTCGCCGCGCTGCGGATTGCGCGGCCACATGGTGCATCGTCACACTCATTGTCGGCATTGTCTTTTGGCTGTGCTCATTCAGCTTAGGTTGATAGCCCGGGCTGAGCACGGGGAGATCTGCAATGGCTTTACAACACTAAGCCCATGATGAACATGCCCGTCACCACCCCGTAAATGCTCAGGTGGTGGTGCCCCCAGCGCTCTGCCATGGGCAATAATTCATCAAAAGAGATAAACACCATAATACCCGCTACAACGGCAAATAATACAGCCAATAGGGTGGTGCTTAAAAAGGGCAGTAAAATCAGCATGCAAACCAATGCCCCCAGTGGCTCCGCCAAGCCCGTAAGCGTGCCGATGTAAAATGCCTTGCGCCGGCTGCCCGTGCCGTAGAGCAGGGGGACCGCCACGGTGATGCCCTCCGGTATGTTGTGAATGGCCACTGCCAACGCAACGGATGCCGCTATACCGGTGTTATCAAATGCCGCTGCTACCGTAGCCATGCCCTCGGGGAAATTATGTACACCTATGGCTATGGCAAACATCATAGCAGAGCGCCGCACGCGTTGCCGTACCTGCCGCTTGCATTCCGCAGTGGTGCACTGGTTCAGGCTGTGTAGCTCATTAAGGCTGAGTACCTCGTGCGGATTCTCATCCTCCGGTACCAAGTGGTCAATCAAGCTGGCGGCTGCCATGCCACCGAAAAATGCTGCCAGTATAATCCATTTGCCCCCGCTTTGCTCCCCTATCAACTCTGTTGCTGTCGGCATCAGCTCCATGAAAGAGATGTAAACCATCACCCCCGCACTGGCTCCCAAGGCGTAGGTTAGCAAGCGTGTATCAGTCTTTTTAAGAAACAGTGCAAGTGCTGCACCCACCCCCGTGCACAAGCCGGCCATCAGGGATAATAGCCCGCCCGTGAGCAGTTGTTCTTTTATCTCCCATAACATGGCTTTTTTTTACTCTGTGCCGCGTAGTCTGTCAAGAGAAAATGCCGCCTTCAAGCGCCTAACTGCCATATATTACACTTTAAAATGGTGTATAACGCAGAATGAGCGTGACAAATGCCCTGCCGAGGAGTAAACTATGCGCATGCACTACACTCCGTATACACTTTATCCTGTGGGCGCATTGAGCGCACGTGCCGCAGCTCAACCCAGAGAAGGCGTTTTGCTGCGCGGTGATAACGGCGGCTACGCCTGCCTTCAGTCCTGGCCGGAGCTCGGTGACTCCCCCTTGGAGTATGAGCTCGATGCCTTGAGAGAGGGCTCCCCCCTCAAGCTGGGGGCCCGCGCCCTTAAGTGTATAGAGTTGGATGGCGAGGCCCGCGCTAAAGGTATTAACCTGTTTGAGGGACTTACGGTACCCCGCAGCCATGCCACCCTCACCGTTAGTGCTACACCTGCTCAGGTGTACAACCTGCACCAGCGCGGTTTCCGTGTGGGTAAAATTAAGGTTGTGCCCAAATTGGCTGCCACGGTAGAGCGCCTTACCAACCTTGCCGCCATGGTGCCCGACTGGAAGTGGCGTGTAGACTTTAACAGTACGCTCTCTCTGGATGAAGCCCTGCAGTTTTGGGATATGCTTTCGGACGCTATGAAAGCCCGCATCGACTTTGTGGAGGACCCCTGCTATTACGATGTTCAGGTATGGCAAACCCTGCAAGATGCCGGCATGCCCTTGGGGTACGACATGCCCGTGCAAGAGGCCAGCAGCAACATACCGGCTCGCACCACCAAGCCCATGATGCGCTTGGTTAAGCCTGCCCGCCACCACAGCAATAGCGGTCTGCCCGTGTTCACCACCTATTTGGACCACCCCCTCGGCCAGTGCTGGGCTGCTTACAATGCCGCCAAGTTCTACACCGGCAAGCCGGAGTCGGAGGTGCCCCTGTGTGGCTTGGTAACGCACCATGTATACCGCCCCAACGCTTTCTCTGAGCAACTGGGTATGGATATCACCCCCGAGTTCAAAGTGCCCGCAGGCACCGGCTTGGGCTTCGATTCCCTCCTTGCCGCTCTCCCTTGGAAGAAGCTGTAAAGCGAGGCCTCCCCTCTCACTTCTCTCAACCTTCAAGCCCGCTTATGCGGGCTTTTTGATTCATACAGATTGGTTAGGGCTCTCTCAAAATATAAAATTTACGCTGTGAAAATCAATTTTTGTTGAAAGGCCGGGCGGGGGGGAGTATAATGCAGGCATGAGCAGTTTTGATGCCATTGAGAAAAAAATGAGGGGTGTCGGGTTGTCCGATGCCGCTATAGGGGCTTTTCGCCACAGCGTGAATGTGCTGGAGAGCAAGCAGAGCATGATGATACCCGAGTCGGATATTGTGCCGGCAGAGGGTGTTGCCGAGTGGGATGCCTTGGTGGCAGCCACCCCGGAGGCAGATGCCGCATTGTTGGCGCAAGCGGTGATGATTAAGCTTAACGGCGGCTTGGGCACGGGCATGGGCTTGCAGAAAGCCAAAAGCTTGCTGGAGATTAAGCCCGGTGTTACCTTTTTGGATGTGATTGTGCGCCAAGTTCGCCATTTGCGAGAGCAGGCCGGGTACCCCGTGAGCCTGTTGCTCATGAACTCATTCTCTACCGGTGCAGATACCATGGCGCATTTGGCTCAATATGCGGCAGAGGGCTTTGCTGACCCGCAGCAGGTGGAGATGCTTCAAAACCGTGTGCCTAAGTTGCTGACGGATACGCTGGAGCCCGTGCAGTTTCCCGCCAACCCGGACTTAGAGTGGTGCCCGCCCGGCCATGGGGATATTTACCCGGCTTTGGTGGGCTCCGGGTGGTTGGACAAGTTGCTGGCGGCGGGGGTGAAATATGCCTTTGTCTCAAACTCCGACAACTTGGGGGCGCAGCCCGATACTCGCTTTTTGCGTTGGTTTGCAGAAAGTGGGGTGCCATTTGTGATGGAGGTGACACGCCGCACGGAGGCCGATAAGAAAGGCGGGCATTTGGCCACGCGTAAAACAGACGGGCAGCCTCTATTGCGAGAAATTGCCCAATGCCCGGATGCCGATGTAGCGGATTTTCAGGATATCAATAAACACCGTTATTTTAACACTAATAATTTGTGGATTCGCTTGGATGTGTTGAAAGACCTGCTGAATGCCAATGACGGGGTGCTGCCGTTGCCGGTTATCCGCAACACAAAGACGGTGGATCCGCGAGACGCCGCCACACCGCAAGTGTACCAGCTGGAGACTGCCATGGGGGCTGCGATTCAGTGTTTCCCGGGGGCAAAGGCGGTGTGTGTGCCCCGCACGAGATTCTTCCCGGTCAAGACGTGTAGCGATTTGTTGTTGCTGCGCTCCGATGCCGTTGAAATTACCGATACGGGCTTGATGACACTGGCACCCGAGTGTAAGGGGGTAGCCCCCATTGTGCAATTGGATTCCAAGCTTTATAAGTTGGTGGATTCTCTGGATGCGCTGGGTGTGCCGAGTCTTAAGCATGTCTCAAAACTCACGGTTACAGGCCCGCACCACTTTGCCGATGGCGAGCCTTTGAGCGGCGAGGTCTCTGTATAATATGAAGCCCCATGGCTGTATCCTTACAAAAACGCAACGAGCTTGCCGAGCGTATGAAAACGCTTGGTGTGCTCGAGCGTGATTTGGAGGAAACTTTTGTGCGCGGCAGCGGCAAGGGCGGGCAGAAGGTGAATAAGACCAATAATTGCGTATGCCTGGTGCACCGCCCCACTGGGCTGGTTATTAAATGCCACCGCGAGCGAGAACGCGAGATTAACCGCTTTCTTGCTCGCCGAGCCCTGTGCGATGAGCTGGATCACCGCCTTAACGGTGCACCATCCCCTAAGCAGATGGAGGCTATCCGCGCTCGCAAACGTGGCTCCCTCCTCAAAAATATCAGCATTGTGCAGCGTAAAAGAATGGTTGATTGACCCCGATTCTTCCGCGCTTAAAGGCTGCCCCTACGGTATTTTTCAGAAACCCGGCGGGGTAGCCATTTTTTTGCTGACAAACAGAAAAAAATATGATAGATTTGTAACCATGAAAAAGCCTGAAATTTTAGCCGCGAGGGATTTGAACAGCCGCGCAGACAGACACCTTACCGTAACCATACCGGACAATACGGGCAACCCGGTGTTGGATGCCAACCTGTATGACCTTGCCCAACGATTTAACGGCGGGCATAACCCTGCTGTGGTGCTGCAGATGCTTTCTACCGTGATGAATGCTGCGGACTCTGCTCAAATGGAGGAACATGATTTGGAGATGATGGCACGCACGGTGGATGAGATGTTTGCTGCTGATAAAATGTTTGCTCCGTACCGCAACGTGCGTAAAATTACGTGTTTTGGCTCTGCCCGTATTCAACCGGAGGAAGATGCCTATAAGCAGGCGGTGGATTTCTCTCGCATGGCGGTAGAGAAGGGGTATATGGTGATTACGGGCGGTGGCCCCGGTATTATGCAGGCCTGCAATGAAGGCGCAACCAAGGATGCCTCGTTCGGTCTCAATATCACCCTGCCTTATGAGCAGCATGCCAACCCGTATATTGCCGGTAATGAGAAGATGATGAACTTCTATTACTTCTATACCCGTAAACTCAATTTCCTGAAACAGACGGATGCGCTGGTGGCATTCCCGGGCGGGTTCGGCACCATGGATGAAATCTTTGAAACCATCACTTTAATTCAAACCGGCAAGAGCACCATATTCCCCGTGGTGGTGTTGGACCCTCCCGGTGAGACGTTCTGGCTCCGTTGGATGCGCTTTATTGAAAAAGAGCTATTGGATGCCGGCCTGATATCCCGCACGGATATGCACCTGCTTTACCGCAGTAAGAGCGCGGAGGATGCCATGGCGTACATAGAGAGATTCTACCGCCGTTACCATTCTTATTACTTTGAGTCCGACAGCATTACCATACGTATACTGGAGCCCCTTACGCAGAAACATATAGACTGGATTCTGCATGATTATACGGATATTATACCCAAGGGGGATTTAGTGCAATTGCAGGATGATGCCAATGACCCCGAACCGGCCTTGGCCTGCCTGCCACGCCTGCGCTTTACCCTTAAACGCGGGGACTATGCCCGCCTGAAAGACTTAATTGATATTATTAACGACTGATTGACATAAACATGAAATTAACGACCCTTCTTTTGATGGGGGCATTGGGGCTGTGTGCTCTCAATGCTGCGCCGTCTGATGCCAAGACGGAGATGACGCGTCCGCAGGCTATTGCCAAGTTAAAAGAGATGCGGATAGAGAAAAAGGACTACGAGCGAGCCATGTTCTCCGCCGTGCAGTTCGGGCACAAGGAGACAGTGCGCCTGTTGCTGTTGGCCGGTGTTAAGGTGAACATGCAGGATGAAAATGGCGTTACCCCGTTGCACTATGCCGCTTATTTGGGGGAGGAGCACATGGTAACATACCTGCTGGCTGCGGGGGCTAAAGTAAACTCGGGTGCAGAGCGCGGCGCTACCCCTCTGCACATGGCAGCAGATGCCGGGCACTTTGTCACTATGAAACACCTGCTGCAGTCCCCCAAGGTGGATGTAAACGCCACGAATGATGATGGCGACACCCCCTTGCATGATGCTGCCCGCTTAAACCGTACTCGCTGTATCTCTGTATTGATTGCAGCCGGGGCAGATATTGAAGCTCGCAATGATATGGGGTCCACCCCGTTGCTGCAAGCTGCGTATGATGGGCAAGCTGAAATTGTAGAGCAATTGCTCGGCGCAAAAGCCAATGTTAATGCTGTGGATAAGAGCGGGGCTACGGCATTGCACTTGGCTGCCTATAACGGGCATGTGGCCGTGGTGAAACTTTTGCTTAAAGCCGGGGCGGATACTACGCTGCTTAACCGCAAAAAACAGTCTGCTTATGATATTGCTGTACAGGCGGGGCAAAAAGAGTGTGCTGCCCTGTTAGCCCCTGTTCAAACGCCTGCTACGGTGCCTGCTAAAACGGAAAATAAGCCCCCGACAGCAGAAAAAAATTAAAAAATAGCTTTAGATACTTGAAATGATGAACACTTTGTGGTAGTATTTAACCATAGCAACCATGCTTGTATTAGGGAGTACTGTATACAGATAGCTGAAGTTGCTCATTATCAATCTCTCAACCAATGTTAATTTCTTCATTAAATCCGGATCGCGCCACGCTGAACTTCCTCAATGCATATTCTGAGGCAGTAAGAGACGCGGGTGAAAAGCTCCAAAAAGACGGGGCTGTCACTCAAATTTTCGGCAATCACCTCTTCATTCAGGGTAGAGTGGAGACGAAGCAGGGTGGTGTGCGTACCAGCCTGCGTTTGCAAGGTAACCGCTGGTATGGCTCTGCAACTGCTGAGGATGAAGATGTTGCAGGGGCCTGCCTTATTGCCACCATGGTAGAGCGTATGTACCGTGGTACCAGCATGCCCGAGAGCCCCAATGAGCTCAACGAAATTCCCCTCACGGATGTGCTTGAGGAGAAACTGGACCGTGACTTGGACCAGAAGGAGATTGATTTTGTAACTAAGCTGGAGAAACGCTACCGCCGCTTTGTCATTGAGCAGGAGATTCATGACCACGACTTGGTGCGCCTCAATCCCCGTTGGGATATCAGCGGTTACGAGGCGCTGGAGCTTTGGCCCCAGCCCCCGCGCAATATCTTGGAGTTCTGGAACTACATTGCCTACGCTTTCACCAAAAAGCGTATCACATACCCCGAGTTCATGAACGTGGTGACAGACTTGGAGAAGGTGCAGCACCGTATCTCTGAGTGGGAGCGCGAAAAAGAGGTGGGGTGCTGGTACGACCGCATTCAACGTGTTAACGAGCGCCCGCCCCAGCCGCCTCGTCGGCCCATGTATATGCGCTTGGTCTCCACGATTAACGAAGCGCGCTTTGAGTACCGTTACTCTGAGAAGGAAGACTGGGTGCCGATTCGGGAGCGTGCGCAGTTGGACCCCATCCTGACGGAGTTCTTGAACGGAGCGTTGAAGATGGATCCTCAATCGGATATCCTGTTGAACGTGTTGCGCGATTATGCAGACCGTGAGGATACCGTGATTCTTGACTTGGACAGCGAAGCCGCTTGCCGCGTCATGAACCGCCTTTTCCACCAGCCGGCACTCAAGGGCTACCTCGTCAACCTGGATGAGTGCTACTTTAAGGTAGTTAAGGAGCCGCTTAAGTGGATTTGCATAGATGACCCCATTGTGCCGAATTGCTATGGCTTGCAATTGGTAACGGCTGCCGGTGTGCATGTAACCCACTCCGTGCGTCAGTTGCCGGGGCAGGTGGAGCTTTACCAGTCCGACGAAACGGTGTTCCCCGGCCCGCCCAAGTGGTTGGAAAGCACGGAGGTAGAGCCCCGCTACTCCATCCCCAAGTCTGTGATTGACAGCTTGGATGGCGTGGAGTTCTTGCGCAAGATTGGTGCCACCCTTCCGCCCAGCATGGAGGAGCGTGTGGTAGACATTGAGATGAAGCCCACCTTCTCCATGAAGATTGTGCGTGGCTTGACCAGTGCAGATACCGAGCACGTGCTGCTGGAGGTAACGGCACAGGATGACCCCGGCCGCCGCAAGGAGCGCCTTGGTAAGGATGATTGGGAGCTTGTGGAGCAAATGTCTGTTAAGGATAAGACGCTGTTGCGTTTCATCCGCGACCGCCTGTACCCCATCCCCGGCTTGCTGGAGGAAATGAACTTTACTTACGACAGCCCGCTGGCTGCCTTTAAGAGCCGCATTACCAAACAGTTTCCCGAGAAGTTTGCAGAATGGGCCAAAACCATCCCCGATACTATTAAGGTGGAGATGGATGAGAACCTTAAGTCTCTGCTGGCAGACCCCGTTGCCGCCGCTATTCGCTTTGAGGTGGTGAACCAGGAGATTGACTGGTTTGACCTGCGCGTGGTGATTGATGTGGAGGGTGTTACCCTTACCAAAGAGCAAATCCGCGCCCTGGTATCCGCCCGCGGTGGTTATGTGCGCATGGATGACGGCCGCTGGATGCGCCTGGAAATCAAGCTGGATGATGCCCAGCGAGATGCTGTTACCAAGCTCGGGCTGGATCCCTTCGATCTTTCCGGCGAAACGCACCGCATGCATGCCTTGCAGTTGGCAGACCCGCGAGCTGCCGAGGTGTTTGACCCGAAGGCCTGGCAAAAGATTAAGGAGCGTACGGCTGAAATCAAGATTGATGTGAAGCCGGATGTACCCGCCGCCCTCAATGCAACATTGCGCCCGTACCAGATAGATGGTTTCCACTTCTTGGCATACTTGGCGGTCAATGGTTTCGGTGGTATTCTTGCGGACGATATGGGCTTGGGTAAAACCATTCAGTCCATCACCTACATGCTCTGGCTGAGAGAAGACTTCATTGCCCGCAACAAGCAGGGCCGCAAGAAGGTGGTGATACCGCCCGTGCTCATTGTTTGCCCCAAGTCCGTGCTTGATGTGTGGGCCGGTGAAACGGAGAAGTTTGCCCCCGGCATCCGCGTGCTTGTCATTCGCAACAAGGAGCAAGCCGTGGTGGAGGACATTTTGGCTAACTATGATATGGTGGTTATCAACTATGCCCAGCTGCGCGTTTGCGGTGAGCAGATTAACTCCATCAAGTGGCTTACCGTGATTCTGGATGAAGGCCAGCAGATTAAGAACCCCGACTCCAAGGCGGCCAAGTCTGCCCGCGAGCTTACGGCATACAATCGCTTGGTGCTCTCCGGTACGCCTATCGAAAACCGCTTGCTGGATATGTGGTCGCTCATGGCCTTCGCCATGCCCGGCGTGTTGGGTAGCCGTGCCTACTTCAAGAAGCGCTTCGACAAGCGTAAGGACTCCCAGAGCCAAAACCGCTTGGCCGCTCGCCTTAAGCCCTTCCTGCTGCGCCGTACCAAACAACAGGTGGCCAAGGATTTGCCGCCCCGTACGGAAGAAGAGGTATACGCCAAGATGGAGGGTGTGCAACGCCAGCTTTACAAGGCAGAGCTGCGCCGTATTCAGAAAGCTTTGTTGGGTATGGATTCCGACGAATCCGTCAAGAAGAACTCCTTTGCTATTCTGCAGGGCCTGATGCGCCTGCGCCAAATCTGCTGTCACCCCGGGTTGGTGGACAAGAAGTACGTTGGCGAGGACAGCGCCAAGCTCAACGCGCTATTCTACTTGCTTGATCAGCTGCGTGAAGAAGGACACAAGGTGCTGGTGTTCTCCCAGTTCACCACCATGCTCGATATTATTCGCGCCCGACTGGAGGCCGACCACCGTCCCTTCAATTACCTCACCGGTGCCACGAAGGACCGTAAGGCTGAGATTGAGAAGTTCCAGACCACTAAGGAACCCTCCGTATTCTTGCTCTCCCTCAAAGCCGGTGGTGCGGGTCTTAACCTTACCTCTGCCTCGTACGTCATTCTGTACGACCCGTGGTGGAATCCCGCTGTGGAAAGCCAGGCTATTGACCGTACGCACCGTATCGGCCAGAAGAACAAGGTTATTGCCTACCGTCTGCTTACACGCGACTCCGTGGAAGAAAAAATCCGTGTACTGCAGCACCAAAAGAATCAGCTTGTCACTAATGTGCTCGGTGATGAAGGCTTTGCCTCCAGCCTCGACCTCAATGACCTGCAATTCATTTTGGCCCACGGCGGTGAGGATACGGATGACGATATCATCCTGCCCGATGCCTGATTTAGCAACACTTACCCCTTATCCGTACGCCCCGATTTGCCCCCCGCATTTCGGGGCGTGCTTTTTTACGCATAATTCCTTAACAAAACCGTAAAAAAAGTTTGCATTCCGGAGGAATTGGGGGTATACTGAATGCGCATGGTAGAGAATGTTATTTACATTGTGGTGGCGTACTTGATAGGTGCGGTGCCGTTCGGATACCTGGCAGGCCGACTCAATGGGTTGGACTTGCGAGAGCATGGCTCCAAAAACATTGGTGCCACCAATGCCGTGCGAGTTCTCGGCAAAAAGTGGGGCATACCGGTGTTTATTTGTGATTTCTTGAAAGGCTACTTGCCGTTGTTGTATATGGCCCATCATTTAGGTGGGGATGTAATGGCATTCAGTGCAGGGCAAATGGGGTGGTACTTGGGTGTGATGTTTGCGCTGATATTGGGGCATACATTTACCTGCTACTTAAATTTCAAAGGTGGTAAAGGCGTAGCTACAACGGGTGGCTGTCTTTTTGCCATATCTCCTATCGTGGGTGGCGCTGCGTTGCTGACGTGGATTCTCATGATGATACTTACGCGCTATGTGTCGCTCTCCAGCATGATGGCCGGTTTCTCCATGATGGGGGCGGCTGTGTATATCTTCTGTTGTCAGGATGCCTCTTGCAGTGTGGCAGACGGTATGGTGCTGGGCTTGCTGGGGCTTATCTTTGCATTGGTGGTGTGGAAACACCGTTCCAATATTGTGCGTCTCTGCAACGGGACAGAACCTAAAGCATTTTCTAAAAAATAATTTTTTTGATTATATGTCTCTCCAATATAAGAAAACGGCTGTTATCGGCGGTGGTGCCTGGGGCACTGCCTTAGCTCTTACCGCATCATACAGTGGGGAAGAAGTTGTTTTGTGGACCTACCGCGAGGAGGAGGCCGCAATCATCCGTGAAACCCGCCACAGTTTGTGCCGTGTTAAGGGGGCGCGTCCGTTGCCTCCTAATGTTCTGGTGACCAGCAGTTGGGACGACGTAGCCGGTGCAGATTTGGTGATTGTGGTGGTGCCCAGCGTGGCCATGCGCAGTGTTGCGCAAAGCTTGGCAAATGTGGGGCTGGCAGAGAATGCCGTGGTTGTAAGTTGCACCAAGGGTATTGAAAAGGACACCAACCTATTGATGACCGAGATATTGGAGAGTGTGGTCAAATGCCCCGTTGGTGCGCTTTCCGGTCCCAACCATGCAGAGGATATTGTATTGGAGCTGCCCAGCCTTACCCTGATAGGCTTTGCGAATAAGGAGATAGCCCGTGCTGTGCAACACCGCATGAGTACGCCCTACCTGCGCGTGTACACTACAGACGACTTGGTGAGCATGCAAATAGGCGGTGCTATCAAGAATGTGTTTGCCTTGGCCAGCGGTATTTGTGCCGGTTTGGGCTTAGGCGATAATGCCCGTGCTGCATTGGCTACTCGTGGCTTGGCAGAGATGACCCGCATCGGCATGGCTCGCGGTGGCCGTATGGATACGTTCATGGGGCTCTCCGGCATGGGTGATTTGGTGGTAACATGCTACTCCGAACACAGCCGTAATCTTACCTCCGGCCGTTTGATTGCCAAGGGGGTGCCTGTGGATGAATGCCAAGCCCGTATCGGGCAGGTGGTGGAGGGTATACCCAACACGCTTTCTACCTATCAGTTGGCTCGCAAGCTGGGGGTGCGCACGCCTATTACGGATGCCATGTATGAAATCCTCTATTGCGGTAAACCCGCTCGCCAAGCTTTGGATGAGCTGATGACCCGCGACCTGCGCGAGGAGTCTCTTACGGAGTAACTGAGTCATTTTTGTAGAATCTGCGCGGTTTTTGCGTTCTTATCTGTATAATATAATGAGTATGGATGAGACGCCCCGTAATTTATGGCTTGCTGAGGTATGGCTTGAGCACCGAGACCGCTTGGTGCGCCTGTTGGCTACGCGTATGCCCCGTGTGATGCTGCGCCGTATGAGTGCGGACGATGTTGCGCAGGAGGCATATATGGCATGCGGGCGGCGTTTGGACTACCTGCAAAACCGCCCCGAGGTGCCCATGTTTGTGAAACTGCGCAAAATTGCGCTGCAAACTCTCACGGACTTGGAGCGGCGGCATCTTGCTGCCGGTAAGCGAGATGCCATGAAGGAAAGTACCTGGGAGGATGAGGAAGAGGAGCACTCCATGGATGCTTGGGCGCATTTTGCCGACAGTATCTCCAGCCCCCGTACGCATTTGGAACGCTTGGAGCGCCAGGCCATGGCTCGCCGTATCCTGAATGAGTTGCCCGCGCATGACCGTGAGATTCTGGAACTGCGTCATTTTGAAGAACTCAGCAATAATGAATGCGCCGCCGTGCTGGAGATTGCCCCCAAGGCTGCCAGTATTCGCTATGTGCGCGCCTTAAAACGCTTTCAGGATCTGGTGAAAGATTTTGATATGTAACGCCCCCCCCCCTAAAATGACAGAAGCAGAGCGTGAAGAGTTGGTGGCAGAATTAGCCGAGTCGTTTTTGGCACGACTGCGGGCAGGGGAGTCCGTTACCATCGATTCCTTTTTGACTGAACATGCAGAGGTGGCAGATGATTTGGCTGAGCTGTTACCCGCAATGGTTGATATGGAAGGGCTGAGCCGCCATACACAACCACCTGCACCGGCTATGGCTCATTACCCTGAGCGCTTGGGTGATTACCAATTGCTGGAGCGTATTGGCAGTGGTGGCATGGGTACGGTGTTTCGTGCGCGTCAAGAGTCCTTGCACCGTGAGGTTGCCGTTAAGATTTTGGCTCCGTCTTGGAACTCTGACCCCCGCCATAGTGAGGCGTTTGAGAATGAATCCCGCGTGATTGCGGCATTACGCCACACCAATATTGTGGAGGTATTCGGTGCCGGGCAAGAGGGGCACTACCGCTATTATGTGATGGGCCTTGTGAATGGCAAAGGGGTGAGCGCAGGGCGTTTAGGCGCGGCGTTTCCCGGTATGCCCTATGAGCGCGCCGTGGCAACGGTGGGCTTGCAGGCAGCCAAAGCGCTTGCTTTTGCTCATAAAAACGGTGTGGTGCACCGAGATGTAAAACCCGGCAACCTGCTTTTGGATAACTCCGGTGTATTGCAGGTGAGCGATTTCGGTTTAGCAACCATTCTCAACAATGGAGAGGACGCCCCGCTTGTCACACAAAGTCATGATGGCACCTTGCGCTATATGGCACCGGAGCGCCTGCTTAAAGGTATTAACTCTTTTGCGGGAGATCAATACAGCCTGGGTCTCACCCTTTACGAGTTGCTGGCCAAGCGTCCTGTCTTCCGAGAAACGGAGCCCGGCAAGCTGGTGCAGAATATTTGCAACGGGCTCTTACCACCACTTAAAGGCTATGGTGAGTTAGGGGCAATCATTAACAAAGCTTCATCCTATGAGGCGACGGAGCGCTATGCCTCTATGGCAGAAATGGCGGAGGACTTGCAACGCTACCTCAACGGCGAGCCCGTTAAGGCGCGCGCCGCATCGTATTGGCGCCGTTATGTTTTATGGATGCGCCGCCGCCCCGCCGTTGCCGTATGGAGCCATGCTGCTGTTGTGTTGGTGGGGCTGCTCTTCACCAGCGTGAGCATTGGTTATGCGCGCGTGAGCAAAGCCCTTAAAAATGAAAATGAGCAGCGTTTGTTGGCAGACCGTGCTCTGCTGCGTGAGAATGAACAACGCGCCCTTGCCGAAAAAAATGAACAAATTGCCGATGCTTGTTTGCAGAGAATTTTTGCCTCTATGATTTCATCTGCAGATGAGGATGGTGCCGTGTTCACCCCCTCTAAGGCGGATGCCCGTTTGTTGCTTGACTTAATGCCCTATTATGAGCAACTTGCAGAACAGGCAGATAGTGCTAAGGTGATGGATGCTGCCTCTATTCTGGCCACCATTGCGCTTAAGACGGGCGATTATGCCACGGCGGAAACCTACTTCCGCCGTGTTACGGAATCCGCCCCCGTAGGCTCCTTCAGCAGTGTAGAGGCCACCATCGGCTTAGCGGTAGCCATTGCAGCTCAGGCGGAGGGGAAACGCGCTGCGGATGAATCCGTTAAGTTGTTGCTGGCCTTAGAGCAGCAGGTGCCGGCGGATGCCGATTTTGAGACACGCCTGCAACTGGTACGCGCCTTGCAATTAGCGGCATCATATTCTGCCAGGGAAGGGGCTATCCGCAGGCATGCCCCCTTGCATCGCTCACACCGTTTGCCGGTTCGTAGCGTTGGGCAAGAGGACCGAGCCCGTGCAGAGCGAGAGCAACTCGCTGTTCGCACGGCTACTTTGTTACAAAAATTACTGCAAGAGCAGCCAAACAATTTGCAGGTGCAGTTACGCCGTGTAGAAATGCTGTTGGCTGCCCCTTATGATGAGGTTGTAAAGCTTTTAGCTCCTCATGGGGAGACGGCGGCCTCCCTGTTGGAGTCTATCCTGAAGCAATACCCGGACTCCAACGATGCTGCCTTCATGTATGTGCGCATGGCTGCCCTGGGGCAGCGCTCCGGGCAGGGGGCGGCTGTAGGGCAGGTGGATTACGCGCGTGCGGCATCCTATGCGCAATCTCTTTTGGCGGATAACCCGGCAGACAGTGAGCTGATTATGTTGTTCCTCTCCGTTCGCGATAAATACGCTATGAAGCTGAAACAACAGGGGCAGGCAGATGCCGCAGCTAAAGAAAACGAGCGTACTCTGGCTATTTTATCCTTTTTGACGGAGCGTGCAGACTTTACGCCCGAGATGCGAGAGCGCCTAGTCATGCTGGTGGCCATGCATCCGCAGCATGAGCAGGGGCGCACCCAACAAGAGCAGGAGATTCGGACCCTGCTACAAAACTATGATGATGCCCGCATTAAGGAGCTGCAACAGCGCATGCAGCGGTTGCGCTCTGCTCCACCGGGGCCGCGCCGCCGCCGCCCCGGCCGCTCTGTCAAGTAACATGCCGTTAGAACAAGTACCCGTTAAACATATTTTTGTTGATATCGGTGGGGCTTTAGGCATGAATGCTCCCGGATAAAGGGCAATTTGTAGGGGATACCCTACGGGCGAATGCCCGCCGAAATCAGAGCCCCGGTGAGGGGCGATATAATGCGTGGCTTAAATATGGGGGCAAAAATACATATAACGCCTCAATTCAATGCACAACATTATGCCACCCCTGCCGGGGTTCGCATCTGTTTTTGCATATTTCCCGGGGGTTCGCCGCTGGCGCGGCTCCACGCCCGGGCTATTCTATGGCACCCCGACGGGGCTCAAAAAATCGGCTCGCTAACGCTCGCGGTTTCTCCCCCACAACTAACAATTTGTTTATATCGTAGGGGGGGACTTAAGTCCCACTTTCATGGTGGTATACCTTGATAATATGTTGGACTAAAGTCCAACACTCCGATAGTATTCGCCCCCACAACTACCAATTTGTATGTATTACACCGTCTTATCAACAACAGCATTTCTTCCGCACGGGAGGAAAGGCTGTTTTGTAATTTGCCTGTGGGGGCGTTACTGTTTGTTCAATATCTTGTCAGCAATCTGCATGATATCTCCGCTTGGCTTGGTGAGCAGGGGGAGCTTCATGGTTGCAAAGGCGGTGTCAATGGCATCCAAACGCGGGTTTTTGATGTTGACATACTCCACGGCCTCGCCGTTGTTGGTGGTAATCTGCTTTTCTGCAGAGCCTAAGTCTGCGGCTGTGGCTGTGCCCTCTAATTGTGCCGTGCACAGTTCAAAATAGGCCTTCCACCGCTCGGAGTAGTAGTGCTGCATCAGCTCGGCATATTGGCGGTGGGCGTAGTCGTTAAGTACGCTGATATCCGGGCGCCAAGTGGTGATGAGGCGGCGCAGGGCGCGGGTGTTAGCCTCCTTATCTGCCGGGGTTGTGCCGCGGTTGGCGGCTCCCTCTAAATAAGCCCCCAGCAAGAAATGCTCGGTGCAGCGCAGTACCTCTGCCGTATCCCTAATCAGCAGTAAGAATGCTGCGCTTTCCTGCGCAAAGGCTTCTTTATCTTTTTTAGCGTAGGCCTCCTTGCAACGTTGCAGTTGCGGGCGTGCGCGGTCTGCCAGCACCTGGCGGCACAGGTCTGCCAAGTCGTAGCGGTAGGTTTCTAAGGAGGTAAGGCTTTCTCCCATCTCTACGCCGGCAGCCAACATTTTGCGCGCTGCGGTTTCTACCTCTTGAGGGTTATAGTACATATGCGGGTTAGACCACGTGGAGGCTTTTTTTGCATCCAGGTTGGGGCGGGCACAGATGATGTTTTCCAAGCAACCTTCGCGCATTTTATCCGGTTTGTAGATACCGTTCATAATCAGACGCAAAGCCTCCATTAACCGTTTGTTGGTGTTGCCGTAGCGAGCTTTTGCATAATGTGTGAGGAATTGCTCGCGGTCGATAATGCCACGGTTATTTACGCGCTCGTAGAGCAGGGCATAGTATAACGGGTTGGTTTCAAGCCCCTCAGAGATAAGGCCTATACCAATGGCATTTGATTGCTCGGTGCTGAGCTGCTCCAGCACTTCCGCCCCGCCGTATAAGCCGTTGTTACCGCCAAAGTTGGCAAGCTCACACCACACAAACGGCAGGTTATTGTAATTGAAGTTTTTGGGGCTTTTGGCAGACAAGTTTTTGTTGAGTGCCAATATGATGGTGTGCTCGGCAGTGCAACCTTGCAGTAGCTTTTTGTCGGGGTTGCCACCCCAAGCCTGTAATAGCCAAACGGAGCCCGGGGAGGCCGCCTGCATGGCTTTTTGCACGGCTTGGGCAGCAGCTGTTAAATCTGTGTTCCCTTTTTTACCTCCCTCGTGGAAGAGGTCTCCGCCGTACACCTTTGCTGTGGTGCCGTATACATCATGCAGGTGTTTGTACCATAATGCGGCAAGGCTTTCAAAAGCCTCTGCCGTGGGTTGCAGTACAGCCGGGCGGTTGTAGCCACACCATTTGCCTTGCCCTAATATTTTGCCGTTAATGCCTGCTTGAGGCATATCGTGCGGCACAAAGCCCACATAGCCTTGCAGCACAGGCTCCATGCCCAGCTCGTTTAATCTTTTAACGATGAATTGCCCCAGCTCTGCCTCGCTGTCGATGAGGCTTTGAGAAATCGGGCCTCCCTCGCCCTCCAAATTCCCCATGTTCCACCATGCGGAGTATGCGGGATTGGGTATGTAGGCCTTAATCTTCTCCTCCGAGTATTCCAGCTCGCGCAGGAAATTTTGCCAAACTTTTTCTAAGCCCGAGGTAACAAGTACATACTGAAAACCGTTAAGTGCCAGCATATCCAGCTCGCGCTCCCAACGGGCTTTATCCCAATGCGCCCCGCTGTAGCTCAGCGTGCAATAATTGTAAGCATAGTTAAAGGGCAGGGCGGCAGGCACTTTCACACAGGTGGTGGGTATCACAAATTGTGCGCCGCTGCTGTTGTCCCCATTCCAAGAGAAATGCACATGGGCAATGTTGCGCAGGTAGAACCCGTATGCACGTATACACTCCCGTTGGTTGGCGGCAGTGATGCATATTTTGCCTCCGTTGCCGGTAATGGTCGGGGTGCTATTTTGAGCATCGAGGCGGAAGATGACTTTATCGGCAAACTGCGGGGTCATCCGCTTAACCAATGCCTCTGCCGCTGCTGTTGGGCCGGGGACCCGCTCTGCCTGCTGGGCTGCCTCTTTTTGACCGCATGCGGAGGTAAGGGATACGGTACACATGGATACTAAAATGACCGGAATAAGGGAACTGAGCTTCATGTGTTTTATTATTGTTTTTATTTGATAAAAATGCCCGTGCTTAGTGAAAAGTACGGGCACTGGTAAAATGTTGATGATGATGGGTTATTTGGTCAGGAACTTGATGTTGGAGACATTATCCTCATTCTCCCCCTTGTTGTTCTTGCCGTCACCCAAGCCGTCCTCGCCCAGGGAGAAGATGTCGAAGTCAACATTAATTCCCTTGCCTTTTTGCTCTTTGCCACCGCCTTTACCACGCTTGTTGGTTTTGCCGGAGTGGGTTTTGGGGCCACTCTGACCATAGCCCAAGCGGTAGCGGTAATAGTTGTTCCAGGGGTCAATGATGGCATATTTTCTCTTACCGATTTCGGTGTAGAGAATACCCTCCGGCTTTTCACCGCTGCCCATATCGTAGTATTGCAGCTCTTTGCAGTAGGGGGTAAGCCCTTTGTCCGGGGCGCCATCTCCGTCAAAGTCGCTGTTGAGCATCTGGTAAAGCGCATTGGCACTGGCCTCGTCGCCATCCCCCCAAAGCATGGGGGTGGGGGCATTGGCCTTGTACTCGTTGAGTGCAGCTGCCATCTTTTCGATATGCATGTTGGCGGTGTTGTTCGCCTCCTTGCTCTGCACGGCACCGAATGCCACCCAAGAGATTGCTGTCAGCGCTGCCAAGATGGCAATCACTACCAATATCTCTATCAGCGTAAAGCCTTTGGCTTGTCTGTTAATGCGGAGTTTCATCGCCTTTAGACGTTCTTGATAACTTCCATCATCGGCATGAACATGGCCATCACGATGCTACCTACCACAACGGCCAAGAACACAATCATGAGCGGCTCAAGCATGGCGGTAAGGGCGGTCACACTGTTGTCCACCTCTTCATCGTATACCTCTGCCACCTTCATGAGCATGTCGGGCAACTGGCCGGTCTCTTCACCCACGTCTACCATGGAGATCATCATGGCGGGGAAGATGTTGGAGGCTGCACTCATGGGGGTAACGATGGATTCACCCTCTCGCACGGCATCATGAATCTTGTTGACGGAGTCTGCCACAATCACGTTACCGGCTGTGTCGCGGGTAATCATGAGGGCTTGCAGAATCGGCACACCGGAGGATACCAAGGTACCGAAGGTGCGGGAGAAGCGGGCTACGGCACTCACGCGGTTGAGGTGGCCCAGCTTGGGAACCTTAAGCATAAAGGCATCCATGGCTTTACCACCGGCAGGGGTGCGTTTCCACGCGGCCAAACCGGCAATGGCTGCACCTACCAACAGCAGAATGAAGATGGCGTTGGGTATGTATGGCACCGTACAGTGCATACAGATGTCCGAGAAGTTGAACACGAACTCAGAGAGAGCCGGCAGCTCCATGCCTTGACCCTCGAACATGACCTTGAACTCCGGCACGATAACGAGCATGAGGAATACGAGAATACCCACGGCAATCACCAAAATGATGGTGGGGTATACCATGGCAGATACCACCTTGCTGCGCAGCTTGTTGGCTTTTTCCTGGTACTCTGCCAAACGGCGCAATACTACCTCAAGCACACCGCCGATTTCACCGGCCTTCACCATGTTGACAAACAGGCGGTTGAACAGCTTGGGATACGCGCTGAGAGCCTCGGAGAACGTTGAACCACCCTGTACGGAGTCTGCAATGGCTGCAATGGTGGCTCGCAGGTTGGGGTTGGGCTCCTGCTTTTGCAGCACGGTAAGACTTTGCAGCAGGGGCAGGCCTGCGTCAATAAGCGTGGCGAGCTGGCGCGTGAACACCATCAGCTCTTTCTGCTTGACGGATGCTCCGGCCTTGCCGCCGCTTGCCTTCTTCTTCTTATCGCCCTTTTTGCGGGTTTCCTTGGGGGCGGACGGCTTAGCGCTCTTGGAGGTCTCTACGCATTCGCGCAGCAACAGCCCTTGGGCGCGCACCATCTCGGCGGCTGCCATTTTGCTGTCGGCAGAGATGATACCTGTTTTTTCCACACCGTTTTGGTCAAGTGCAGTATATTTGAAATTAGCCATAATATTTGGTGTAAGTTTACGAAAAATTGTTGATTACCTTTAAAGAATAGCAGATGTGAGGGGCTACGTCAAGCAATTAGGTGTATTTAAGTACTTCTTCAATGGTTGTGTTACCCTCAAAGATGTTTTGGATGCCGTCTTCTCGCAGGGTGCTCATGCCCAGCTCAATGGCTTTTTGCTTGAGTACGATGGAGGGCACGTTCTGCGTGATGAGCTCACGGATGGGGTCGGATGCATTGAGCAGCTCGTGTATACCTTTGCGGCCCTTGTAGCCGGTGTGCGCGCATTTGTCGCAACGGGCGCCGGTAAAGAACTGCTGCTGGCCGATGAGTGCCGGGTTGATGCCCAGTTGGTTAAGCAGTGAGTTGGACGGCGTGTACGGCGTCTTGCAGTATGGGCAAATGGTACGCACCAAGCGCTGTGCCAGCACACCCAATATGGTGGCAGACAGCAGGAAAGGCTGCACGCCCATGTCGATGAAACGCGCTACGGCACCGGCGGCATCGTTGGTGTGCAGGGTGGAGAGCACCAAGTGACCCGTCAAGGCTGCCTGAATGGCAATCTGGGCGGTGTCCTGGTCACGAATTTCGCCCACCAGAATACGGTCCGGGTCCTGACGCAGGAAAGCACGCAACACACGCGGGAAGGTCACACCGATACCCTCGTTAATAGGAACCTGCACAATGCCGTCAATGTCGTATTCCACGGGGTCCTCTGCGGTAAGAATCTTGGTGTCCACCGTGTTAATCTCGCGCAGGGCGGCGTAGAGCGTGGTGGTTTTACCGGAGCCGGTGGGGCCCGTTACCACAAAGATGCCGTTGGGCTTGTTGACGGTATCAATAATGTACTCGTGCAGCTTGGGAGAGAGGTTGAGGTTATCCAGGTTAAGGCTTACGCTGTTGCGGTCCAACACACGCATTACCACAGACTCACCGTACTGGGTGGGCAGGGAGTTAACACGCATATCCACACCGCTGTTGCCTATTTTCATCACGATTCGTCCATCCTGCGGCACGCGGCGCTCGGCAATGTTCATGCCGGCCATCACCTTTACGCGGGAGATAACGGAGTTTGCCAGAGACGGGGGCGGGGCCTGCATCTCATACAAGGCACCGTCCACACGGTAGCGAATCTTGAACTCGTGCTCAAAGGGCTCTAAGTGAATATCTGAGGCCTTCTCCTTAATGGCCTGCATAATCACCAGGTTCACAAACTTGATTACCGGGGCGGCGTTGGCTTCTTCTGCGCCGTCTTGGCTGCCCACGTTCATGCCGCCCAGCTCGTTCATCAAGTCGCCCATGGCGGCTTCTGCCCCACCGTAGTACTCGGAGATTCTGGCGCGTACCTCATAATCTGCCGCCACATACAGGTAGATGTCTTGCCCGGTGGCAATGCGCAGGTCGTCAATGGTTTGCGGGTTCAGCGGGTCCTCCAGACACACGTACAGACCATCGCCCTCGCGGTACTCAATGGGCAGGGCTCCATGCATGCGGGCTTGCCCGGCGGGTATCATATCCAGCACCTCTTGCGGGGGTACAAAACCATCCAGAGAGATAAACTGCGCGCCTACCTCCGTAGCAATGATGCTCCAGAAATCCTCCGGCCCGCCGATAACGCCGAAGTCCACCAGCGTTTCCCAGATTTCTTTGCCGCTGTTGGACATTTCCTCCTTGACATCGCGTGCCAGGGCTTTGTCTATTAAGCCATTGTTGATGAAAACCTCAAGTGTTACATCCGTATCCATATCCGTGAAAAAAGTTTTGGTTAAATCAGTTATTAATTGAGGTTATCAGTTGGCATCTCCCGTAGTTACGCGGATAATCTCATCTGCCGTGGTGCGGCCTGCCAATACCTTGCGTATACCGTCTTCTCGCAGGGTGCGCATGCCCAGCTCTCGGGCTCGCTTACGCAGCTGTGCAGAGGTAAGGTTAGAGTTGATAAGCCCGCGCACATCGTCCGTTACCTGGAAAATCTCGAAAATGCCCATACGGCCTTTCATACCCTTGCCGCGGCACTTGGCGCAACCGCCCGGGTTGGGCACCATGACCTGGCGGTTGATGTCTATGCCCAGTGTATCGGCCTGCTTTTGGGTAAGCTGCCCCGGTATGCGGCATGAGCACAGGCTGCGGCAAAGTCGCTGAGCCATCACGGCGCGCACGGCAGAGGCTATCAGGAATCGGTCTATACCCATATCTGCCAAACGGGCAACGGAGGACGGCGCATCGTTGGTGTGCAGGGTGGAGAGCACCAAGTGACCGGTCATGGCTGCCTGAATGGCAATGCCTGCGGTCTCGCCGTCACGAATTTCGCCCACCATGATAATGTTGGGGGCCTGGCGCAGCATAGCACGCAGTGCCGCCGCAAAGGTCATGCCAATCTCCGTTCGAATCATCACTTGGTTAATGCCGGCCATCTCGTATTCCACGGGGTCTTCCGCGGTGATAATCTTCTTGTCCGGGCGGTTCAGGTGGTTCAAGCAGGCGTACAGGGTGGTCGTTTTACCGGAGCCCGTGGGGCCTGTCACCAAAATTACACCATCGGGCAGGGTAACAAGGCGGTCAAAGGTTGCCTCGTCGTCAGAGAGGAAGCCCAGCTGCGGCAAGCCCAATGCCAGTGCAGATTTATCAAGAATACGCATTACCACAGACTCACCGTGGTTGGTGGGCACGGTGCTCACACGCAAGTCAATGTGCATGCCGTCCCGCAGGTCCATCTCAATACGTCCGTCCTGCGGCACGCGCTTCTCTGCAATGCTCATGCTCGAGCTCATTACCTTAAGGCGTGCCACTATGGCTCCCAACAGCTTCTTGGGGTGGTTGGCAACCTCCACCAATCGACCGTCCACGCGGTATCTCATGCGGATGCGGTCCTCCATCGGCTCAATGTGAATATCGGATGCCCGCATCTCATGCGCCTCATTGAACATGTCGTCAATCAATTCAATGATGGGCGCCTCTGTGTCTCCCTTGGCGTGCTTCTTCTTCTCCGGGTAATACTTATCCAATGCCTTTTTCAAACCCGGCTCAGATGCCACAAAGAAGGATATCTCCCTCCCCAAAAACTGTGGCAGGCTGTCCAGTGTCTCCATATCGAACGGGTCTGTAATGGCTACCTGTAATGAGTAGCCATCATCCCCAATGGGCAGGAACCCGACACGCCGTGCCAGCTCGCCATTGGTGCTGGCTATAATGTTCGGGTCCACCTCAAAGGCGCTCAAGTCCACATACTCCATAGAGGAGTTGTAGGCTGCCACCTGGGCTATGTATTCCGATGTCAGATAATTGTTCTTAACAAGGTGCTCAATAGCGCTGTCGAGCGGAGAAAGCTCGGCCTTGATGCTATCAAGCGTACCGGCGTCTATGGCGCCGGCCTCCATAAGAAGCTCCAAAAGATAATTTTCGTTCGAGTACACGGTACGGAGAGTGGTGAAGTATTAAGCCGCGATGCACGGACGGAGTCCTGCACCTTTCCTTATATTACACCATCTTTTGCCCCACGTCAATCTCCCTTTTTAAGAAATTGCACTAATTTGTGCTAAAATTTTCAGCACCCTACTATATTATAGAGGCTGTCAGGGTAAACTCTGTGCTGCGGGTGCGTGGCTTTCACTCGGATTTTGCCGAAACGTTGCTCCTGCCCCCGAGGCAGCCCCCCCCCCCTGCAAAATTCCATTTTGGGGACCTCGAAAAACTCGCCAAATGGTAATTTGTAGGGGTGAGCATCTCAAGCCGTCGCAGAGGCTTTGCTTACTTCGTATTTTGGATTTCACATTTCGTACTTCCAAGCCCTCTTGTGGGGCGAAATAACATAGGCAGGCGGTCAATCGTGCACGCAGTGCGCGCGCGACCCCTGCTGATTATCAAAAATATAGAGCCCGACGAGCTACGCGAGGGGCCGACACAA
>JAFQEF010000044.1 GCA_017399165.1 Akkermansia sp.
CCGTTCTGAAGTTGACCTCAACAGGTCATTATGGTATAAGGGAGTGCAAGACAAGCGCGGTAATAGTCCGGTTCTGAAGTTGACCTCAACAGGTCATTATGGTATATAAAAAATGCGTATGGCGCAAACGTGAATGCAGTTCTGAAGTTGACCTCAACAGGTCATTATGGTATAGCTTGCGTGAAAGTGCAGCGCGCCGACCCCTCGTTCTGAAGTTGACCTCAACAGGTCATTATGGTATAGTAATGCAGCGGCAAGCTATAGACCCGCAACCGTTCTGAAGTTGACCTCAACAGGTCATTATGGTATAAGACAGCATCCAAGTAGATGAAAATCATTTACTTGGATGCTGAGCTTTTCTCACGAATAGAGTTTTGTGTGGGTAAAAATGCTACCAAAAAAGGACGAATTTCGGGAAAGGTTTGGGTGGAGGGGGTACAGAATCCTCGCCTAATAGGATAATTTGTTGATCCCAAACGGAGTTTTCCATGGGGAAGAGTCGAATATCGCCATCGGGCACTTGCTGAGCCACACGACGCATATAGCGGATGACGCGGTCAATCTCATGGTCCTCGCCCTCAAACATATATAGGCTGAACTGTACACGTTTACCGCCCAAAGCCTCAAATTCTTTACGCAAGAGGGTCTGGTGCTTGGTTTCCGGTACATCATAAGCAAGCATCACGAGCATGGAGAGAAAATGGGCGAAAGAGAGAGGGATTTTGAGCAAGTAGCGCGCGCGTGAAAGATTCTACCACCAAACGAATGATGGTGCGCAGGCGGAAACGGTGGTCGGCATAGCTCCAGTGGTCTTCCATCATTTCCGCAAAGCGGCCTGCCATGAATTTGATATTATGCATTTCATCCAAATAACGCATAACATAAAGCTCTACACAGCAACGGAAGGGTTCAATGAGGTCGCAGGCAAGGCTGGGGCGACTTCTGCGTAACTTATGGATGACCCCGATACCGGGCTCTATGCCGGAGGCAATGCATTGCCATTCGATGGCATGGTACAGGAACCCATAGCCGTAATTGAGCGCCACATTGAGGGGTCCCTGCGCTTTACGGCGCTCTCGCGTAAAGAGATCTTGAGAGGCTGCGCGAAAGTATTTTGCCCAAAAGAAACGTGCCCATTTAGCCTCCAACCGCAGAATGCGATTGAAAGAGTTGGATGCCAGCTTAGGTAGCGGGGCAAGGGAAGGCTCTAGAGCACGCACTAAGGCGTGTTGATTGGCCACCTTGGTAAAGAGTAGGTCGGATGCCAATTGGGTGGCATGCCGGGGTTTTAAGGTGCATAGGCGGTAGGTGGCATCGGGGTTGACATAACGGCAGCGGGGGAGCAGGGACGAGGTGAGCCATTTTTCCATCTGTGTATCCCACCGTGCCATGACAACGGGGCATTGTTGCGCTACCGTGCAAAGAGCAGCCTGGCTCCACCGTGCGTGTGAAGCCAGGCATTGCAAAGACCCCAATACCTGAAGAGCGATTTTTTTGTCGCCACAATGTAACATGCCGTCTTTGAGATGCATATCGGCATGCTCGTTCATCAGGATGAGGTGGTGTATCATAAGGGGGAATTTAATTTTAATGCGAATGCGTATTCACTAGCATCGGGGGGGAGGCCAATTAAAATAGCTAATTCTGTCGAGCTGTTGAGCATTTTTGATTTTCTATCTTTGAGAGAAATGGCTTTGAATTCAACATATTTTGCTGTGCCTAATGCCGTAATATGCCCCCAAGTTGTTATTGCTTTTGGGTGATTAAGCATGTCAATATTTCCTGATTTTTGTAATTTCTCTACATATTTAGAATTAACTTCAAAATTGAGAAGAAAGACATCCCCCTTACGGAAATTTCCGACCTTTACTGCATGAGGAGGTAGTTTGCCACTAATCATCTCATGTAAGTCTTTGGCTTTATTTTTAGCTAAAATCTCCAATAAATACCGTGGAGCATTTTTCGTACCACGCCAAGGCAGCCCCATGCGCTTGAGTCCTGCAAGAGCAGCTGCAGTGGGGATAAGTTTTTTGTAATATTCCCAACGTTTTTTCTTGGTATTCCAGCCGAGCCAAAGCTCGAGCCTGTCATTGGAGGCGGAGAGACTGCGCAGTTGGTCAAAAACATTCTCGGGTGTAATGATGCCGTTCCATCCGAGAGGCGAATTATCGAGATTCCCTTTGCTACCGAATTTCCAGATGTTTTTTACAGGTGTGCCATTATTGAGTTTTAGCGGTTTTGGTGTTGCGTTTTTGTCTGCTTTTGTGGCAGCTTGGCAATCAATAAGCCAAGATTCGAGTTTTTTCTCGGAGGGGATATCTTTTGAGGGTATGCCCATACGTTTGAGAATATCATAAAGTTCTCCGGCGGTCTTAACCTTATCGGGGGAGAGAGGGGTGCGCTGATGGGTGAGACCTTTGTTATCTACGCTCCAGAAAGTACTGTCGCCGAGAGATTTGTATTTACTGCGACTATTGATTTTGACGATGGGGCATTCTTCACCATCGTGCAGTAATTCTTGGAAATCCGGTGTATCGAGGCCTTCTATACACATGAGTCTACGGTTCTTCCCATCAATTTCAGTTTGGAAAATACCGCGGTAGAGGACATCGTTCATACCATCCGGGGGAAGACAAGACATAACAGCAGCATCGAGCCTGTGATGGCGGTTATCTGAGCGGTCTTTGTTATAATCCGGACTCAAGAAACTTCGTCGAGCTGCTGCGGTATATACACCGCAGGGGTTGCCGATATGAGTGCGGATGGCTTCAGAATCACCGGCGATACCCATCCAAATGGCTGCCATGCGCCTGAACTCACGAGCTAGTTGCGCTGTACGAGTGGTATTGTTGAAGTCTGGGAAGCTGGTTTCTCCGTTGGGAATGAAGGAGAAAATCTTTCTCTTAGCTTCGCTCCAAGAGAATTGGGAAGATTGTTTTAACATTTCTTCCCATGACAACCAACCGGGAAGCGCAGCTTCTGCTGCCTCTGCCGGGGTTCTGTTGTCCATGGCTTTGTTGATTTCAGCCGTGGTGAGAACAAGGTTATCTGCCATGTATAGACCGCCTCTGGAATCCGGGTAAATGTGAGCTAATTGGAATTTAGCGGAGAATAAATCTTCCTTGGCAAGTTCTATACCGGTAAACGGGCAAATGGCAGGCTTTTTATCAGTTCCCCCTTGTTCGGTGTAGAGTTTCATGCGCAGTTGTTCTGCATGAGAGCAATTAGTTTTATTAAATAGTTCTGCAAGTTTTTCTCTGCGTTTACGGTTTTCCTCTTGTGCCTTTTGAATTTCTTTTGCCTGTTTTGTATTGATGGCTGCGTTTTTAATGCATTCAATAATACAATAGTCGGGAGCGGTCTTACCACCGAGTTTTTCTTGTAATTTATCTGACAAGAAAAGGCGTTGTAAGAAACCGAGTGTGGAAAACTCCGCTGTTTGTTTTTTCAGGGTTCCCAGTAGTGTTTGTACCTGAGGATAAATGCCGCCGCAGGCATCTATTTCTGCGCGTTTCAGGTACAGTCCGCTATCTTTTTTCCAAAGCTCCATGCTATCAGCATTGTAGTTATTACCGTTGCAAGTTGCTGCATCAACCATGGCTTTTGCTGCAGAAACAGACATGGATGCACGACCATGGCGTAAATTAGCTGCCGGAGCAACAATATCTTTGAGTTGTTCCGTTTGAGCTTTGTTCCACTCTCCGCTTGCAAGTTTCAAGTTCATTTTTTTCAGGGCCTCTTCCATTTGTTTCTTTGCATCTGCCCATTTATTAACATTGCCGGTAATAGCATTCATTAGTGCCTGTATAGCACCCTCCGGCAATTTTGCTCGATATGCAGGTAACTTGCCTGCCTGTAGTTCGAATGTACGCACAGAAACAAAGTCTATCAGTTTCCAGCACCGTATGGCGATATCTCCGGAAACACCGCATTTCTCAGAGGGAAGGCCCAACCAGTCGCAGTAGGGGCATTGCTTGACTTTCTTTTGATAATGACGTGATGCTTCCTTAGGTGTTTTGCGATTATAATGGAAAATGGCGTGTTGTTTGTCTTCCCATGTTAAACAAGGGCGGAAAAGCGCAGCTTCGAATGAGTCCGCATTTTCAATCAGGTCTGCATGGCGGTGTATGATGTTGGTAAGGTGCTCTTTCACGTGAGCTCGCGGGTAATTTTTACCACGGGCCTTTTTTTCGTTTATTTTGTTTTTGACGTATTTCTCGAGAGTAGCGGCGATACCTTCTTTATCTGCGACTTTATGCCGAGCTTGAACGAGTTTCACCCAATCCTCTACTTGTTCTTGTTTGAGCTCTTTGTTGTTATGGGTGAGCATAGGGGTGCTTTTAATAAGGAAGTCCATCATTTCCTTATCAACATAGGCAGAACTTACCCATTGTTTGGCATCTGTTAATGCGGTGCCGGTTCCCCACGGCATTTCCTGTGTGTTGCCGATGCTTTGAGAGGCATCATCATCGTTCATGGCAAAGTAATCATACCCTCTTCTCAGTACGCATGAGCGTATGCAAATGGAGAGTGCTTCCTTGGATGCCAGTTTACCGTTGATGGCTCGATAGCGGAGTTTGAAAGGATCTGTGCGAGACATGATGTCATCATTCACCCAAGGGAGACCGTGCTTTTCGAACAGAGCTTTGAGTCGACGCATGCGTGTTTTGCGGTTTTTACGAGCGTGGCGAGATGCGCGGAAAGCGCGTCGAGTGGCTAGTGCTTCTGCTTCCGGTAAATCAACCAACAAAGATTTGGAGTATATCCATTCTTGTCCTTTACGGATGGTGATGCCAATGCCTTCTATGCCGATATCGAGTCCGAGTACTACGGTATCAGGTGCAAAGAAATCGTGCCCGTTCCAGTATTGGAGCGCGTTGAGACGGTGTTTATCTGAGGAAAAATCTATATTCATATGTATGTGATGTAGTGTAGCGATGTAAATTGAGGGTTGCTAACCTCCTGTTCTGCTAGTCTATCATTTAGGACTCGATTGTCAACAAAAAAGAAAATAATTTTTTCAGTGCAATAATTTTTTTCTTGTCAAGAGGCGGAGAAAGTGTTAAATTAAAGTCACTTCAGAACCGGCACTCGTGGAGGCCATAGGGCAGGCGTAGGAGAGCGCTTATTCCACGGTTAAAGTGTGACTCCATACATACCCCCGCTAGTCGGGGGTTAATTTTTTTGGGGAGTCCAAGCTTGACGCCGGGCGGGCAGGGGAGTAGGATAGTGAGTGTAGGGATAGTAGGAGTAAGAGTTATGGATGCAGGTGCAGGTATGGGAGAATCCCGCAAGAGGGGGTGGGTGGCATTGTTGTTGCTGCTGTTGGGCTTTGTGGGGTTGAATGGCATGCAGCGCTTTTATTTGGGGCGGGTGTGGACGGGTATGCTGCAGCTGGTAACTCTGGGCGGTTTGGGGCTGTGGCAACTGGCAGATGCCGTGCTGCTGGCCTTGGAGGTACTGCGAGACGGCGCAGGCAAAAGGGTGCTGCTGACGCGCCACCGTTGAAATGTTGCGCGCGGTATGAACGTGTATTTTGTGTAATAAAAAACTCCCTGCGCAGTGGAGACGCAGGGAGTTTTGTAAAAGAGGGTCTTGTGCGGCTGTGAGAAAGCCGGTTGGGAGCATTAGCGCTTGCTGAACTGGAAGCGCTTGCGGGCGCCGGGGCGACCGGCCTTTTTGCGCTCCTTCATGCGGGAGTCACGAGTGAGGAGACCTTGCTCGCGGAGGGCGGCGCGGAACTCTTCATTGAGCATGACAAGGGAGCGAGCGATGGCAAGGCTCATGGCACCGGTCTGACCGTGGATACCACCACCCTTGGAGACGATGCGAACATCGTACTTCTTCATGGTGTTGGTGGCATAGAAGGGCTGCAGAACGACGTTCTGGAGAGCGTCTGTGGGGAGGTACTCCTCAAAGCTGCGGCGGTTGATGGTGATCTTGCCGGACTTACCTTCCTCAACGGGGGTGAGCCAAGCGTGGGCGATAGCCTCCTTGCGGCGGCCGGTAGCGTTGTAAGGGGTGGTAGACATGGTTAGTTAAAATTGGTTAGGCGATTGTAACAGCTTCCGGGGTCTGGGCGGCGTGGGGGTGCTCAGCACCGGCGTACACCTTGAGGCGAACAGCCTGGGCGCGGCCCTGACGAGTGTGGGGAACCATGCCGAGGATGGCATGCTCAACGATTTGCTCCGGGTGCTTGCGGCGGAGCTTGGCGGGGGTTGTTACAACCTGATTGCCAACGTAGCCTGTGTAGCGGGTGTAGATCTTGGCACGCTCTTTGTTGCCGGTGAAGATGGCCTTGTCGGCATTCACAACGATGACATAGTCACCACAGTCAACGTGGGGAGTAAAGATGGTTTTGTTCTTTCCACGCAGCAAGTTAGCGGCCTGAACGGCGAGCTGACCGACAACCACGTTAGCGGCGTCAATCACATACCACTTGCGCTCAATATCCTGGGCTTTGGCAGAGAAGGTTTTCATAATTGCTATATTTGTTCCTGTTTAGGCTTTCGCCGGTCGACCCTCCTAGGTCGGGGTGGGAGATTCTACTCTTATTTTCTGAGTATGTCAACCGCTTTTTGTGATTTCAGGGCTTTTTTTTGAGAATTTTTCGGGAATTTGACAAAAAGCGCTTGCAAAGTAGGCGTTTGCACATTAAACTATGTGCGCGCAGCGCGTACATAGGCGCCCGCACCGCAACAAGAATTAACAGATAATGGCAAATCCCCAGAATAATAATCGCAGCGGCAAGCCGCAGCAGCGTAATAATAATGGTTCCCGCCCGGGAAATAACAACAACGGTCGCCCCGGTATGCGCCCGTCAACAGCTCCTGCCAAGCCCAAGAAGGTGGTGGTAGAGGAGGATAGCGAGAAGGAGATTGAGATGGAGGGTGTGGTGTCTGCTGTGCTTGCGGGGACAATGTTCCGCGTGAAGGTTGCCAGCGGCCACGAGTTTTTGGCCCACATCTCCGGCAAGATGCGCAAGCGTTTTATTCGACTTGTTGTGGGTGACCGCGTGAAGATTGAGGTATCCCCCTACGATATGACCAAGGCCCGCATCACCTTCCGCCTGAACTGATTTTTCACCCAACCACGGCGGGCAACGCCCGCAAGATAAAAGCCGCAGCTGAAAACTGCGGCTTTTTTAGGCTTGCGGGTTTGTGTCATTATTGAAAACTCTCGCTACATGCCGGGTCTCATTACACATGGAGGTGCGCCAGGTATAGGATGCTGAGGAAGAGCCCCCAAAGCACCAGTGCCAAGCTCAGGCCGTGGGGGCCGTAGTTGAGGTGGTAGGCAACGGCGGTGTGAAAGTCCACGAAGTGCCAGTGTTTGAAAAGGAGGGAGGCGGTTGCATTAAGCAGGCCGATACCGAGTGTGGCTGCCAGCATGTAAAAGGCAAAGCTGCCGGCGGCAGCGTTTCCCCACGGGTATGGCGGGCAGGGCATGCAGATAACCCAAAATAAAAGAGCAATGAGAAATAGCAGGTAGAGCAGCACCATGGCCCCGGCAATGTTTTTGTAGGGGGAGATACGGCGTTGCAGTGCCTCTTGAGCAGAGACGGAGAGTTTTTTGGGGGCGTCGAAGCTGAGAAAGCTTTCCACTAATTCTTTAAGAATGTCCTCTATCATGGGGTGATTGGGGCTACAGCAAGAAATCAAAATCTCGCAGCGTTTAGCTGCGAGATTTGATGCCCATGAGCATTTGAGAATTGGTGGAGAATTTCTTGAGGAAGAAAAGCAGGCGCTCCATAGCCTCGGGTGGGCGGTGGCCGGCGAGGGCGCGGCGTATGATGTGGATTTTCTCCTTTTGCCACTCGGGGAGAATGAGCTCCTCTCTGCGGGTGCCGCTGCGCAGAATATCTACGGCGGGGTAGATGTACATCTCTGCAATGCGGCGGTTGAGCACAAGCTCCATGTTGCCGGTGCCCTTGAACTCTTGGAAGATGAGCTCATCCATACGGGAGTTGGTTTCAATGAGGGCGGTGGCCAGTATGGTGAGGGAGCCTGCGGTGCGGGTGTTGCGGGCCGCGGCAAAGAGTCTGCGCGGGGTTTCGAGTGCCTTGGCATCTATGCCGCCGCTCATGGTGCGGCCGCTGCCGCGCTCTGCATTGTTGTAGGCGCGGGCAAGGCGGGTGATGGAGTCCATGAGGATGAGCACGTGTTTGCCGTTTTCTACCAAGCGCTTGGCACGCTCAATGCACATTTCTGAGATGCGGCAGTGCTCTTTTACACCGCTGTCATTGCTGGAGGCAAAAATCTCTGCCTCGGGCAGGGCACGGCGAAACTCCGTTACCTCCTCGGGGCGCTCATCTACCAGCAGTACCATGAGGTGCAGCTCCCCTGCATAGTTGCGCAGTGCACCTTGTGCAATGTGCATGAGCAAGGTGGTTTTGCCGGTGCGGGGCGGTGCAACGATAAGGCCGCGCTGGCCGCGTGCCACGGGGGCTACCAAATCCAGCGTGCGGGTGGTATAGCGGGTGGGGGAGGTCTCAAAGACGAGTCGGTGATCCGGGTTTACGGCTTTGAGGTCGTCAAAATGGGGGGCATCTGCCGCTACCTCGGGCGGCATGCCGTTTACGGCGGTAACAGTGGTGAGCTGGTGGCCACGCTCGTAGCGCTGTGCCATGCCGGTAACTTGCACGTAGGGGCGCAGTTTGTGGGTGGCTATTAAGTCTGCCGGCACATATACGGCCTCATCAGAGGGGGCCCAGTTGTTGGCCGCCGTGCGTATAAAGCCAAACCCCTTGGCTGTAATCTCCAGCAGGCCGGTGAGCTCCTCCGGCTCGCCCACGGGTACATAGGCTCGGCCTGTTTTGGGGATGGGTTTGGGTTTTACGAAAGTTCTTTTGCGCGGTGCGACCGGTTTGGGTTTATTGTAATTGTTGTAATGGCGCGGGCCGTTGTTGTGGTAATTATTGTCGTTATTATTATAGTTATTGCCGTGGTTGTAGCCGTTGCCGTGATTGTTGTTGCCGTTGCGCTCAAAGCGGTTGGTATGGCGTTGCATGGATTGCGGGCGGTCGCTGTAATAGTCCCGGTTGTCGGAATTGAAGCGGGACGAACCGGGGTATGTACGGCGCTGCATGCGCGGGCGCGGCGTATACGGGGTGGAATCGTTATCACTCATGTGGCTCATGGTGCGTGGGGGCGTAACAAATAATAATACGGAAGAGGAAAAAACTGGTGGCGGGCGGTGTGTAATCAAAAAGTGGTAACCGCCCGCCTTATAAGGAGTACTGCGGGCTCCTGTGTGTGGTGCAGTTTTTTAGAGCTGCTCCAGGATGGAGTCGTCAATCTCGAAGTTGGAGAACACGTTCATGGTGTCATCGTAGTCATCCAAACGCTCGAAAAGGCGCATGATTTTTTGTGCCGTGGCAACGTCCGTAATATCCGTGGGGTTTTGTGCAATGGACACCAGCTTCATGCCGGTAACGTTGCGACCGGCCGCGGTGAGTGCCTCGGACACGGCGCTGAGGTCCGTGGGGCCGCAAATGAATGCCCACTCACCCTCGTTCTCGCCTTCTTCAAACTCATCTGCACCGCAATCCATGGCAAGCTCCATGGCGGCATCTTCATCGAGCTCGGGGGCGTTGATGGTGACTTGCCCCTTGCGGTCGAACTGGTAAGCAACGGAGCCGGGGGTGCCCATGTTGCCGCCGTTTTTGGAGAAAATAGTGCGGATCTCGGAGGAGCAACGGTTGGTGTTGTCGGTGGCAACCTCAACAATGAAAGCCGTGCCGGCGGGGCCGTAGCCCTCGTAAGTGACCTCCTGAATCGTTTCGCCCTGGAGCTCGCCGGTGCCTTTTTTGACGGCGCGGTCAATGTTGTCTTTGGGCATAGAGGCAGCCTTGGCGCCTTCAATAGCGGCACGCAGGCGGGGGTTGGTATCTACATCTCCACCGCCGCTCTTGGCTGCAAGTGTGATTTCGTGAGAGTAACGGGCAAAGATTTTGCCTTTTTTCGCGTCGGCAGCTGCCTTCGTGAACTTAATTTTGGACCATTTGTTGTGACCGGACATAGTCTTATTGTGGTATGTGGTGTGAGATATAGGAAAAAGCTCTCTCGGGGGGGGGGGGGTTGTGTGCGCGTATGGCAACAGCGGTTACATGTGCTGCATGGGCGCGTTTTACCCCTGTTGTTTCCGGGGGGATCGGCCCTTTGCGTTCATTTTGCTTTCCCTATATCAAGGGAGGGAATGCGCCGGGCCGTGTGCCGTGTGGTGAAACTGCGCCAAGTGTGCGCCTGGTTCCGATTCAGCTGCCGCTTGGTGGGCGGCACCCCGAAATACAAATTGAGTCGAGCTGACAGGATTCGAACCTGCGACCTCTTCGTCCCGAACGAAGCGCGCTACCAGACTGCGCTACAGCTCGATGTCATGGTGATGACGAGGGGATTTTACAGTAAAAATCAGGATTTGCAAGTATAAAGTGATATTTTTTTGACATGATAGTGTATTTTTGCCGCCGACAATGGGGGAGTGGGTATAAAACGGCCGCTTTGCCCGGGGCAAAGCGGCCGTGAATGGAAAGAAGTGGGGGGGATGAGCGTGTGCTTTAGTCCTCCAGCTCCATGCGCTTGGCATGTTTGGCGGTGGAGGCGGCGTTTTTGAGCTCGTTTTCCTTAATCTCATTGCGAACGCGTTCTACCTGAGCCGCGAGCTTGTTGTGGCGTTGGCTGTTGGGGGTTTTATTGCACTCTGCCTCAATGTCGTTGAGGATGGCATCAACCCAGTCATGGTATTCCTTACAGTTAGCCAAGTTCTTGATGACTTTCTCTTTTTGTCTGAAGACGCGGTCGAGCTTGTCGTATTCTGCTTGCAGGGTGGCATCGTCAGGATTTTCATCCAGTTTGATGAGCGTATCTTGCATGCCGGAGGTGTCGGTCCAGAAATCATCGTATGCCAAGTTGAGCAGAGCTTTGGCGTCTTCTACACTGCGAGGACGGTCTTGTGTGAGCACTTTCATGAGCATGCTGTCTACAGTGTTGGACAGTTTTTCATCATCGCCACACATGGGTGCCAGCTCTTTATTGATGTAGGCTGCGATGTCATCGTTTTGCCATGCTGCAAATAAGAGGCTGTATTTTTTCCAATTTTCCTTATCTTCCATTTTGCCTTTATAGTATTCTAAGGCATCGGGTTGGCAGGTGTAGGCCAGCATGCGCATGATGCTCTGGTTGCCGAGTCTGTCTTCATCGCCCTTAACTGTATCCCAAATCAGCTTGCTGAACTCGGCTTTTTCTTCGGCACTATCGATGTTTTTGATAAGCTCTAAGGTATAGGCGCATACGGCTTTGAGAAGGTCTCCATCCAGGTCCTTGGTCTTGATGAGCTTCATGACTCTGTCTTTATCCTTCATGTTTGCAAGGCTCACCTTGTAGGTCCAGATAACGGTGAGTACTTCGGCGTGCTCTTTGATGTCGAGTTTGTCGGCAAGCGCATTGAGCTTGGTGTTGAGTTTTTTGATGTTGGTCTTGGTGAGGCGGTCCAGCAACTCATCAAGTAGTTCGGGGTGCATCTTGGTGGCGTTGTCTGCCAAGGTTTTGAATACCATGTTGCAGATGTCTGCACTTTGCTCGGAGGCAATGCCGAGCAATACGCAGGCGTTCATGGCGGTGCCTACGGTGTCCGGGCCCCAGCAAAGATTGCCGTTTTCGTCCCTTTCATCATGGTTGACGATGATGTGTAAGAGAAGCTTTGCGTCTTCTTGGCTGCACTTAATTTCCACGCTCTGTGCCTTGGCGTCTTCTAATGTGAAAATTTCTTTTCTATTAATTTCGATAGTTTGCTCAAGAATGGAGGCTGCCGCTTGGCGCTGCTTTTTTTCAGCTTCCTGCTTGCGCTTTTGAGCTTGCTCCGGAGTTTCGATGGGGGTGTTTTGTTGGGTAGAGATTTCCGTTGCTTTTTTACTGACGGGAGCGCTGTTGAGTTGTGTTTTTTCTTTGCATGCGCTCAGGCCGCAGAGAGAACAAGTCAGTATCAGAGGTATATAGGCGTGTTTCATGGTGTGCGTATATTTTTTCCCCCTCGGGTTCCGTCAGTTGGAACCGAGGGGGAAATTAATTGTACTAATTAATCTTCGAGTTTCTTGCGCTTTTCTTTTTTAGCGCGGTTGTTACTCTCTTTGGTCGCGGCCTCTTGGATTTCCTTGCGTGCTTTTTTGATGGAGCCGCGCAGCTTTTTGTGGGGTTGGCTGTTGGCTTTATCGCACTCTGCGTCAATCTCGTTGAGGATAACATCTACCCAATCGTAGTACTCTTTGCAGTAGTTAGCGAGGTTTTCTACAACCTTTGCCTGCAGGGCAACTACTCTCAAGAGTCGTTGGTATTCCTCTTCTTCTTCCGGGGTGCGGTCTGTGTCTTTTACAAGCAGATCCTGCAGTCCTGTTGTATCTGCAAAGAAGTCATCATACGCCAGTGCCAGAAGTTTCTTAGCATCCTCCACGGAGCGCTCGCGGTTTTGTGTGAGAACTCGCATGATGGTGGTGTCAATGATGTTGGCTTTCTTCTCATCATCGGGGTCGCACTGTTTGCGTAACTCGTTAAGGTATCTGGTAATTTCATCGTCTTGCCACGCCGCAAAGAAGGGGCTGTATTTTTTCCAGTTCTCCTTATCTTCCATCTTGCCTTTGTAGTATTCCAAAGCATCGGGTTGGCAGGTGTAGGCCAGCATGCGCATGATGCTCTGGTTGCCGAGTCTGTCTTCATCGCCTTTAACTGTATCCCAAATCAGCTTGCCGAATGCGGCTTTTTCTTCTGCACTATCGGTGTTTTTGATAAGCTCAAAGGTATAGGCGCATACGGCTTTGAGAAGGTCTCCATCCAAGTCCTTGGTCTTGATGAGCTGCATGACTCTGTCTTTATCCTTCATGGTTGCAAGGCGCACCTTGTAGGTCCAGATAACGGTGAGTACAGAGGCATCGTCCTTGGGGTTGAGTGGCTTGGCAAGTGCGTTGAGTTTCTTGTTCAAGCCCTTGATATTGGTTTTGGTGAGGCGATCCAGCAGCTCATCAAGTAGTTCGGGGTGCATCTTGGTGGCGTTGTCTGCCAAGGTTTTGAATACCATGTTGCAAATGTCTGCACTTTGCTCGGAGGCAATGCCGAGCAATACGCAGGCGTTCATAGCGGTGCCTACGGTGTCCGGCCCCCAGCACAGGCCGTTTTCATCTCTCTCATCGTGGTTGATGATAACATGCAGCAGCAGCTCGGCATCTTGCTTGCTGCATTTGATGTTGACACCCTTAGCCTTGGCGTCGTCAAGTGTAAAGACTTCCTTTTGGTTAATTTCACCGGCTCGGTTGAGCACGGAGGCGGCAGCCTTGCGCTTGGCTTCGATGGCTGCCACGGCATCTTCAGAGGATTGTACGGTAAGGATGGCTGCAATGGCACCCACCAAGAGTACGCCGCATGCTACAAAGAAAATGGGTTTCTTGTGGAAGGGGGTCTTGTTGGCCTCTGCCTGCAGTAGCTCGTAGTAGGCGTTCTGCTGTTCGATTTCAGCATCCGTCATCTGCGGGGCCTCTTGCTCGTATTCGGCAGTGGGCTCCTCTACGGGGGCAGGGGGGGGCGGCGGTGTGCCGGGGGGCAGAGCCGTGCCGGCGGTGGGGGCGGGCTTGGGTGCAAGGGCGGGTTTAGCTGCGGGTTTAGCAACGCCGAGCTTGGGCGCACCTGCTGCCGGTTTGGCGGCTGCGGGCTTAGCAACGCCGAGCTTGGGGGCTCCTGCAGCGGGCTTAGCACCTGCGGGTTTAGCAACGCTGAGCTTGGGGCCTGCGGCGGGCTTAGCACCTGTAGGCTTGGCAACGCTGAGCTTGGGACCTGCTACGGGCTTGGGTACGGCAATGGGGGTGGGGGCTTCTACAAGGGTTGCGGTTTCCTCAGCCTCTGCGGCTGCAGCAGCGGCGGCAGCAGCTTCGGCTTCTGCTTTGGCGCGGGCCTCAGCCTCTGCAGCAGCGGCAGCTTCTGCCTCTGCTTGGGCTCGGGCCTCAGCCTCTGCGGCTGCGGCGGCCTCAGCCTCGGCTTTTTGTTGGGCCTCATACTCTGCCATTTGGCGGTTGTACTCCTCCATCTGGCGGTTATATTCTTCCATTTGGCGCTCGTATTCCTGTTGAGCGAGGAGAGCTGTTTCATCTACAGCTGGTTCCGGTGCAACCACGGGCTCTTGAGCAGGTGTGGGGGTAGGGGCAGCGGTGGGAGCCGGAGATTTCGGGGCGATGGAGCGGCCATCTGCGCCCTTGAGGGTGACACGACGAGTGGGAACGGCACCGGTGTTAAGGAGCACACGGCGAGGAGCCCCGGCGGGAGCAACAGTTTTAAGTTTTGGATCTGCCATAAAAAAAAGAGAGATGGTGTTAAGCTACTGCACCTATTCTATCTTTTTTTATGGCTGATTGCAACCACAGAATGCGCGGATGGAGCAAAAATTACTGATTTTCTTTGAGATGGCGGTGGCAAAGGAGGCGCAACATGAGCAGCCCCGCTGCGCAAAGAAGTGTTATGCCGTATACCGTGGCGGCGGGTGTGGTGGGCAGGGTGCCTATCAAAGCGGCATCCAAGGGGGAGGCAATGGCATACCAGTTGTAAAGTAATACGGAGAGGATGCCGAGCCCGCCCGCCGTGCAGCGTGCGTATATATTGCACCGCAGTGGGCGTATTAACAGCATTACCAAGGTGGCAAGCAGCAGGCTGTTGGCGGTGAACTTAAGGGTGAGCCAGCCCTCACTTTGGTCCACCGGCCCTGTGGGGTAGCTGACGATGAGCTGCGAGAACCCGGTGGCATACAGTGCCAAGGCTGCTGCTAAGATGCCGAGCCAGGTAAAGGGGGTATCTGTGCCGCGGAGTGGCATGCAAAGCAAGGTGCATACCGGCAACAGGAGCGCGAGGGCTAAAAAGTCGATGGGTAGCCCGTTCCACCAAAATTGCCCGGCACCCAAGCCTACGGCGGCACTCATCAACGTGGCCCATAAACCGTGTTTGCGGGGTAAAAAGGTGTTGAAGAGTCTTACGGTTATCATGGTGCCCAAACCTATCAGCATGAGCATGCGGTAGTTCTCAGCGGTATAAAGTGTGTGGTTCCCCATGGTGCTGATCCACGGGTAAATGCAGGGGAGCGCGGCATAGCAGGTGCCGGCGATAACCCAGCCGCACCACAAACCAGCATCTGCCAAGGCGGTAAGGCGGCGGGTGGGTACCCAATCTGCCCCGCAAATGGGGAGCACGGCGCGCCAAAACTCTGCCCCCACACCCAGCATAATGCCTATGATGCCTGCCGCGAAAATACCCGCAGGCAGGGCAAACACCATATCTGTAAGGGGGACAATGCCCAACATTTTACCGCTTGTAAACGGGGTGCTGCTCAGGGTATGTTGTATGGCGGTGGAGGCCAATAAGGCAAATAACAGCAATAATACCAGAAAGGCACGTTTCATTTGTTTTGTATATGGTTTAGGATGTATGGTATGAGGGAGTCTGCCTCCTGTTGGTTGAGGCGGTTACGGAATGCGGGCATGGCTCCGCGCCCGTGCAGGAGGGAGTGTTTGAGCTCCGCAGGTGTTTTGTTGAGGGTGCTGAGGTTGCCGACCGTGGGCATGCCGTTGTAGGCGGCAACATAGCTTTGCCCCGTGCCGTTGTTGCCATGGCAAGCGGCACAGTGATAGAGAAAAAGGCGGTCTGCCGCGAGTGCGGGGCGAGGCTCCCCGAACGGTACTACCCCTGCAGGCGGGGCTTGCTGCAGGTGGGTGGGGGCATGGGTCATGTCTTGAATCAACAGCACGGGCTCTTGCCGTGTGCCGGTGAATTGCAACACCAACAGGATGCTCAGTAGCAATATGAGCGCTAACGAAATGATGGTAAGAGCTTTTCTCATGACTTGCAGGTGTTTTTGATATAGTTGATAAAGACACCCAGCCCTGCTCCTAACAGCCCGATGACGAGTAATGCCGGTATGTAATAAAGTGCCCCACGGGGGCTGCTGCCTGCGGCACCTGCGGTGTCTGCCCATTGTGTGGCGGCTGCCCAAAGGGTGGCGGAGAGTACAAGTGTGCCGCTGCCGATAATGGCCGCCTTGCGCGGGGTAGTGGGGGGAGGCGTGGTCAGGTAGCGCCGCGGGTCGAGGCTCTCTTGCGGTAATTGAGATTTTATACAGAAGAAGAGAGCCAGGAAGAGCCCTATGCTGCCCGCAGCCATGGCTATATCTACCCCGCTGGGGGTGTATGCCCCGTTGGTAAGCTTGATGGAGCGTTCTATAATGATATGTACGCGCTCTTGCCACATGCCCCAAAGGATGCCCAAGCTTATAGCCCCCACAGCCAAGCGGTTGTAGCGCATTTTGCGGATGCTCAGCACTGCTGTGGGGAGCACGGTGTTGAACAGAAGCATGGTAGCATAGGTGTAGCCCCATAGTGACGGCTCGGTGAGTAGCTCGTAGCCATAAAATAAACCTATTGCCCCACCCAGCGCGGCCGTGAGCTGTGCCATTTTAGCAATGACGCCGATGCGGCACCCTGTGCATAACGCGATGAGTTGCACGGCTGCCATGCCGGATAACAATGCTCCGCATACAAAATATGGCGGTATGATGACGCTTTGCCAACGCAGGATGAGGGCAAAGTCACTGCCCACAATGCTGTGTACCATAACGACGAGCGGGGTGAGTATACCCGCCATCAGCAGGCAACTGTGTGCCCAGAGCCTGCGGTGTTGAGCTTGCTGCGTATGCTCCCCCCTTATCCCCATGCAGAAAAAGAGGATGCTGAGCAGCAGGTATGAGGAGATAGCGGCGGCATCCCATACCAGGGCAGAAGCCAGCTCCGGCCACACGCTGCCGGGCATGGGCAGGGGGGCCATTTGCCACAGCATCCACGCTCGCCCCACATGCACCAGCGGAAAGACTGCTGCCGTGCACACGGCGCAAAGTGTCATAAGCTCTGCATGCCGAGCAATGCTGCACCGCCAATGTTTGCCACTTAATAATAAGATGGCGGATATGAGCGTGCCGGCATGCCCCAGACCAATCCAAAAGACAAAGAGCACGATATCCCACCCCCAGGGTACGGCATTGTTTACCCCCAGTACGCCTACGCCCTCTGTGGCGATGCGAAGGGCGCTCCACCCCAGCCCCCAAGCAGCCAAGAGTATGCACAACAACACCGGCAACCATGGCAGGCGGCGTGGGGGGGCTGGCAGTGCTGTTTGGCTCATACGTGCCGTATTGTAGCAAATGACGGGCGGTCCCGCAAGCATCAAAGCCACTTGTTTTTGAAGGTTTCATGCCATGGGGTGTCTGTACTGCATGAGGCAATATGTAATGCTTTTATTGGTGAGTACGCTTGGGTTGAGTGCATGCAAGCGAGAAGCGGCGCCCACAGAGGAGACTTTGCCCGCGTATACGGTTACGGTTGGGCACCCCACGGTGGGTAATGTTACGGTGTACCGAGACTGGATTGGCCACTTGGAGGCCGATGTAGCTGCCGAGGTGTTGCCGCGTGTGGAGGGCTATGTGCTGGAGCGCTTGTTTACCAATGGGCAGACGGTGGAAAAAGGGCAGGTGCTTTATCAGCTGGATGATACCTTGTACGCCGAGGCTTTGCAGCAAGCGCAACAGCAGGAGGCTCAGGCTGCTGCCAACGCGCAGGAGGCTGCACAGAATGTGGAGTATTACCGCCCGCTGGTGAAAGATGGCTCCGTTGCCCGCCAAACGTTTACGGAGGCGCAGCGCAAGGCGGAGGCGGCACAGGCTGCTTTGCAGGCTGCCCGTGCAGCGGTAGCGCAGGCAAAATCTAATGTGGAGTACTGTACCCTGCGCTCCCCGTTGAATGGGATTGCAGGCTTTGCTCGGGCGGATGTCGGTAGCTTTGTTTCCCCTGGTGGTGCGCCCATGGTGACGGTGAGCAGTGTGCAGCCCATCAGGGTTAGTTTCAGCATCAGCGAGCAGGATTGGCTTAACCAGGGTGGAGTAAATGGTACCTTGCGCCCCGGGGCAGAGGTGCAGGTGCAAACGGCCAATGGCTCCGTATACCCGCATTCTGCCCGCATTACCGGGGTGGATAATGAGGTGTCTGCCACCATGGGTACGTTGCAAATGGATGCCTTGTTGGAGAACCCGCAAGCCCTGTTGCGCCCCGGCATGTATGTAACCGTGCGTGCTGCCGTGGCGGAGTATAGGAATGCGTTGTTGGTGCCGCAATCTGCCGTGGTATCCGTGCAGGGGCAGCAATTTGTGCTTACTTTGGATTCGGCAAATAAAGTGAGTATGGTTCCTGTTACCACGGGGGCTCTGCAGGGGGAGAATATTGTGGTGCGTGGTGCAATCTCCCCGCAATCCCTCATCGTGACCTCCGGTACGCAACAGGCCATGATGGCGGCCGCCGGCCGCGCTGTGCTTAAGGTGGAAAAGTAAATAAATGAGTGAGTGTGCAGGGAGCCTGCGTTTATTCCCCGTGGTGGTTCACTGCCCAAAGCTCGCCGAGTTTATGGGATGAGGCGATGGCGCGGGTGATGTATTGCAGGGAGAGCTCTACGGCTTGCACCAAGTTGTGCCCGTGCGCTAAATGCGCGGCAATGGCAGAGGAGAGAGTGCAGCCTGTGCCGTGGGTGGAGATGCCGAGAGTACGCGGGTGTGCCCAGCTGTGGCAGGTGCCGTCTTTTTGTACCAGAATATCCGTGCAGGTGTTGCCGCCCAAATGCCCGCCCTTGGCCAGTACGGCGCAGTTGTAGCGGCGGGTGAGTTGCAGGGCTGCTTGTTGCAGGTCATCTGCCGTGGAGATGGGCTCTGTTGTGCCGAGCAGTTTGATGAGCTCATCCAGATTAGGGGTGAGCAGGGTGGTGCGTGGCATGAGGTTTTGCTCATACACGCTGATGGCTGCTTGCAGCATGAGCGGCTCACCGGCGGTGGCTATCATGACGGGGTCCACCACTATGGGGCCGTTATAGTCTGCCAGCTCGGCCGTGACGGCTTGCACAATCTCCGGGCTGTAAAGCATGCCTGTTTTGATGGCTGCCACGGGAAAGTTTTGCAGGCAAATGCGCACTTGGTCTGCCACGAATTGTGGCTCCATGGCTACAATGCCCTCCACCTTGCCGGGTACCTCGCTCACCACGCAGGTGACGGCGGTGAGGGGGTAACACCCCAAGGCAAAACCGGCTTTGAGGTCTGCCTGCAAGCCTGCGCCTGCGGAGCAGTCTGAACCGGCGATGCTGAGGTAGACGGGGGTCATGACAGGGCGTTTTCTAGGGCGGAGGCTACGCGCAGCAGGTCTGCCTCTGCAAAGTGTTTGCCGAGCAGCTGGATGCCGATGGGCAGGGCACCCTCTTGCGGCGTGGGTATGGAGATGCCGGGTAACCCGGCCAAGTTGGCGGGGATGGTGTAAATATCTGCCAAATAAACTTGCAGGGGGCTCATGTTTGTGTCGTGAAGCAGGGGGGCTGCCGTGGGCGCCACGGGGCCGAGGATGAAGTCCACCTTGTCAAAGGCATTGGCAAAATCCTGCGCTACCAGGGCACGCACTTTTTGGGCTTTGGCGTAGTAGGCATCGTAGAAACCGCTGGAGAGCACATAGGTGCCGAGGATGATGCGGCGTTTGACTTCTGCGCCGAATCCCTCTGCACGAGAGCGGCTGTAGAGGTCATCCAACCCGTTGGTGTTTTCTGCACGGTAGCCGTAGCGGATGCCGTCGAAACGGGAGAGGTTGCTGGAGGCCTCTGCACAGGCTATAATATAATAGGCGGCTACAACGGCCTCTGAGTGGGGCAGGGAGACCTCCACAATTTCTGCCCCCAGCTCGGTGAGTTTTTGAACGGCCAGATTAATGGCGGCGGTTACCTGCGGGGAGTTTCCACTGCTGAGGTACTCTTTGGGTAACCCGATGCGCACCCCGGCAATGCTTTGTCCGAGCTTGGCGGTGAAGTCCTCTGTAGCGTGGGTGGATGAGGTGGAGTCCTTGGCGTCATGCCCGCACAGGGCGTTGAGGAGCAGGGCTGCGTCTTCCACATTTTGTGTGAGCGGGCCGATTTGATCCAGCGAGGATGCGAAGGCTACCAAGCCATAGCGGGAGATGCGACCATAGGTGGGTTTCATGCCCACGATGCCACAGTGAGAGGCCGGCTGGCGGATGGAGCCACCGGTGTCTGACCCAAGGGCTGCAATAGCCATGCCGCCTGCTACAGCTGCAGCGGAGCCGCTGGAGGAACCACCCGGCACGTGCCCGGGGGCAGCGGGGTTCTCCGTGTGCCCGTAGGCAGAGTTTTGACCGGCGGAGCCCATGGCGAATTCATCCATATTAGCTCGGCCGAAGGGAATAGCCCCGGCAGCCTTCAGTTTAGTGACGGCGGTGGCATCATATGGGGATACAAAGTTGTGCAGCATTTTAGAGGCGCAGCGCGTGGGCTCCCCCTGCATACAGATGTTGTCTTTTACGGCAATGGGGATGCCACCCAGCGGCTGGCTGAGGTCCGCCTTGGCGGCGGCGGCCAGAGCGGCATCCGTGTTGTAGGAGATATAGGCGTTGATGCCGGGGTTTTTCGCATCGGTAATGCGGGCGAGTTCCTGCACCAGTTCTGTGGGCGTGATTTGCCCTGCCGTGAGTTGCTTGCGCCAATGGGATATGGAACCGTAAAGCATGGTGGAAAAATCAGTGTGCGGATTCTACTACTTTGGGGACACGGAACTGGCCGTCTTCTTCTGCGGGGGCATTTGCCAAAGCAGCCTCGTTGCTCAGGCTTTGCTCGGCGGTATCCGTACGCACGGCATCAAATACAGGCAGCGGGTGGTACATGGGCTCTACGCCGGTGGTGTCCCACTCCCCTAATTGGGCTACATACCCCAAAATACGATTGAGGTCTGCGGAAAAACGCTCGGTTTCCTCTGCTGTGAGGTCAAGCTTGGCCAGTTTGGCAATGTAGGCTACATCGATTTGCGGCGTATCCATGGTGGTAAATCAGGCTTGGTTGAGTAGATAAATGGTCAGCTGGTAGAGTACGTAGATAGAACCTGCTAAAAAGGCGAGTAAAATGATGTTCTCAATGAGCAGGTTGCGGCTTTGCCCTGTGACGTGGTGCACGCTGATGTCTCTCGTTTTGTGGCGGGTGGTGCCTCTCTCTTCCTCCAACGGGGCAAGTACATTTTTGCCGTAACGCATGGCGCGTCGCTGCGTGGCACTCTCTGCCCCATGTGCGCCGGGGGTGTGGCGCAATTCTGCCTCTGTTAGTGCGTATTGTTGCTGTCTGCTGATGCGTTTCTGTGCCATAATTAAGATGCTGTTGCCAGTGTATATATGCCCCAGGTGATGAGGAGGAGCAAGAAGAGCGGCAAGTGGAATGCCAGCCCGCGCAGCATTTCTTCTTTAATGTGTTTCATGCCGAACTGCTCCTTGGGCTCTTCTTCCCCGGGTTTGTTGTGGAAAACTGTGGTGTGCCTGTATTCGCGCCCGCACGCGTACGCCTCGTGAAAGTCGTTATCGGCGCGGTCGAGCTTGGGTAGGGCTTCTCTGAGACGCTCTTTGACGGTCTCCGGTGCCCATTGTTGTGGTTGCAGAGAGGAAAGGATTTGCAGATGGCGCTGGAAACACTCGCACACTTGTGCCATCTCTCGGTGCTCTCGCTCCATGCTGTCCATGTCTCGGGAGATGCGGCGTACTGCATTGTGAATGCGTTGCCCTACCTCGTTTAAATCTGCATTGAAATTGGTTTTGCGCATGGTGTTTTCCTCCAGCTCACGACTGCGGGTTTCGCTCTCCATGCGTTGCTGTTCAAATAATTCTGCCTGTTGGCGCAGTCGCTCGGCTTGCTCCATCATGCGCTCGGGTGTGTGCATGAAGCTATCTGTGCTGTCCGGCGTCAGTTCCATCTGCCGGTATGGTGAGCGTGCTGTTTGGTCTCCTATGGGCATATTTTGTGTTATGCGTGAAAAAGCTAAAGAAAAGTTAAGCAAATTCACCGCGTTTGTCAAGCATTAAGGTGTGCATGCTCATTAAAAAATGAAGTAGGGATGAAAAGCAGGTAAAAAAGAACCCCGGATGAAACCGGGGTGGGAATACGGGCGACGGGAATCGAACCCGTGTCTCATGCTTGGGAAGCACGCGTCCTACCATTGAACGACGCCCGCGTAACGGGGCGCAGTATACGTGAACAGTGGGTGAAAGTCAAGAGAAAACTGAAAAAATTAAAAAAATTAGCATAATATAGAAATTATGCTTGCATTTTGGTAACAAATTGGTAAAATTGCCCCGTCAAAGCGCGGGTATAGCTTAATGGCAAAGCTCCAGCCTTCCAAGCTGGCCATGCGGGTTCGATTCCCGCTACCCGCTTCTGTTCAATAGATAGAAGAGAATAATTATGAAGACGACCTACCTTGCGATTGCTCTGATGATGGGCATGCTTGCGGCCCCTGTGATGGCTGCTACTCCTGCGTGGAATGAGGCTGTAGCTCTTTCTGCTCAAGATTCTAAGGCTTCTCTTGCAGATCTTTGCAATGCTGTATACAAGGCTGCTAAGGAGGATCCTGAAAAGTCTGCTTTGCTGTACGAAACGGTGCTTGCTCAGCGTACCAACTGGACATCTTCCCAGTGCTATGCTATCCTGCGCGCCATTCTCTTGGCTTTCCCTGGTGATGTAGCCTGTAACATTGGTACTTATGTTCGCAAGTATCAGGATGCTAAGGGTTCTGCTATTAAGGGGCAGAAGGTGCAGCGTGCTCGCTATTCTGCAACGATTCTTTCTTCTTCTGTGACAGAGGCTCAGTTCTACGGTCTGTTGGATGCTCTTTATAATGCTTCCCTGAATGAGGGGGTTGCTGATAACACGGTTGCTTCCATTCTTCCGACGGTTACCGGTGTGTATGAGACATCTTTTGATGCTGCTGTAACAAACGATGATGGCCGTTTGGATACGGATGGCGAGATGCCTGCGTTTAACGGCATGATGCCGACTCCTCCGCCTACTTCTCCCAATAATTAATGACTGTCTGCTAACAAACTATAAATTGTATAACAATGAAATCAACAATTTTTAAAGCACTTGTCCTCTCCGGTTTGCTCTCTGTGAGCGCTTTCGGCCTTAGTCTTTATGATGCAGCTCCTCCTATTGGCCTGCCTGAGTCTCATGCCATGAAATATGGTGTGTATATGAGTGCCGGCTATGATTCTAACTTGAACAACGAATCAAATGGTGATCGTGAGGATGGCGGTTTTGTGCGTTATGGTGTGACTGCTTCGTACGCTGATTACGAAACAGTTACCAAGAAAACCTTCACTGCTCGCCTTGGTGCTCAATTGTATAATAAGACTGCAAATGGTACGGATGAGAGAAACTTCTCCGATATTTCCGTGTCTGCTACTTTGAGCCATGCCTTCTCTGCCGGTAGTCAGTATACCGCAAACTTCTCTTTGTCTTATATGCCTGATCCTGACTATTCTAACGGTATTTCCTCTGCTAATACTCAAGGTGATTGTTTGACGTGGAATATCAGTAGCTCCTATTCTCGTATGATTGACTGCCGTTGGAGCTGGACGGCAAATGTAAGCTACAACGGTAACGTGTATACTGATTCCCGCTATGAGCAGGATGACCGCACCTATCTTTCCGGTGGCCTTTCTTTGAACCTTCGTAAGGATGCTCGTACGACTTATGGTTTAAACACTACGTGGAGAAAGGAAGACCGTAGCGAAGGTTACGATTCTGACAGCTGGTTCACCAATCTCTCCATTGCTCATTCTCTCAGCCCGACGGACAGTATGAGCCTGAGTGTGGGTTCTCAAGCTAAATTCATTGATGGCGACAATAAACTTTATCCTACCTTGAATTTCACTTATCGCCGTCAAATGACGAAGGGGGTGAGTGCATCCGCATATGTTGCATACTCCAATGAAAATATTGATACGTATTCTCGTTGGGGTGGAAGTAACTATCGTTCTAACGAGACATGGCGTGTTGGTATGAATGCCTCTTACGTGCTTACTCCGAAAGTGTCTTTTAATGCCGGTACTTCTCTTTTGTTCTCCCAATATTCAAAGGGAACAAACGGGGCTCGTGATTATGACCGTCATACATGGACTGCTTCCGTTGGTATGAGGTATGTATTCACTGATAACCTTTCCGGTGATATTAACTATACATACACGTATGGCGACCACGGTGATATTTCCCCGATAGATCATTATAATCGAGACGTGATCTCGGCCGGTTTAACATATTCATTCTGATGAATTTTAATAGGATGGAATCCGGCTTTGTAAGCCTGATTCCATCCTTGTTTTTACATATATAGGTATATGGCAGACACATCCTCCCCCGTAAAACAAGCAGAGGCTATTCTTCATGCGCAGGACTATTTACAAATATTAAAGTCTCGCTGGAAGGAAGCCTTTTTTGTTTTCCTTCTCGTATTTGTAAGCTGTGCCGTTATCACAGAATTAACAACGCCTGAGTATACGAGTGCGATGCGTATCGAGATTAAAACTCCCGGTGAGCACGTTGATGTGACTGCTCAAGGTGCGGGCACAAATCCTCTTCTTCTTGGTTCCGGAGGCGGTTCATATATTGCAACTCAGTTTGAGGTCATGGTGTCACAGCGCAACCTCAGACATGTTGCTGAAAAGTTAAACTTACCCAAAGAATGGGGAACCAGTTTGGATGGTGCAGTTGCAGAACTTCGTGGTCGTGTTAAATTGCAGCCGGTTGAGGGTACCAGCATGATTGATATTGTCGTGACGCATCCTAATGCTCAAACTGCGTGTGCTGTATGTGCTCAGGTTACTGCTTCTTATCGTGAAATTCGTGATCGCGAGGAGACTCAGAAAATACAAGATACCATTGCAGACCGTAAAGAAGTTTTAGAGCAGAGTGCTGCAAAACTTGATCGCAAAGCGGAAAATGTTCGCTATCATATCGCGAACAGTAAATACTTGGCCGGTATGTGGGACGGGAGTGGCCCTGAGTCAAGTGGTGGTGAAAAACAAAGACTTTATACGCTGCGTTCTTCGCAAGTTGCTTTGCGTAGTGAAATCAGCCGTGTTAATGTTCATATCAGTCAGTTGAATGAACTTAAGGATGAGGCGCTCCTTAATTATGTTGTCAGCAGTGAACTCCTCTCTGCCGAGTCGTTTGCATCAGGTCGTGTTCGCCAACTTCATCAAAAAATGTTGGAGGAGGATGACCAGCGCGGGCAAATGCTGTTGGCCGGCTATGGTGAAAAGCATCCGGTTGTGATTCGCTTGGATGAGCAACATTCCAGAACCCAAAAGCAGCTTTTTGATGGGCTAGCTGATATGCGCGATGCAATGGAGCATCATCGTAAATTGAAGCAGGATGAGTTAGCTGCGATTGAAAAAGATTTGGTTGATGCAGAGGCTGCGCTTCGTGAGCAACAACTTGAGGAACGTACTGTTTTACAAGCTCATGAAGAGTACAAAAAGGCGAACGAAATTCATAGCGATTTAGAGCACAAGCATGAACAGGACAAAATGCGCTTAAGTGCTCGTCGTTCGATTGTAGAGGTTTATAGTGAGCCTTCTAAGGCCGGAGCTCCCTCCTCTCCCAATGTACGACTTAATCTTATTGTTGGTGCCGTTGTCGGTTTGATAAGTGGTATTGTGGTGGCGTTTGTATATAACTACTTTGATACATCTGTGAAGTCCTTGGAAGATGCCGAACGTCACCTTGGCTTGCCGGTATTGGGTGTTATTCCTCAGGATGCCGGCCTTCTTGCCTTGCAAGGCGGTAATTCTCCGGATGCTGAAGCATATCGCATTCTCAGAACGAATATTGAGCTTAAACGCTCCTTGTTCAAGGCCAGAACATTTGCGGTTGTCTCTGCCAATGCCGGTGAGGGTAAGACTACTACATTGAGTAACTTAGCGTATGTATACGCTGCGGCTGGGTTCAGTACGCTTATGATTGATGCAGACTTGCGTCGCCCACGCCTTGCTCGCTATGCTGAGATGGAAGACTCATTTGGCCTGTCGAATTACCTGACTAGCGATATTTCTCTTAAAGATGCCGTATTTAAGACCGGTGTGCCGAATTTGTATTTGATGCCCTCCGGCCCCCAGCCGGTGGACCCCTCTGGTGTGCTTGGCTCGTATCGCATGGATCAGCTTTTGGCTGAAACGTCACGCCGTTTCGACATTGTGTTCTTTGACTCGCCTCCCGTGTTGGGTGTGAGTGATGCATCCCTTATTGTAAGTAAGGTTGATGCCTCCCTCGTTGTGTTGCAGCCGCGTAAGATGCCCCTTAAGGCTTTGTTGCGTACCAAATCTATCATCAACAATGTTGGTGGTCAGATTATGGGGCTGGTCATGAACAATGTTGATATTAGCTCTGATACTCAATATCAGTACTATACAACCTACTATTCTTACTACACTCATGATAATTCTCGAGTAGAGCCGGTGACCTCTGCACCTAAACCCGCAGAGTCACTCGCTTCAAAAGCTCGCGAAGATAAACGAGTGGCTCGTGTAGAGCCTCAGTCGCCTGTTGCTGATGCAGACGACGATTTGTATTGAATCAGAAACAATCTATTAATACAATATATGAAAAGTTATAATATAGTTAAACGATTTATAGTTGCACTATTTGCTCTGTTCGTATGTTTTGGCATAACGGATTGGGCAGCAGCTGCACCTGTACAAACGGCTAAACGCGGTGCTGAAATTATTATTAGTTTCCGTAATATTCCCGGTGATGATAAAGCTAATGTGGATGGCAAATACCGTGTGAGTCATAGTGATGGTACTATTTCTATGCCTTATCTTTCTTCTCGTATTAAAGCAGAGGGGAAAGATTCCCGGCAACTAGAAGAAATCATCAAGGCTCGTTATGTGGAGGAGCAGATATATTCACAACCCATTGTTGTAGTGCAGGTAGGTAATGCTGCTGAAATTGAGGCTTTGAATCAGCGTTATGTGCAGGTAACCGGCTATGTTGGGGCAAAGAAGAATTTGCCCTATCGACCCGATATGACTCTGATTTCTGCCATTGTTGATTGTGGTGATATAACGGAACATGGTTCTCGCTATATTCAGGTTTCTCGTGGCTCTGTAACTCGTACGTATGATTATTTCAGTGCCCGAGACCGCGCTTTGAAGTTGATGCCGGATGATTCCATTTTTGTTCAGCCCCGGGGTGCGTTTGAAGGTCGCCCCAGTAAGATTGGTCCGTAATTCTTATTATTGTTAATTGCCTCGGCTCCCGTTGATGAGAGCCGAGGTTTTCTTTTTGTGCTTCACATGGATAAACCTAAAAAAAAGCTCTTATTACTCACCGTCGGTTATGGTGAGGGGCATAATTCTGCAGCACGAGCTTTAGCCCAATTTGCCAGCTTGCGAGGGTGGGAGACATTGACGGTTGATCCATGCCAAAAAAGTAGCCCTCGCATTTTTGAGATTACAAGAAAATTTTATCAATTTTGCGTGAAAAGCGCCCCCTGGATTTGGGGAATTACCTATGCGCAAACAGAAACGGCAGATTGGTCTACCAAGGCGTGTGCCCCTGTATTGTGTAAGGTAACAAATTATTTGAATAAGCTTATTACGGAGTATCAGCCGGATGTCATTTTGTGTACTTACCCGTTGTATGCATACATGCTCGATTATTTACGTGAGCATGGGGAAATGATGGTGCCGTATGGGGTTGTGGTTACTGATTCTTTGGAAATAAGCCGTCCATGGATGTTATCTAACGCAGATGTCGTGTATTTGCCGGATGAATATTCAGAGCGGTTAGTTAGAGAAAAATTTGCATTACCTCCAGAAATGCTTTGTACCGGGGGCTTTCCGGTTGGTGTTCTTTTTAATGAAAAACAAGCGTTAAACTATGCCCCGTCGGCCTCAGATTTTCATATAGTTTATGGTGCATATGCTCCCAAGCGTCGAGTGAGGGCAGATGTACGCGGTATCTATCAAATGTTTCCAGGTGCTAAAATTACGGTGGTTGCCGGAGCCCGCTACAACGCATTAGTTCGTTTACAGAATGACAGAGTTACCGTTATTGAACGAACGGATGACATGCCCTCTTTATTTGAACAGGCTCATATTTATATAGGTAAGGCCGGTGCTGCTACGGTATACGAGGCTTATACCATGAACTTGCCTCTTATTATTAACTATGCTATGCCGGGGCAGGAGCAGGGGAATCTCGAGCTGATTCGATTGGATGGCGTGGGCCGCTATGTTGAGACTACGGCAGATTTATTGCATTTGTTACAATCCTTGGTGAAAGATAACGCATCCTTGTGGAATTCTTGGAAATCTGCCATGATGATTGCAAACAGAAAAGAGGGAGCTGCTCGGATTATTCATGATGTGGAGAAACGTTTTTTATATGAATAATAAGTCTGAAAAGTGGCTTCTTATAGATAACTCTAATACGCGAACAAAATTGATGTTTGCTGTAGGGGAAAAACTAACGGAAGAATTGTTTTACATACCTACTGCAGAACTAACGGTTGATAAAATAAGAGCCGTGGTCGGTGATGTTGCGGTATCGCTCGTCGTGGTATGCTCCGTAGTGCCTCAATGTCGTGCTGTCATTTCAGCTGCGTTTTCGTGTCCTGTGCATTTTGTTTCAGTTGATTCACCAATGAATATGAGGTTTTCGTATGATGGAACAGCCACATTAGGCGCAGACCGCATTGTCAATGCCCTTGCCGTATCAGAGTTATGCGATGCGCCATGTATAGCGGTAGATGCCGGTACGGCCACTACTTTTGACGTAGTGGTCCCTCAAAATGATGTGCCGGTGTATATAGGGGGGGCTATTGCACCGGGATTATCTGCCTATTGTCATTATTTGTACCAAAACACAGCACAATTGCCACGTGTTTCGGTTTCATCTACTTGCCCGGCAATAGGAAAAAACACAGTACAGGCAATACAAAGTGCTTCTCTTCATGGTTTCTGTGGAATGGTTAAGGGGATTATTGAAGCTATGGAATCGGAGCTTAAATCTCCTCTTCATGTCTTTTTAACGGGAGGAGATGGGGCTTTGCCATTACAGAATGCTAAGATTGACGGAATATATGTTAAATGCCTGACTTTTTGCGGGTTACTGCATATAGCGAGGCGCCTGTGATGCGATTTTTTTTATTTTTTGTGAAGTTTTGTATTGCATAACCGTATATATTGAGGTAATATAGAGCCGTCTTAAACAACAGTACATCTTATGTCCGACAACATTGAAGAAAAGGTAAAGAAGATCATCGTCGATCAGCTCGGCGTTGACCCCGATAAGGTAACCTCCACCGCTAAGTTCATTGATGACCTCGGTGCAGATTCTCTTGACACAGTTGAACTTGTTATGGCCTTCGAGGAGGAGTTCTCCGTAGAAGTTCCTGATGAGGACGCTGAGAAGCTCAAGTCCGTTGAGGACGTGGTGAACTACATCAAGGCCAACCAGGCCTGATATAGCACAGGTTAACTTTTTGTAAACGGGCGGCTCCTCCGTAAGGTGGAGTCGCCCTTACAGGTTAAAAAGTGAATGCTTGACGATTCTACAGCCAATTATGCCATACAGAACACAAAGGTGCTGTATGTGCCGGATCGTCGCATTGACTCTTTTGGTGATACCCGATTCAATTTTCGTTTGATTACGGAGCCTATGGACTCTGTTGGGCATTGTCGGGTACGCTCCGGGTGGGTGGAGGCGCATAAACCCCGCATCATTCGCCCTGCAGATTTATGTGAGGTAGAGATGGAGGGCTTTTCGCCGGATGCTGCCCGGTTTTTGGACTGGATGCGAGCTCGAGGTGCTGCTATTCAGGCATTGGTTAAATACGGTTTTTGTTTCAGCAGGTCAGATGTGCAGACAGAGTATTTGCATGAAGATGTGCGAGAAGTAAGTGACAAGGTTGTAAAAGAAGCACTGGAGTCCGGGGACTGTTTTAGGGCGGTAATTTGCGGTGTGGATGATGCATGGGAGCTTTCCTTGCTTTGTTTTATGATAGAAATGATTCAGAAATCTCATGAAATCAATATTTTTGACTTTAAGCGTCGCGGCCTGCTTTAATTTGAGTACGGCAGAGGCGCAAAGTTATTCTCTTTGGCCGAAAAGACCGCCGGAGATAGAGCAGGCGCGTCGCTTGGTGCGCTCTAAAGATTTTGATAAGGCGGTGGAAATTTTACGCCCCTTTGTGACTCAGCAGGGCGTAGTGGGTAGAGAAGCTCGTAAAATTACCGCCGCTGTGCAAGTGCCCGTGTACCTCTCCCGTAAAAATCCGTATGCGTCCATATACACCGTTCGAGCAGGGGATACCTTGAACCGTATCGTTAACACAACTCATTGCCCTGTTGAAGTTATCATGATGCTGAACGGTATTACAGACCCCTCTGCATTGAAAGCCGGCCAAAAACTGGTGGTTACTAAAATGGATTTGAGGGTGGAGGTGTATCCTAAAATGCGTGAATTATGTGTGTGGGATGGCGAGGATCTTGTTGCCTCTTATGACATAGTAGTGCTAACCATGCCCCCCTCTACTCAAAACGTAAAAACAAAAATTGAGGCAAGGGAGGGCATATTGGATGGCGATACACTTGCCCGGCGCTCTACTCAGTATTTGTCCAGTCAACGTCTGTTGAAGTTGGCTGATGGCAATTCTATTGGTGAGGCAAACAATAATCCTTCGCCGAACATTGTCCTCAATTCGGCAGATGTTAATGAGTTGGCTTTGCTGCTTTTCGTTGGTGCAGAGGTTTTGATTATTAACGAGGAGTAGCCCTTGATTGAATGCTGATATATTTTCTGTTTTTTAGAGACAGATAATAGGAATTAGTGTTTTTTACTCAGACTGTGTGTCATTATTCGGTTGAATCAGCTCCTCATTGTATGCACCGGGTATAGGCTTGCATTGTTTGGGTCGGTTTGTTAAATTGGAGCAATGACAGGTGATTCGGCAGTGCGGCGAGCGGGTATGTCCCCCAAAGCGCAGTTTCTCTATGCTGCGTGGTGTGGGGATTCTGCCCGTGTGCGGGGGCTGTTGGCGCAGGGGGTGACGGTGGATGCGAGGGATGGTAAGGGGCGGACGGCGCTGATGCTGGCGGTGGCTCGCGATTCTGCGGAGACCGTGGCATTGTTGCTGGCAGCCGGGGCAGATGCCTGTGCCCGAAACAAGGGTAACCGTTGTTTAATGGATTATGTAAGATCTGCCGCAGTGGCAAGGCTGATTTTGGCGTATCTGCCGGTGGCGGAGCGGGCTGCAGCTGCTGCAAGATTGCTTTTCTGCACAAGTGCCACCCCGGAGCTGGTGGACTGTGCGTTGGCTGCGGGGGCAAATGTTAATGCCCGTAATAAGCGTGGTGATACGCCGCTCATTTGGCAGTGTTGGTCTGTTAGAAACCATGGGGGGATTCGCCGACTGTTGGCAGCGGGGGCCGTGCCGCATGTGCTCAACTGTCATCAACACTCACCCATGTTAATGGCTTTGTGGTGGGATGACACGGCACTTGTTCAACTGCTGTTGGAGGCCGGAGTCAGCCCGAATGCGCAGCTGAATGACGCAGGGGAGCACCCGCTGCACCATGCTTATTCTGTGGAGACGGCTCGTGTTCTCTTGGTGGCGGGGGCAGATGTGAATGCTGCGGATGCTGAGGGCTATACCCCGTTGATGCGGGTGCGAGGTGAGAATGCGGGGCTGATAAGACTGTTATTGGAGGCCGGGGCGGATGTAAATGCGCGCAATGTTGGCGGAAACGTTTTGGACCATATTCGTTACCGAAGCGAGGAGGTGGACCGCCTGTTGATGGAAGCCGGGGCGCGTTACCGTGCAGATGATATGAACGATGTGGAGAGCGCTGTAGAGTACCCGGATACGCGCTGGCTGCGGCTGCTGCTGGGTGATGGCCTGGATGTAAATTGTGTCAATGAGACCGGGCAAACCCCGCTGATGCTGGCGGCTTGGAAAGGACGCGCGGAGGCTCTTGCTATGCTGCTGGAGGCCGGGGATGCTGCTACGATTGACCATCGTGATGCGGAGGAAGGAGTGACGGCGCTGCATGCTGCTGTTATTGCTTGTCGCAGCTCGTCGACGGCGTGCCTGAAAAACGTTGAATTGCTTTTAGCCGCGGGGGCGGATGTGAACTTGGCGGACCGCGATGGGTGGACGCCACTGCACTCTTGCGCCTACTACAATTTGCCTCAGTTGGTGCCTATGCTGCTTAGGGCAGGGGCAGACCCCACCCGCGTTGCTCACAGCGGGCTTACCCCCGCAGAAATGGCACGGGAGAAAGGGCATGATGCCGTGGCGAGGCTCCTGCGCTGATGGGGGCTCTGCCGATTAATCTGCCGCAGGAAGATGCACTAACTGCTCTACAACCTCTTGAGCAGAGTGGCGGATAATGCCGGGCCGCTGCGGGTAGGTTGTAAAAGAGACGACGTGTCCGCAGTAGGCAGAATCCGCATAATCTGATGCTGCGGTTGAGTGATACTCTGTTGCAGCGGTTAATTTTTCTACGTTGACGATGTTGGCAGGCTTGATCCCGGCGCCGGGCATAATGATGATGCGCCCTGCAGCTTGTTTTATAAGTTCGGTAATGAGGGGGGCGCCCCGTTCTGCCGTTTCCTCTTGCCCGGAGGTCAGCAAGCGAGTGCAGCCCAGCTCAATAATCTGCTCCAAGGCTTGGTGCGGGTTTGGGCATATATCGAACGCGCGGTGAAAGGTAACAGACATATTACCGGCGGCAGTTATCATCTTGCGGCAGGCCTTCATATCAATGTCTCCGGTGGCCGTCAGGGCACCAATAACTACACCATGCACCCCCATGTTGCGGCAAAATTCAATATCTTTGCACATGGTCTCTATCTCTGTTTCGGTGTAGCAAAAACCACCTTCGCGTGCACGAATGAGCACATTGACATCGAGCTTGAGTCCGGCCTCTGCAATACTTTGTATTGTACCATGGCTCGGGGTAACGCCCCCGCAGGAGATAGCGGCACAAAGCTCAATTCTGATGGCTCCTCCCGCTTCTGCTGCCTGCGCTTCTTCCAATGACCCGCAACAAACTTCTATCTTTCTCATCATTACTCCCTGTTGCTTCCCCCTTATTGTTGCATTTTTCAAAAAAACTTGCAATGTTTTTCTTGTTAAGGGAGCGCTTTAGCGGTAAGATAGGTGCATGATGAGAAAGATTTGTTCTTTACTGTGTGTGTTGCTGAGTGTGATATGCTGCTCATGTGTATCACGCACGTATCGAGTGGTATATGAATACCCACGCACATATGAAGGGGCATTTTTGACAAATAACAGTGAGCCTGATGATGATAATGAGGCAAATATGAAACTGACGCAGCGTTGGTATGTTTATGAGTGTGAGGGTAAATGGTATTTGCCGGTGCGGCGTATGGGATTCCGTAAAAAAGTGCGTAATTTTTCATATTCTGATGAAGTGTGGGATGTTGCGGGGGTGACGCCTGTTGATGATCAAACTTGGTATTTACCTATCACTGCCGAGTTGGCGAACGAGCTCCGCACCCCGAGCAAAGAGTCTATGAAGCATGCATATTTAGCCGAAGGTATATGTACGGCTGAGTTGGTAGCCTCTCTGCCCTCGCAGGCTCGTGCGCATGCTATACGCCAACCTATATATTCTTATTCAAAGTATGCAACCACCCCGTATCTGTTGGCACAAACCGATTCTCACACGGGGGCATCAGCTTGGCTCTGTTGGCCACTATCTGCCATTTTATTTGCGGTGGAGATACCTGCAACAGTTGTTTTTAACGCTATTGCATATACCGGGTATGGTGTGGCTGTATTGATTTGCCCGGAATGTGTGATTGTTTGCTAAGGAGGATTCCCGCATACCCGGTATCTATAGATGAAAGAAGGGCGGAAAATAAACCGCTGTAGCAGCTTTGCCGGCCTCATTTTCACAAAAAAGCAAAATTCTACGCAGCAAAAAGCTCGGCAAGTGATTCACTTACCGAGCTTTTCATCCTCCGGCGGTTGGGGTCGAACCAACGACCTAATGATTAACAGTCATCCGCTCTGCCACTGAGCTACGCCGGATTTGCATCTTCCCGTTGTCGGGGTGCGGGGGGAGTTTATCACTTTCTTGCCAACGATGCAAGCTTTTTTTTGTAAAAATGATGATTTTTTTGAAATTTTGTTGAAAAAGGGGCAAAAATCGGGTAAAAAGAGGGCATGAACAACGAGAATCAGAGCAGAGGCAGTTTGCGTTTTCAACTATTCGGTATACCGATAGAGATTCAACCATTCAGTTGGTTGATATTGGCGATATTGGGTTTATCCATGTTCTCTCACATGGCCTCCCCCTTGCAACCGGCCTTGATATTTGTGGTGGTGGGTATGTTGACATTATTAGCACACGAGCTGGGGCATGCATTGACAGCCAAGGCGTTTACGAGGTCTACACCCATTGTTATCATTGGTAATCTTGGTGGAGTAACATACACCCCGGTGAGTATGCCCACGCGTATGGCTCACTTCCTAATGGTATTGGCAGGGCCCATGGCCAGCTATGCTTTGGGTATGGTTGCGGCCGTCTTCATGGGAGTGCAAATAGGCAGTATAAGCTCTGCTTTGATGATTTATACACTCGACCCCCTGAGTTTTATAACCGGCATACATGCACCCGAGGAGGCATATATGGCCCTGGCTTATGCAGTGGAATCCGGCGGGATTGGGCATTTTACGCTAATGCTGTACAGTACATTTTTTATGGTGTGTTTTTGGTGGACATTTTTTAACCTGATTCCTATTTTACCGATGGATGGCGGGCAGCTTTTGCTCACGGCTACGAATAAGCCTAAGTTTGTGGCAATGGTAGGTTTGGGGTTGAGCTCTCTGTTAGCCATTTGGTTTTTGACAGGGGGCAATATATTCATGACTTTGATGCTGGGTTACTTTGCTTGGATTAATTGGCAGATACTGAGATGAGAAAAGCAGATGCGGGCTCTTATGTAAATTTACTTGCTTTTACGGGCAGAATGTTGTTAAATGGGGGCGTATGAAAATGATAGCGTTAACAGTATTGGGGGCTTTGACTGCCGTTGTGCTCAACTCATGCGGGCAGGGGTGTTCCTGTAACTCGTACAACAGAGATTATTTGAGAGACGTGCCTACGTCTTCATCTCAGTACTTTGATTAATTTATGTCGTTTGAGATACGCGAGAAACCGGAGATGGTGGAGCGAGCCCTGCTGGTAGGGCTTGGCATGCCGGGAGACTCCCGCCGTGAGCGCGCTGCTCTGCTGGCGGAGCTGGAGGATTTGGTGAGTAACCTTGGCATTGGTATTGTGGGTACCATGCTGGAGTTTACGCGCGAAATGCAGGCAAAATACTTGTGTGGCATTGGCAAGGCAGAGGAGATTCGCGCCAAGGTGGTAGAGCTGAATGCTGATTGCTTGGTATTTGATAACTTGCTTTCGCCCGGGCAGCAACGTGAGTGGGAAAAGTTGACCAATGTGACGGTGATTGACCGTGAGGAGGTTATTCTGGATATCTTTTCCAAACGTGCGCGCACGCGCGAGGCTGTATTGCAGGTGGATTTAGCCCGCATGCAGTATGCCTTGCCCCGCATGGCGGGTATGTGGAAACATTTGGACCGCCAACGCGGTGGCTCCGGCGGTGGTAAAGGTGGTGGTGCTGCTGCCCGTGGTGAGGGCGAAAAGCAGATTGAGGTGGACCGCCGCTTGGCCAGAGACCGCATAGAGGCTATTCGTGATGAGCTGGAGGTGGTGCGCCGCCAACGCGGTACTCAACGCAAGGAGCGTAACCGCCAGGGTATACCTACCGCAGCTATTGTGGGTTACACCAATGCCGGTAAATCTTCATTGCTTAATTTGGTGACAGGCGCCGGGGTGCTGGCTCAAAATATTCTTTTTGCAACGTTGGATACCACCAGCCGCAAGATTGAACTGCCCGATGGGCAGCCCTTGGTGCTGACGGATACGGTGGGCTTTATCCGTAACTTGCCGCACCGTTTGGTGGAGGCGTTCAAATCTACCCTCGAGGAGGCGACCTTGGCGGATTTTCTGATTCAGGTGGTGGATGCAAGCGACCGCGAGGCGTTGAGGCACTATGAAACCACTTGTGAGGTGTTGGCAGAGCTGGGGGCGTCCGATAAACCCATGGTGGTGGTGTGGAACAAGACGGACCTTATACCAGAAGAGCAACGCGCCGATCAGTTAGCTGCCCTGAGTGCTAAGGTGCAATGCCCCTGCATTGCTTGCAGCGTTAAGGAAGAGCAGGGGGTGGAGGCTTTGATGGCTGCGTGTGTGGAGATGCTCTCTCACCGCGTATCTAAAGAACACTACCGTATACCGCTGGCGGAGAGCAGAATTATTGCCATTATGCACCGCGATGGTAAGGTGCTTTCTACAGAGTACGAGGGTAACGATGCCATTGTGGAGGCTATTTTACCGCGCGAATTCGCGGCACGTTTGGAGTCTTACAAGATCTGAAAATCATGAATAAGAATATTTTTATATTGTTGGCAGTTTGCCTGTTACCGGTTGCATGTAAGACAACGACAGAGGATTACTACCGCATGGGCGATAAGTGGGATGAAGCCGTTAAGAATAAAAAGGTAGGTTATACGTTTGAGGATTTCATTGCCAGCCCCGGGTACCGAACCTCCCGCGACTACTGGCGTGGGGCCGCGTTGGAGCGCACGGACCCCGCCAACTCTCATGTGGAGATTTTGCTTAAAGAGCAGCGTGGCCGCCTTTATATCAACGGTGAGATTGCAATGGATTTTCCCGTGTGTACCGGGCGCGTGGGCGGTAGCGAAACGCCGCGTGGCACGTTCCGCATTACGGAGAAGAAGGTGGAGCACCGCTCCTCTCGCTACGGCTGCTTTGTGGATGATGAGGATAATTTGGTGAAGGCAAATGTGACCTCCTCTCAAAAGCCGCCCAAAGGCACACACTTTAAGGGTAGCAAGATGGATTATTGGATGCGTTTTAACGGTGCAATCGGTATGCATGTGGGCAACATTGTGGAGCGTAACAGTCTTTCCCACGGCTGTGTGCGCATGCCTGTGGAACCCAGCGAGATTCTGTACTCCAAACTGGAGGTAGGCTCTAAGGTTATTGTTAAATAATTGTTACCCGGTATGATTACGCGTTTACACTCTGCCGCTGTAAATGGTATAGACGGCTATGGCGTGGAGGTGGAGGTAGATGTGGTACCGGTAAAGGATGTTGGCCGTTATATTATTGTAGGCTTGCCGGATGCTGCCGTGAGAGAAAGTGTGCAGCGTGTGACATCTGCCCTCAAAAACAGTCACTTCTTTTGCCCGGGGGAGTTGCAGGTTACGGTGAACCTAGCCCCGGCAGATGTAAAAAAGCAGGGACCGGGGTTTGATTTGCCCATTGCGGTGGGGCTGGAGATTAATATTCAGCAAACATGCCCGGATTTGCCCCTGCCGGAGCGCCGCCGTACTCCCATTCATATGGAAGATTGGTGCTTGGTGGGTGAACTTGCCTTGGATGGCGTGGTGCGTGGTGTGCGTGGTATATTGCCGCAGGCCGTGGCTGCCAGGGATTCCGGGCGTAAGTATCTGATGGTATCTGCAGAAAACGCAGCGGAGGCCGTAGTTGTGGAGGGGATAGAGGTATATGCCGTAGAGACCCTTGCAGATGCTTGGGCTGTGTTGCTGGAGCGCGAAAAGTTTGAACCCGTGCGCACGGCTCCTTATGTGCAGGTAGAGAGCAACGGCCCGGATTTTTCAGAGATTAAAGGGCAGCCTTATGCTCGCCGAGCCATGGAAATTGCAGCGGCCGGGGGACATAACTTGCTGATGAGTGGTAGCCCCGGTAGCGGTAAGAGCATGTTGGCAAGCCGCTTGCCCTCCATCTTACCCCCGCTTGCTCATGAGGAGGCGTTGATGACCGGGCGTATATACTCTGTGTGTGGATTGCTCCCCCGTGGGGGTGGTTTGCTGCACGAGCGCCCGTTCCGTGCTCCTCACCATACGATATCTGATGTGGGGTTGATGGGGGGTGGCTCCAATATCACCCCCGGGGAGATTTCTTTGGCGCACAACGGTGTGCTGTTTTTGGATGAGTTGCCGGAGTTTAGCCGCCGTACGCTTGAGACCCTGCGCCAGCCTTTGGAGAGTGGGGTGGTTACCATCTCCCGTGCCTCGGGGAGTTTTGATTTCCCTTGCTCCTTTATGTTGGTAGCGGCTATGAACCCGTGCCCCTGCGGGTATTTGGGGGACCCGCGCCGCAGGTGCAGGTGCAACCATGCGGAGATTACACGCTACCGCCGCAAAATATCCGGCCCGTTGTTGGACCGCTTTGATATGGTGATTGAGGTGCCGCCCGTGGACCCGGCATCCCTGCTGCAAAAGCCGGATGGCGAACCTAGTGCGGCGATTCGAGCCCGTGTATTGGCAGCCAGAGAGTTGCAGCAAAAACGCTATGCCGGCACAGGTATTAGCTGCAATGCCCGCCTTACCGGGCGCATGCTGCGGCAGTATTGCCCGCTCTCCCCCTTGCAGCAGGAGATGCTCTTGGCGGCTGTGGAGCAGTTCTCCCTCTCTGCGCGTGCGTTCGACCGCATTTTGCGTGTTACCCGCACCATTGCAGATTTGGCGGGGCACCCCGTGCCGACGGATGACGATTTGTTTGAGGCTATTCAGTTCCGCCAATTTGAGTGTCAGCTCAGGGATTGACAGATGCCGGCAGGCTGTGCAGGATGTCCTCCAGCTCTGCCAAGGAGGCTACGCGGGAGAGCAGGGGGCGCAGCGGTTTGGTGCCGGGTATACCCTTGGCATAGGCTAGCAGGCGTGCCCTCATGGCGCGCATGGTGGTGAGCTCCTCCCCATAATGGCCGCTATCTAATGCCATGCGCGTGTGGCGCAGCATAAAGTTGATGCGTTCTTGCGGGGTGGGTTCATCCGCAATTTTTCCCGTGGTCAGGTAATGGCGAGCACGGGCAAAGAGCCAGGGGGCATTCATGGCAGCACGACCAATCATGACACCGGCTACAGCCGTGGTTTCTCGGGCGCGTTTGACATCTTGCGGGGTGGCGATATCCCCATTGCCGATGACGGGTATTTGCACGCTGCGGGCGCATTCATCAATAATTTGCCAGTTGGCTTGCCCGCCGTATTGTTGGGAGCGTGTGCGCCCGTGTATGGCAATGCTTTGCACCCCGGCATCTTGCAGGCGTTGGCAGGCCTCCGGGGCGCAAATGTGCTCGGCATCCCACCCGATTCGAATTTTGGTGGTTACAGGGCAGTCTTGCCCCAGCTCTTTTACCACGGCTGCGGCAATGTTTTGTAAGAGTGGCAGGTCTTTGAGCAGGGAGGAGCCCCCGTTTTTACCCACGACTTTGGGCACGGGGCAACCGGCGTTAATATCCAGAAAATCCGGGTGCATGGCATCCACAATAATGCGGGCGGCTGCGGCGGCGTGACCCGGTACGGAGCCGAATATCTGTATGCCCAGCGGGCGGTGCTCTTGTTCAAACTCTACATAGCGACGGTTACGGTGCCATGCTTGCAATACCCCCTCGGCAGAGACAAACTCTGTTACCATGACATCTGCCCCGGCCTCTTTGCATAGTGTGCGGAAGATGGGGTCCGTTACACCGGCCATGGGGGCCAGATACAGCGGGAACTTGTTATCAAACCAAGGTAAACTCATGCGGTTATGTTATCATACCGACGGAAAATGTGCAAGTGAGATAATTTTATGATTGGTAGTGCCGGACTGCAAAATATGATTGCAGGCATGATTTTAGCTGTACAGGTGTGGAAGTATGTGTTAGATTCGGAAATCTCTTTTTTCAGAACTATGAAAATGCGACAATTTTTTTGTGTGGTATCGGCGGCAGCTGCAGTGCTTTCCTCTTGCCAATGGGCTATGATGGAGAGCCGTTTGGCGGACCGTGTGGATGGGAGCTCTGATGAATATAAAATTACCGGGTCTGAGAGCCTGTTGGGCGGTATTGTGGAGTACACAGCTGCTAATGGTAAAAAGTTTTATGTACACCGTTGCAGGGTAAGCTCCGAGCGAAAACCCGGCCCTCTTTTTGTGTTCGGCGAGATCGATAAAAAGCATTTTACCGTGGGTAATCATACAGCCATGGCGCAAGCCTTGCCGCCTGTAGAACGTTTTGTGGTGGTGGGTTATGATGATTTGGTGTTCAGTGGTATAACCCCGCCCGCCGCAGAATACCGTCACCCGCTGGGTGAAAAGACCATGCTGTGGAGAGACTGGGAAACGCAGGTGGAGCTTGCTCAAGATCCCGGCTTGCAGTTGGTAAACAGCCAAGTATTGCCTATTGCCCCCGGTAGCGATAATGACCATGCCGCGTGGGCTGTGTACCAAGATGCCAAGGAGGAAGTTACCCCGACCAAGTGCTATCTGTTGACTCCCTTGGCTGCCGTGGCAGATGTGCCACTGACAATTCTGGGAACTTTGGGTTATTTGCCGTATTACAATATCAAGCATTGGATTCAGAGTATTGAAGAATAACCGCGAACCGTGGTGTATGCCATGCTTTTTGCTTGCAAATGACAAAAAGAGTGGTATTTTAGGCACGTGCATTCCCTTGTGGGTGCAGAAAGATTTTAACTCTAAACATATAAATACAATGGAGATACTTCATGATAAGGACGCCGATGTAAGCGTTCTCAATGGTAAGACCGTGGCCGTTATCGGTTATGGTGCACAAGGTCGTGCTCAGGCTCTTTGCATGCGCGATAGCGGTGTGCACGTTATTATCGGTATTCGCCCCGGTAAGAGCTGGGATGCTGCCGTGCAAGATGGCTTTGAGGTGATGAGCGTAGCAGATGCCGCTAAGACGGCCGACATCATCCACATTTTGCTGCCCGATGAGATGCACGGCTCTGTGTATGCAGAGCAGATTAAGCCCGGCTTGAGCGCCGGCAAGACTCTGTGCTGCTCTCACGGTTTTGCATACGTGTTCAAGACCATTGAGCCCCCGGCAGATGTTGATGTTATTATGGTTGCCCCCAAGGGCCCGGGTACGGAGGTTCGCCGCGTATTTGAGGAGGGCTTTGGTTGCCCCGGTCTTATTGCTGTGTTCCAAAACCCCACCGGTAATGCCAAGAACGTTGCTTTAGCTATGGCCAAGGCAGAGGGTCTTACCCGTGGCGGCGTGTTGGAGTGCACCATGCAGCAGGAGACTTATGAGGACCTTTTCGGTGAGCAAAACGTGCTTTGCGGTGGTTTGGTAGACCTTATGAAGTACGGCTTTGAGACGCTTATTGAGGCCGGTTACCCTGCAGAGATGGCATACTTTGAGTGCGTGCACGAGGCCAAGCTTATTGTAGACATCATTTACAACAAGGGTATTCAGGCTATGAATGGCGTTATCTCCAACACGGCAGAGTTCGGCGAGTACTACAATGGCCCGCAGATTCTCGGCCCGGAGGTGAAGGAGAAGATGAAGGAGAGCCTTAAGCGCATTGAGAGCGGCGAATTTGCCCGTGTATGGTTGGCAGAGGCCGCTGCCGGTGCTCCCAACCTGCTTGCTAAGCGTGCTGCTCTTGCCGAGCACCCTGTTGAGGTGGTGGGCAGCAAGATTCGTGCTCTCTTTGAGCGCAACTAATTTGCTTGCTCCAAGTGATTTTTCAAGCGGCTCTCACCTCCCCGTGGGAGCCGCTTTTGAATATAAAAGTTAATACACAGTACCATGAATGCGGTTAATATTGAAAATGCTAAGGTCTTTTTGTCCGGTAGAGAAATTCTGCACAATATCAATTGGCAGGTGAAGAGCGGTGAGCGTTGCTTTATTCTCGGTGCTAACGGTGCCGGGAAAACTACCTTGGTTCGCATGCTCATGGGCTATGCATGGCCCGTATACGGTGCTACCGTAGAGGTGCTGGGGCACCGGTTTGGTGCTGTTAATCTGCAAGAGTTGCGTAAACGCATTGCCTGGGTAAGCCCGTTGATGCACCAATGGCTGGGCGACCGAGAATGGACCGGTAGAGAAATGGTGCTCTCCGGGCCCGATGCCACCATTGGCTTGTACCGTGATGCCACCCCGGAGGAAGAAACGCGAGCTGCGGCGCTTATGGAATCTTTGCGTGCTACACACCTGATGCAGCGAAAAGTGCATACCATGAGCAGCGGAGAGCAAGTGAAAGTGCTGATTGCACGTGCCCTCATGACTAACCCCGAGCTCATGATACTTGATGAACCCAGCGTTTATCTTGATATTGCCGGACGCGAGTTTTTATTGCATACCATTGATGAACTTGCCGCCTCCCACCCACTGCTCACCATTATCTTTATTACTCAACGTATCGAAGATATATTGCCTACGTTTAATCAAGGCATGATTTTGCGTCAAGGTGATATTTTGGCCTATGGTACTCGTGATGAAGTACTCACGGAACCTAACCTTCGCCGAGCTTTTGATCTTGATATACATCTCATTCATGCGCGAAACGGCCGACTTTGGACCGTCATAGAATAAAATACAACTTTGTTCGCAAATAAAGAATAAAAATATTGACTTTATTTGCGGATTGCTATATAATTAGTGCGAACAAAGGAGAAAGGCGCACAATATGGCAATCAAAGTATTCATCAGCAGCGTACAATCTGAATTTTCATCAGAGAGAAAAAAACTCTTTGACTATATTCGAGAAGACGCTCTATTGGGCGGATTCTTTGAACCATACATATTCGAGGAAACCCCTGCAATGGGCGTGTCCCCCAGTCATGCGTACCTGAGCGAAGTCAGAAATTGTGATATATACATAGGCTTGTACGGACTACGCTATGGCTATGAAGATGAAAACGGTATATCCCCCACAGAGAGAGAGTTTGACCTGGCGACACAATGTAATAAACTGCGTCTCATCTTTATTACCACCCCCGACCCTACCAAAAAACGCCATCCCAAGCAGCAAGCTCTCATTACAAAAGCCGAACAAAGCGTTATACGCAGATGCTTTAGTAATTACGATGAATTACAAGATGCAGTGTATTCTGCCCTTGTTCGCTTCCTTATAGAAAAGAACTATATTCGCAAAACTTCGTTCGACGACGCCATTTGTCACGGTGCTACATTAGAGAACATAGATAGCAGCAAAATTGCTCATTTCGTTATGCTGGCCAAGGCTTATCGTGGTTTTCCCATACCTATGAGTGCAGGGGTTGAAAGTATATTGAGGCATTTGGGGCTGTTGTCTCAAGGGGGGGCTCTTACCAATGCGGCGGTATTGCTTTTCGGTAAGAATCCGCAAGATTTTTTTCCGTCTGCCACGGTAAAGTGTGCTCATTTTTATGGGCCAACTATCTGCAAACCAATACCTTCTCATCATATATTCAGTGGTTCTGTCTTTGAAGTGATAGACAAAGCCGTAGATTTTGTGATGTCTCGTATAGACAACTATGTCGGTACAAGAGAACATAGTGTTGTAGTGCCCGTTAAAGCTGAAATACCCAGAGAGGCCGTAACAGAGGCAATTGTCAATGCCGTGGTACATAGAGATTATACTAGTAATGCTTCTGTCCAGGTCATGGTGTTCAGCGATCGCGTAGAAGTGTGGAACCCGGGGCAATTACCCTATGGTCTCAGCCCCGACAGATTGCTTGGGCCACACTATTCTGTTCCTTATAATCAGAAAATTGCATACGGTACATACTTAGCCGGTTATATCGAACAAATGGGTACGGGTACAACAGATATTGTTGATAAATGTTTGGATTGGGGCTTGCGTGAACCTTTTTTTGCGCAGGAGGAATGCTTTAAAGTAACCCTTTGGAGAAATGAGGAGGAGGAGGCCGGGTTGTTGTATGGGGCAGAATCGGTAGAAGATCTCTATTATGCCTGGAACAAAAAACAAAAACAAATAAAGAGAGAGCAAGCGAATAAAGATAAAACAACAAACAAACAAAGTAAGCAAAGCAAACAAACAGTGCATGCAAAACAAGATGCTGTAGTGGCCTATTGTTCACAACCCCGCTCCAGTGTGGAAATTATGCAACATATTGGTGTTACTCGTCAAACGAGAACTGTCAACCTTTATATCGGCACTCTTATTGAGCAGGGGCGTTTACGCGCTTTAATACCCGGTAAGCCTAATAGCCCTAAACAACGCTATATTGCCGTGTCAGCGGAAACAGAGCGGTAATAATCTATGTTTGCAAATTGCGAATAAAGATAAAATTTGTTGCGAATAAAGTTAAGTGCCATGTATTGCATAACAATACATGGCACTTTGAGATATGAATGTTTAGCCGGGCAACGGATTAGGCCATTGCGTTTTCTCCACGGAGAGCTGTGTTGATTTTTGCCATTATCTCTACTATATGCTCGTTAATATTGTTGCGGCACATGCTGTCTGCCATGCGGCAGGCATTGAGAATAGCTGTACCATTGGCAGAGCCGTGAGCAATAATGGAAACACCGCGCACGCCCATTAGCGGGCACCCCCCGATGGTGTCTGCGCTCATGCGTTTACCCATTTTCTTAAATACGGGTTTCATGAGCAGTGCTCCAAGCTTAGCCATGAAGCTTTCCATGATACCGGCTTTAAGCCAATGCCCGAACGCCTTTGCCGTGGCCTCTACGCTCTTGAGCAGAATATTGCCGGTAAAGCCATCTGTCACGGCTACGTCCAAATCTGTCTCGAACAAATCATGCCCCTCGCAGTTGCCTATAAAGTTGAACGGGAGTAGTCCTTTATCGGAGAGTGCTTTGAGAATACGATAGGCCTCCAGTGAAAAGGCACTGCCTTTGCAGTCTTCTGTGCCGTTGCTCATGACGCCTACATTGGGCACGGGGCGGTCATATACGTATTTTGCCATCAGGGCACTCATTACTGCGTAGCCTACCAAGTGGCTGGGCTTGGCGTCCGGGTTGGCACCTGTGTCACTCACCAGTACATAGCCGTGTTGGCTGGGCAGGGGGGATATGATGCCGGCGCGTTCTACACCCTCCAAAAGTCGCAGTTTAATGGTGCTGGCTGCAACTGCTGCACCTGTATTGCCAGCGGATAATACGGCATCGCAGGTGCCGTCTTTCACCATATCCACAGATATGCTCATGGAGGACTTTTTCTTTTGCCTTACGGCTACAAGCCCGCTTTCTTCCATGCTGACAACCTCTGCGGCATGCACGATTTCCAGTTTCGGGTTACTGCCTATGCCTGTAGCATCTACGGCGGCTTTGAGGGTGTCCTCATCGCCGACGAGGTAAAGTTTTTCGAGAGTATTAATCTTCTCCAGTGCCAATTTGGCACCGTCTATATTGATTTGGGGCGCGTTATCACCGCCCATGGCATCGAGAGCTAGCTTCATGGATGCTGTTATGTTGATGTTCGCGTATACTCTAGCACATTATTTGAGCACCTGTCAACAAAAAACCGCCCTGCAGTCAAATCTGCGGGCGGTTGAAGTATTTTTACAGGGGTTTTTGTTATCCGGCAGAATCAGTCTACCAGTTTTACAACTACCTCAGCACCACTCTGGGTCTTGTAGGTACCGCACTGCATGCATGCAGTGTGACCGGGAACAGCGGCGCCGCACTTGGGGCACTTGCCGAGTTTGGGGGCTTTCCAAGCCTGGGCTGCCAGGCGGGAGCGCTGCTTCATCTTGGACGTTCTGCGTTTCGGAGCTGCCATAGTATTGTGTGTTTGTTAAGATGTTACTGTGATGTTGAGTGGTGCCACGGTGCCTACTTACGCGGAAACTGATCCAAGGCATCCCAGACGCTTTGTCCACTCGGGGCAGGGGATTCTACACCCGATTGGGGGTCTTTGTCCAGCCTAAAATCACCAATTATGTCATTTATTTTGCATTTAAGGCCGGAAAACTCACATTTTGGGTATCCCGGCAGCTCCAAAAGTACTTCTTCGCGCAGGTCTTGCGTTAAATCTATCTCAAATTTCCCTTTCGTGTCGTAAGAGAGAGCCAGGTCATCTATGGCTACTTCATAGTCAAATTCCTGTAAGCAACGGTCGCAGCGCAGGCTGAACGTTGCATATACACTGCCGGTTACCAGTAGCTCTGTATCATACAGTCTGGCTTCTAACTCGTAGCCCAGGGGGCTTACGCTTTTTGCCCCTGTGTTGTCTATGTCGAAAAGCGCACCATCTGCTTCTCCGGTCAGGCTCAATCCATCCTCGGGGAATTCCTCCAGCGGTACTGTTACACGTGTTTGCATGGGTGTATTATAATAGTGCTTGTTTCATTTTGCAAGAGCAAAGAAAATGTGTTTTATACGCGGCTTATTTGAGGTGCCGGGGGTGTTAGCCTCATTTCTCCAACAGTTTATGGTGGGCAGCGGCACGAGTGCGTATTTTTTCTACTACAGGGGCACAAATGGAGCACAGGCAATCGTCTTCAAAGTAATATTGCGTGCGCCCGTTTTCTGTTTTCTTGCTTATCAGCCCGTTTTCTACCATTAATTTGATGTGGCGGGATACCACGCTTTGGCATAATCCTAATCTCTCTGTCAATTCCCCTATGGTGGCGGCTCCTTCGCTGCATATGGAGCCCAGCAGGTGCAGCCGCACCGGCTCCGATAGCATCTTGAAGTATGCTGCTACCTCCTCTGTCATTTGTGGAGAAAATTTGATTGATTCTAATTTTTTCATCGCAAATGAAAATTTATCATTGACAAGTGGATATGTCAAGTGTATTTTGTTCATATCGCAATATACGCATATAGACATGAAAGCAACAACATTAAAAGAGAAAATACAGGCCGGGGGCGTACACGTTATAGATGTGCGCACGGGGGCAGAATGGCGAGGCGGGCATATAGTCGGGGCTGAGTTTTTGCCGTTAGATGCTCTGGAGCAAGGGCAAATGCCGTCTGTTGCATCGGCGGGAAAAGACTTGGTAATAGTGTGCCAAAGCGGGGTTCGCGCGGCAAAGGCGCAAGCTATGTTGCGCGGCAGGGGGGTAGAAGCCGCGGTGCTGGAAGGAGGGATGAATGCATGGGCGGAAGCCGGCATGCCACAGCAGCGGGAGTCCGGTGGGCATACGGTATCCGTAATGCGGCAGGTTCAGCTTTGTATTGGTAGTTTAAATCTGATAGGGCTGGCTTTAGGTATATGGGTAGCACCGCTGTGGTTGATGATACCCGCATTCACAAGTATGGGGTTGATGGTAGCCGGTGCAACAGGTACTTGTGGGTTGGCATTGGTACTGGCTCGTATGCCGTGGAATAAGTAAAAACCTTGTAAATATCATGAATAAAAAAAGAACCATTATAGTAGGCGGTGTAGCCGGCGGGGCAACTGCGGCTGCTCGTCTGAGCAGATTGTCTGCCGAGCGTGAAATTATTATTTTTGAGAGAGGGGCTCATGTATCTTTTGCTAACTGCGGGTTACCGTATTATATAGGTGGAGTCATTGAACATGAGGATTCTCTATTGCTGGCTAACCCCCACATGTTTAAAAGTCGGTATGGTATAGAGGTATATGTTCGGCATGAGGTTGTTGCCATACATGCAGAGGAAAAATATGTGAGTGTCAAAAATACGGATACCGGCGCGGTGCACCAATGGGGATACGATGAGTTGGTGCTTTCCCCGGGGGCTGCCCCATTGCGCCCGCCTATGCCGGGGATAGATTTGCCCGGTGTGTTGACGTTGCGCACCGTGCCGGATGCCAATGCCATTCGCTCATTTATTGCAGAGCACGGCGTAAAGAGAGCCCTGGTTATCGGGGCCGGGTTCATTGGGCTGGAGGTAGCAGAAAACCTGCACCATGCCGGTATTCAAGTGAATGTGGTAGAGGGTGGTAGCCATGTGCTGCCGCCGTTGGATGCTCATATGGCCGGTTATGTTGCAGATTTGCTCTTGGCTCATGGTATTGGTATAGAAACCGGGCGTATTGCCACCGGCATACGCCATACGGCAAGCGGTGCTTTGCAGGCTTATAACGATGAATGGCAGAGCACAGAGGCAGACCTCATTATCCTTGCCATCGGGGTGCGTCCGGAGACCTCTCTGGCGCGCGCCGCTGGTATTGAAATAGGTGAAACCGGGGCTATTTTGACAGATGAATACATGCGTACCTCTATGCCGGGAATTTGGGCTGTGGGGGACGCCGTTCAAGTCGTAAACCGCCTTACCGGCAAACCCATGCGCCTGGCGTTGGCCGGTGTGGCACAAAAACAGGCTCGTGTGGCGGCAGATAATATTGCCGGGCGCAGCTCTCGCTTTAAAGGTGTGCTTGGTACAAGCGTGTTACGCCTGTTTGGCACAACCATTGCGATAACAGGTCAAAATGCGGATGCTCTTGCTCACAGTGCAGATGCTGAATTTGAGTATGTTGATGGGCATCATCCTCAGCATGTGGCATATTATCCCGGTGCAACCCCCATACATTCTCGCTTGGTTTATCGGCGCAAGGATGGTTTGCTGCTGGGGTATACAGCTATTGGGCAACATGGGGTTGCTCGCAGGGTGGATGTCGTTGCGTCTCTCATGGGTAAAGGCGGCACTGTATATGACCTTGCAGAGGCAGAGCTGTGCTACTCCCCGCAAGAGGGGGCGGCTAAAGATGCCGTTAATCAGCTCGCTCTGGCTGCGGTCAATAATTTGGATGGTCTACACCCCGTTGCTCATTTTGAAGATATTACGGATGATTCATTTTTGTTGGATGTTAGAGAAACGGCAGAGGTGTGTCAATCGCCTTTCAAACATGCCGTTAATATACCTCTCTCACAACTGCGAAATAGATTTGAGGAATTGCCTCAAAATCGTGAAATATTCGTATTTTGCCAAAGCGGGGTTCGCGGGCATTCTGCCACGGCCTTTCTTAATCAACGCGGTTTCTGTGCCCGGCATCTCAGTGGAGGGTATCTTACTTTGAAGCGTTATGTTTGATGTATTATTCTGTTGTTGCTGAAAAAAACAGCTTGCATACCCCAAGTATGCAAGCTGTGTGAAAAAAGCCTGTTTTTCGAGCTGTATTAGTTTGCTTCGTTGGTCGGCTCTGTCGGGGGCGTGGTTTGCTCACACTCTTCGGCAGGAGCCTGCGGCGTATCTGCAGATTCTGTCTGCTCGGCAGATTTTTGGTAATCTGCCTGTTCGGGGCGTTCGCTGGCTGCACTAACCATGAGCTCTCTGCCCATGAACGGTTGGCCGTGCAGCACTTCGGCGGCTTTGCGGGCATCCTCCAGCTTTTGCATTTCAACAAACGCGTAACCTTTGCTCTTGTAGGTGCGCGGGTTGTAAATAACTTCCACACTCTTGACGTTCCCGAACCCCTTGAAGAGATCTTCGAGCTCGGCTTCCGTAGCCTCGTAGGAGAGGTTGCCTACATACAGGCGCCCATTGCGGGTGGGCGGGGTAGAGGTAGCACGGCGGCGGCGGGGTGCTCCGGGGTTGCCTCCTTTGTTGTTGGCTTTTGCAACACGTACTTTTTGCGGCGGTGTGTTTTTTTGCCCCTTATCGTATTTTTTATAATTTTTCTCTTGCTTGTTTTTCTTGCCGAAGCCAAAGAAGCTCAGGATGCGAGACAAGAGAGAGGGCTTTTTCTTGGGTGTTTCAGTGGGGCGCGGCATGCGCTGCCTGTAGTGGCGCCCTTGGTAACGGCGTCGGCGGGCACCCTGTCCCTGCCGGCCTTGCGTGTAATGTTCGGACATGCGTTTATCTAATATTGTTATCGATGGCTCAAGCAGTGTGCAGAATAATCACATTTATCACACACTTGTGGCTGCTCATCATCATGTATATATTGGTATTAAATGCTCACCGCCGACGCCACGCTCCTTTGCGAGGCACCCGTGCGACGGCTGCACCTGCTTTGAGTATACTCTCGCTATAGCATACTTCAAGAAAAAAATGTGCCATAACGGTATTTTTTTCTTGACGTGTTAAATAACTTGCTCATGGGGCATTTTTGGGCTTGCAACTGTGAGAAGGGTAGGGTAATGTAAAACCTGCCATGTATATAGAAGACCAGTTAGCCGAAATTCGTGAAAAAATAGCCGCTGCAGAGAAAAAATCCGGTCGCCCGGCGGGGTGTGTTTCCTTGTTGGCGGTGAGTAAAACGTTTCCGGTGAGTGATATCATGCATGCGTATAATGATGGGCAGCGCTTGTTCGGGGAGAACCGCCTGCAAGAGGCTATGGAAAAAATGCCTGTCATGCCGCCAGATTGTGAGTGGCATCTCATAGGCCCCTTGCAGCGTAATAAGGTGCGTAAAGCATTGGAGCATGGCTTTGCTTTGATAGAGGCAGTGGACTCCCGTAAATTGGCCGAGGCTATTTCGCGTATCGCCGGGGAGCTCGGCGTAACAGCCCGTATTCTTATAGAGGTGAATGTGGATGGAGAGGAAAGCAAACACGGCTTTACCCCGGATGCCTTGTCGGCGGAGTGGGAGGCTCTGGTTGCCTTGCCCCATGTGGAGATTCGTGGGCTTATGTGTATACCCGCCCCCACGGCTGATCCAGAGGCCGCTCGCCCGGCTTTTGCAACATTGCGCCGCCTGGCAGAAGAATTGCGAGCCCGCGGCCCCTTGCCTCTGCCGGAGCTATCCATGGGCATGAGCCATGATTATGCCGTTGCCGTGGAGGAAGGCGCTACCATTGTTCGCGTCGGCTCTGCCATATTTGGTAAAAGAACGTATGCATAAACTCTCTTGCTCTATTCGGGCTTGGTAATTACATTGCTGCCCCAAGGCGCGGCAGGGGGGGGCTGCCTCCCTGTCGCTGATATTGTTGCCATGTTATTTGCCTATATATTAGGTAGTAGCAAACTCAGAAACATTCCAATTGCCAACATACACAGAAATATCCAATGCGCAATTAATATGATATTTCCCAGAATTTTTTGCACGGTTGTTGTCTTCTTGCGTAAAAATATTTGATGTGATTTATAAACGCAAACAGAAGGTATCATAATGAATAACAAAAAACAGTAAAAAAGATTAAAGTCATTAAAGCTTTCATCTATCATCATACCTGCCAGGAAAGAGCAATACCCTCCTAACATGTACTTTAGTACTTTATTGTTTTTCATATGCCCGTTTATTAATGTTTACCTGCTCTTGTCATTTGCCTGTACATATCACAAAATCCAGCTCATACGCTTATGCTAACATGCAAGCCGTGAGTTTGACAAGGTAAAATATCGCAATTCATTTGCAAAAAAACGCAGCATTGAGCTGCGTTTTTTAGAAAGTGAAGATGGGGTATTAACGGCGGCGTTTTTTACTGCGTGTTGCTACCTTTTTACGGGATTTGGATTTCTTTTTGGATTTGGAAGCCACGGCGCGTCCCTTGCGTGTAGCTTTGGCTTTGCCGCGGCGGGCAGCTAAGCCACGTTTGCGAGCTTTCTTTTTCGAGGCGCGGAATCTGATGTCATCTTTGGGGAGCCCGGCTACCACATTTTCCGGAATGGTGATACGCTTTACGTCCGTTTTTTGCTCCGTTTTAAGGTACATGTCCTGAGAGCAACGTTCAATCACCACGGGCATGCCTCGGTATACACGCGGGTAGAGATCCAGCACGTCATTACTGCGCATGCGGATGCAGCCGTACGATGCGGGGCGCCCGATTTTTCTTTCCTCGGGCGTGCCGTGTATATAGATGCGGCGGCTGTGGGAGTTTTTGTTGAACTGCTCAAGCCCTGCAATTTGGATAACGCGTGTAACGATGGGGTCTCTGCCGGCGGCATCAACGGGCACAACTTCTCCGGTGGGGCGGCAGCCTTTAAACACCATGCCTTTGGGTTGGCCATCCCCCACTTTTTTTGTTACGGCATGAATGCCGGTGGGTGTGTAGTGGCTACCTGTTTTGCCGCCGATGCCGAATTTGGAGGAGCTGATATCGTAATCCTTAACCTTTTGCCCATTGCGGATAACGGTGAGTTTTTGGTCACGCAGAGTGATGGCAACACCATCTCTGATAACGGCGCGGGGCGGGGTATCCGGCCCGGCGGTGTATGCCTGGTTTTGGCAGGCTGCCATGAACAGGGCGCCTACCGCTGGCAAGAGAAAAAGCAGACGTAACTTATTGAACATTTATGGGGATGAAACGAAAGGGGTGTGAACGGTTACGGGAAAATCAGGAGGCTGCTGCTGCACGCTTGCGCTGGCGCACGCCGTCTATCAGGCGGGCAAAGGAGCACAAGCTGGTGTAGAAGAAGCCCAAGAAGGGGCTCATGAGCACAAAGTTAACCAGTGCAGCAATATCCCACGAGTAGAAGAAGTGAGACAGGTTGATAACCTCTACGCTCGCAAAGAATAAGCCGAACATGAGCTCCAGCACAGGTACCAATACAGACTTGAGTGCTTTATAGTTGGAGGCTCGCTTCTCAATAGATTTGCTGCCCTCTTGAGACTCGCCGAACTTGGGCGTGCGCACAAACTCACTGGGCTTGCCGAACACGGCTTCAAGCACGGCCTTGGCATTGTTAACGGCCATGCCCACACCCAGTGCCAACAGCGGGATGATGAAGAAGAACACGCGCCACCAGCGGTTGGGGCGTACAATCATCTCTGCCGTGATATAGAAGATGCACACGGATACCGTTGCAAAGAAGAAGAGGAATGCCGTGAGGAAGATCATGGGCAGACCATCCCAAGACATCACGCCCCAAGGGCTGATGTATTGCAGGCAAATGGGCATTACCAACAGGCAAAGTAATATTAGAGCCAGGTAGGAGTAATTACAGGTGAGGTGTGTGGTGGCCTCCATCTTGGCCTTAAACGGAATCTTGGCGCGCCAAATATCAAAGAGCATCTTTTGGCAAACTTGGATACAGCCTTTGGTCCAACGGTGCTGCTGGGCTTTGAAGCCGTCCATGTCCTCCGGCAGCTCGGCGGGGGTTACATAGTCGTTAAGGTAGATGAAGTTCCAGCCTTTCATCTGCACGCGGTAAGAGAGGTCCATGTCCTCCGTAATGGTGTCATGCTCCCAGCCGCCGCCATCCACAATGGCGCATTTACGCCATACACCAGCGGTGCCGTTAAAGGTGAAGAAACGGCCGGAGCGGTTGCGCACGGTTTGCTCCAGGGCAAAGTGGCCATCCAAGAAGATGGATTGGAGCTTGGTGAGCATGTTTTTCTCTCGGTTGATGTGCCCCCAACGCGTTTGAACCAAGCCCACCTTGGGGTCTGTAAAGTAGGGCATGGTTGTTTTGAGGATATCGGGCTCGGGGCGGAAATCGGCATCCAATATCAGCAGGTACTCGCCCTTGGCAACGGCATCTGCCGCTTCCAAAGCCCCGGCTTTGTAACCGGTGCGGTCCACACGGTGCAGGCAAACAATATCAAACCCTTGAGCTTTGTAGTACTCTACCTGTTGTTTGCAAAGGTCCCAAGTGTCGTCTGTGGAGTCGTCCAGAATCTGGATTTCAAGCTTGTCTTTGGGGTAATCAATGGCGGTAACACTGCGCAGCAGACCCTCTACCACGTATTTTTCATTGAACATGGGCAACTGAATGGTCACCAGCGGCCATTCATCCCATTGACCGGCAGGCTTGGGGATGTCTTTGCGGTGCTTGATGTAAAGAATCACCATCATCAGGCGGTGGAAACCGTACCCCGCCATGCCGAAAAGCACGAGGAAGTAAGCCAGCAGCCAGAAGAAATTGAACCAATATTCTGCGGTTGTCATTGCGATAGAAGTCATAGCAAGTCTAGGTCTGTTCGCGCGCGCGGGCAATCTGAGCCTGTTTTCTATGTCAGTACTCAAGATTAGCTTGACGCACAACAATAGTAATGTATATTCAAAGAGGTGTCAAGCCAAAATAACTATAACGGCAATAAACAAGATGCATCTGATGATGAAAATGAGATTTAATCGACTGTTCATAGCATATACCATGGCCTGTGTATGCCCGCTTGCTGCGCAGGAAACCGCAGATGGGGAGTTTGTTACGGATGGTTTGCCCGGCTACCTGAGTGGTGTAGAGGCAGAGGAGGTGCAGCCCGTGGTGCCGGAGCTGTTCAGGGATGATGCATTGCTGGATGAGTCTCATGCTAACCGTGAGCTGGGGGTAAATGTGTATACATCCCCCTCTATAGCCAAAATCTTTGCCCAGTTGGAGGATTTGCCGCCCGTGCCGGAGGAGTACGTGCTGCGCAATCGCCCGTCTCGTCTTTCCACGGCCTCCGGCAAGGTGGCGCTGGAGATGGGATTTTTGCTGGCAGACGGTTTTATAGCCGTATGCAGTGGGCATATGAATGATGTTAAACCCATTGCGTTGGAGCTAACGCGCTATGGGCGTGCCTTGGGCGTGGGGGATAAGATGGAGGCTCACTCTGCCGCACTGTTAGAGCAGGCGGAAAAAGGGAACCGCCGCGAGTTCAAGAAAATTCTTACCGGCACGCAGAGCGATGTGAATGCCGAGCTCTCCGGCCTGGGGGATCCCGATTTATCACACCTGATTGCTTTGGGCGGGTGGGTGAGAGCCTATGAGGCATCTACCGCGGCCCTGTGCGATGAGTTTTCTGCAGAGGATGCCGCCATAGTCTTTTACCCCGATGCGCCGGACTATTTTAGCGCCATTTTGCGAGGCATAGATCCCGCAACGGCTCGTAAGCTTGAGATAGAGCCCATGTGCATGCTGCTTGATGAATTGACAGGGTTGATGACCTTGGCAGACGGCGAGCAACCCACCGCGCAAAAGGTGGAGCAATTGCGCAAGGTTGCAGGCAAATTGGCGGCACTCATTGCCGGTGAGGAGTATGCCCATTGATGCCAACAAACGCTTGCCCGAGCTGGCCGCCGTGCGCATGCGTGCGGCATTGGTTGGCTTGCAATTAGTGCGGGAGCCGTTGCCGCGTTACAAGGTTTTTTTCCGTATCAACATACTCAACGAGGGGCAGGGCAGTGTACGCCTTTTGGGGCGCAAGTGGCAGCTTGAGGATGCCTGCGGTAACTTGCAGATTATTGAGGCTGCGCAAGTTTTTAATGATGAGCCGGTGCTTACGCCGGGGGCGGTGTTCAGCTTCAGTGGGGGCCATTATTTTGACAAACCCCCGGCATACATGGCCTTGCGTTTATTCGGGCAAGAGCACAATGGGCACCCCTTCATCACGCCTGCGTTGGTGCTGCCTCTTGCGGCGGCGCGCTAGTATAATGCCAGACAAATTAATAGACTGTTTTGTTTCCGTATGCAATCCGAATATCAGAGCCCGCTGCGCTGGCTTGTGGTTTCGGCGGGCATGCGCCCGTGGGGAGCAATAATTTTTACTGCGCGGCGCCATGCGCCTTGCATGATAGCTCGCAGGGCTATGAAATTCGGCGGGCAATAAGTTGTATTTACCTGCGGCGTAGCCGCCATTATTTCCCTCAGCCCGCGCAGCGGGCGTCATTTCAAGTAGCGAAGAATGGTAAAAAGGATGGCGTGATAATGATGAGCGTAACTTAACTGTCACCCGTTTCACGGGTTCAAATTTATTTTTTATCGGTTCGAGTGGTTGCGCCGCTGCGCGGCTCCACCACTCGCTAAATAAAATGACGCCCGCAGAGCGGGCTTGTGATTTCGGCGTGCATTCGCCCGCGGCGCATATTTTATCCTGTTTGGGTGTGGAAATCGAGCCACAGGCGAATCTCGAAGCCTCAGCCCGCGTAAGCGGGCGGCAGTTCAAGTAGCGAGTGGTGCAGCGAGCCAACGGCGAGCGAAACCACTCGTACCGATAAGTAACAGAAGGGAACCCGAGAAACGGGTGACAGTTAAGTTCGGTTTCAATTTGCAGGTGACTCATTACCTGACGTTATACCGGCCGCGCTTTCTGCGGATGATTCGCTTGGGTGTGTGTCCTGCGTTTCATCGGCCGCTGTTTCTGCGGGGGGCGTTAACCGGGCTTCTGCCGTTTTGTACAGTTGCTTTATTTCGTTTTCCAACTCATTTTTCTCATACACCCAGTTGTTGTATGGGCTGCCGGCCAGCAGGGCTTCTTGAGCGGGGAACTCATCTTCCAGCTCTTCTGTTACGGTAACGGGGTAGCCCACCTCAACAATGTCAAAGATTTTGGCGGCAATGAAATCCGGCATGCGTATACAGCCGTGGGATAAGCAGGTGCCGGCCTGTACGGCCCCGGTATGCATGCCCATGCCGTAGTCCGTAAGGCGCATCCAATTAGGCATGGCTGCCCCCTCCCACACGGCCCCGGCGGGTAGCTTGTGTTTGCGGGAGTCTGCATCTGCCACCAGTGTATCACCCGCAGCATTTTTGATACTGCCGAACCTGCGGGAGGCGTGGTCCTTCTTTTTCTCCAGCACTTTGTATTGGCCCGGTGTAGTGGCTCGCCCTTCAACACCTGTGGATACAGGCCAGTCTGCCACCACCTTATCATCCACATACAAACGCCCGCGTTGTTGGTAGAGGCTGATGACCACGTGTGAGTTTTCGGGGGTGGCGGTTTGCATCAACTTATCATCGTGGAAGATCACCATGCAGCGGGGGTAGCCATGGTGGCTTAAAAAATGCTCATAGGTATTTTTTTCATACTCTGTCACTTCATCGGGGGCGGCAGCCTCTATGGCATCCAGCCTTTCCTCCAATTGGGCAAGCTGCATTTCTTCCTCCGGCAATAAAACAACCTGTGTTTGTTGGCAGGCGGTTATCAGCAGCGTGGCAATGGTATGCAAAAAATAACGTTTCATGGTGATACTAAAAGTGCTACAGTAAACATACTGTAGCACTTCTGTTAAATGTTGTCAAATATATTTCAATAACTTACTTCGTCATGGCATCCTTACCTTAACGCGGAAGCGGCATGTGAATATAGCTGTTTGCTTTTTTGCTGCGGGGCATTACAGGTTGTATACGGCCAATGTTGCTGACAGGCGTGGGGGTGGCCTTAACCACTGTGGGCTGTTCCACAACGGGGGCTTCTTTCTTAGCCGGGGCTGCCTTGGTTACCTTTTTGCCGGCGGCTTTTTGCTCCGCTGCCAGTTTAGCGGCAATCTCTTCTTCTGCCTGTTTGCGCAAGGCTGCCAGTTTGGCTTCGGCCTCCTCACGGCGGCGCACGGAGTCTTGGTAGCCAACACCGTTTACCAGTGCATCTCTGGCAGGGTAGCAGCTTTCCAGTTGGTCCACAATGTGAACTTTGGTGCGGAAGGTGGTAATGTCAAACAGGTCCTTAGCCATTTCTCTGGGGGTGCGGATACAGCCGTGGGATAAGCGTTTGCCGGCTTTAACCTTGCCCACGTGCATGCCGAGGCCATCCCAGGTGAGTCGTTGCCAATAGGGCATGGGGGAGCCATCGAAACGCCCGCCATCCGGTATGGTATCCTTGGTCATATCGGCATTGTAGTTCACGGTTTTACCGTTAGCATCCTTAATTTTGCCGTACAGGTTGGAGGCGTAATCGGGCTTTTTCTCCAGCACGCGGTAAGAGCCGGTGGGGGTGGGGCGCCCGGCCACACCGGTGGAAACCGGCCAGTCTGCCGCCACGCGGTCTCCCACATAAATGCGGCCGCGCTGCTGCTCTAAACAAATGTAAACGGGGCTGCTGCCACCGGCGCGTGCCAGCAACTGCTCGTCCTTGTAAATCTTCATGGTAGTAGGGTAACCATGGTGCGTCACAAAGTGCTCGTATGTACCCGGCAGGTGCGGGGGCTCCTCCAGCAGGCGAGCACGGTCCAACTCATCTTCTGCGGCATCTATTTTTGCCGCCAGCTCGGGGGAAATCTGCGGCCCCATGCAGGAGGTGGTGCTCAGCACTACTATGCCGAGCATGAGAACGCAGAGTATGTTAAAAGGGGTGTGTTTCATGATAAGGCTTCAGCTATGCGGGGGCAAGAATTTGCCCCGCGCCACAGGCCTTGTAAGCATATTTCGGATTTTTGTCAATCCAAAACCGATAATTTTTGCAAAAATTTTAAAAATATAATTATAGCAGAGATGGAAATAATCTTGCCGACGAGGGGGGCAATGCTGTTATTTCTCAACCCTGATGGCGGTAATCCATTGCACGCCTGCTAATGTAAAGCCGCGTTCGAGCATGCGGCGGTGCATATCCCTCAAGTGCATGGCACCGTAGAATATGGCGGCAGTGCGGGTGGGGTTTTGTGTATCTGCCAAAACTTGGTCAAGCACGTGCATGCAGCGCTCGTTGCGGGATACGATGATGGCTCTCTGCTCTGTCATGGTGGAGTGGGATGAGGCCGCCAACTGCCTGCACAGCAAGCGTCTCAGAGAGGTAGCATCTGTGGCAACGCCGAAGATGGAGCCTGTATCAACGCTTTGCCCCTCTCGCAGGGAGTCCAGCACCAGGGTGAGCCAAGATTCCCCACGCTCTGCCATGGCGGCAGAGAACTCCTCTGAGCTCATGTCTGCGTAAACCAGGTTGGTGCGCCCATAGTCAACAACCTCTGCTTGTTGTGCCAGTTGCATGGCCTCTGCCATGTAGGCATAGTAAGAGCCCAGCAACCTACCGGCAACGCCGCTTTCTTTATTTTCGTTGAATTCTTTTAAGCGGTTTCGTTCCTCTTGGGTGGCGGTGCCGGCTGCTACTTTGCGGGCAATGCGGGTCATCTCCGGCAGGTCCTCGCCGTCCACCATTTCATACAGCACCTTGTCATAGCGGGCAAAGGCGCGGTTAAGGGCGCGGTAGTAGCGGGCATCCGCCAAGTGGATGGCCCCCACCAAATCCACAATATGCCCCTCTTTATCTTTGTAGCGCGCAATGGGTGTGCGCAGGCTTTCTTTGCCGTCATCTGCCGTGTGCAGCATGACAACATGCTCCGGGTATTGAGAGGCCTCGGGGCTGAGCACGGCGGTGGCTTTTTGCTGAGCCATGGCGGGCAGGGCCACCAAGGCAGAGAGCGCAAGAATAAGGGTTCTGAGTATCATGATGTTTGAGGTCAGGGTTTATGGTTAAATCCATTCAAGCAGCAGGGCATCCCCCGCCGGTACGGTTACGGGTAAACCGGTGCCGGACAGCTCTTGCAAGGTGCATTCCAAAGCAGGGGTACCCGGTTGCAGCAGGTTGATGAAACGGCAGTGCGGGTCCTTTTTAGCTGCCCATTCTATGGCGTTTTCCGGTATGTGAATGCAGGTGTGGGTTGCGTAATCCGGGTCCAGATTACACACGGCTAAAACGGTGGAGCGGGCTTGGCGGTTGTGGCGCAGGTAGGCATACATGCGGTGGCCGGAGGCCGGGTCGTTTGCGCGGCGGCCATACCCCGGTGTTTGCCCGTTTGCCCAGTTGAGCCCATAGAAGGAGCCTTTGCTGAGGGCAGGGTGCTGCATCAGCGGCAGTAGGCGGGCCATGTAGTCCCGCAGTTCTCGCTCTTGCGGGGAAAGGCGGGCACCGTCGTAGAGCCCCCGGTTGCTCCAACGCTGCAAGCGTGGCAGGCAGGTGTAATCAAAGATGGAGGTTCGGCCGTTATCCCCCCCGAATCCGCCGGGGCCCTCCGCTTGTTCTGAAAACTCTTGCCCGTTGTACACCAATACAGGCCCGGCAGAGGAGCCATAGTGCGCCACCATAAGGGCGCGGGCAACCTTGCTGCCTTGCCCGCCCCAATACAGTGGGGAGGCCAAGCGGGGTTCATCATGATTCTCCAGATACCGCACACCGTGGGTAAACATGGCGGGCTCCGGGCGGTTGTGGCGGTCCATATCATTGGCCCAAATGCAGCCCTCGTATATGGCGCGTGCCTCGTTGTAGGCGGCACTGTCATACACGCCGCTGAATCCGCAATGTATGAGAGCTTCCGTTACATCCGCCGCGCAAAGTTTCATGTGGTCGTTGTAGGCCTCCGCCATAAAAAAGGCGCCGCTGTCTCGCAGGCGTGCATTGCTGATAACCCACCGCCAAAACGGCATGGGTACCATGTGTGCCATATCGCACCGGAACCCGCCCACACCCAGCTCTTGCCAATAGGCCAACACCTTGTTCATGAGCCGCCAGGTGCGCGGCACGGCATCCGGCGCGGCAAGCAGGCCGGGCAGGTTCTCTGCAGCGGGTGCGCCATGGCGGTAGTCTGTGCCGTAGTTGAGTTTTACGGTTTCATACCAATCGTAAGCAGAGGGGGCCCAGGTGGCGGCATTGTTGCCGGTAACGCGTCCGCAGCCGTGCTCCGGTTCAAACTCGCCCTCCGGCAGCTGCATGTGCCAATCACTCTGTTGGGGCTCCAAATAATAAAAGGCGTTGTCACGGTCAAAGAATACGCCCTTGTTGTCGTCTTTGCCGAAACAAAAATCGGGCTGCACTACAGACTCATAGCTGCGTGATACATGGTTGGGGATAAAATCTATAACAGGCAGCATGCCCCAACGCCGGCAGCGGGCTAACAGGGCGCAAAACTCCTCCAGCCTTTGCTGTGGGTTTTCTGCTAAATCCGGGTCTACATCAAAATAATCTGTCACGGCATAGGGGCTGCCCGCAATGCCTTTCACCACGCAGGCGGGGTTGGCCGGCAGGGTTTCGTGCGGTGTTTGGGTTGCATGGCGCAGCACCCCCGTGAGCCACAGATGGGTTATGCCCATGCGTGCCAGGGATTCTAAAGCCGCATCCGTAACCCCGGCAAAGGTGCCGCAGCCGTTTTGCTCTTTGCTGCCCCACGGCACGCCTCCTTCCGTAAAATTGGAAAAATGCCTGACGAAAAGCTGATAAATGACCGGTCTCATTATGCCCGCATCATAACACAAAAAAGCACGGCATCGCAAGCCGAAACCATGCCCTGCGATGCCGTATGTAGATTTTTCCTACAAAAATAGCAGAATTTTCTGATTCAGTGCAGCAATCTTTTGGCGCCCGGCACGTTGAGGCGACGGGATTCTGCCGCATAGCCGAATGATCCTTCATCCGCCTGATTCTCATCTGCGCGGTAGTGGCGCGCTTCATTCCCGAAGTAGCGCATGTAATTGACAACCCCTTGGCCCACGGCCTCTGCATAGCGGCGGGCATTGGCGGTATCTGCCAAGTACTCGGCATGCTTACGGTTGTTGAGGAACGCGCATTCTATCACCGCAGCGGGTATGCCGGAGTCATCGCAAGCGTTCATCCAGCCTGCGGAGCGGTCAGCATCTTTACTGCGAACCAAAACGGAGCACCCGCGCCCGCCGTTGTCCATGCCATGGTTCAGCACCGTGCGCTCCAAGGTGCGGGCAAGGGCATTGCCCAAACGCCCGCCGTTGTATTTATTGCAGATGATGAGCGCGGGGGAGGGCCCATTTGTCCAACCGCCTGAGCTGTTATGGTGTAAAAACACCACGCATGCTGCCTTGCGGGAGATAGCGTAGTCTGCGCTCACCATGCCACCGGCTACGCGGTCCGGGTGGTGCTTAGAGGGGTAGCGAGCTGCATTTTTATCGGGGTGGTTCAGCTGTACAACACCTGCGCGGCGAGCGAAGGATGCCAATGGCTCTGTTGTAGGGGCATTGCCGCGGTTGGTGACAATACAGGTGTAGCCGGCATCTTCTATCACTTTTTTGGTATAGTATACATACTCATACCACCAGGTGCACTCTGTAAGGCGTTTGCCGTTCACGGCGCTCGGGGTGCTTGCGCCATCCCCGCCAATGAAGTGCCCGATATCCAACACAACCACACCGTTGCTGCTGCCTTTATTGCTGCCTTGCCCGGCGGGTACACGCATTTGTGTACAGCTTATGGGTAACAGCGTTAATAACACGGCTATTATCATTAAAAGCTTTTTCATACGCGGGGCACTATAGTTTTTTAAGGCCCGCCGGTCAAGTGAAATCTTCATTTTGATTTTTAATTTGTCATTTTAGGCTTTTCTTTGGTAGGGGGATATGCTAAACTCCCCGCAACATAAAGCGTATTACACGTTAGCACCACAGATTTTATGACGCCGAAACACATTGTAGCCGTAATTGACTATGGCTCACAGTACACGCAGCTGATTGTACGCTGCGTGCGTGAGCTGGGCTTCCTGGCCAAATTGTATGCTTTGGAAGACCTGCATGAGATAAGCGAGCCCGGGGCCATCATTCTCTCCGGCGGTCCTCGCAGCACCTCCGAGCCCGATGCCCCTGATATCGATTTTGAGTGGCTGAAGGCTTTCAATGTGCCCATTTTGGGTGTTTGCTACGGCATGCAGTTGCTCAATATCAAGACGGGCGGCACCGTGCGCAGCAGCAACAAGAGAGAGTACGGCCCCGCAGCCCTTATCCCCGAGAAGCTGGAGGGCCTGTATGCAGATATGTCCCCCTCTTCTCAGGTGTGGATGAGCCACTCCGACACGGTGGATCACCTGGCCGACAACTGCAAGGTGATTGCCCGCAACAGCGAGGGCGTGCCCGTATCCCTGCAATGGGGGGATTCCATGTTCGGCATCCAGTTCCACCCCGAGGTAACACACTCTCATGAGGGGCGCACCATCCTGCGCAACTTCCTTTCCCACGCCAAAGAGCTTGCCCCCTTCGACATCGGCGACTTTAAGCGTGAGCTCATTGAGGACATTCGCGCCAAAGTGGGCGATAAGCAGGTGGTGTGCGGTGTCTCCGGCGGTGTGGACAGCACGGTGCTGGCCGTATTGCTGCACGAGGCCGGGGTCAACGTGCGTTGCATCTTTGTAGATAACGGCTTGCTGCGTAAGGATGAGGCCAGGGAGGTGCAAGCCAACTTTGCCCGCATGGGGGTAGAGATTGAAACGGTGGATGCCTCCGCCCGCTTCCTGGAGGCTCTTGCCGGTGAAACCGCCCCCGAAAAGAAGCGTCGCATCATCGGCAACCTGTTTATCGACGTGTTCTGGGATGCCGTGGGCGATGCCGAGATGCTGGCCCAAGGTACTCTTTACCCGGACGTGATTGAGAGTGCCAGTAACGCCAAGAGCAAGGCCTCTGTCATTAAGACCCACCACAACCGCGTGGAGCGCGTGCTCAAGATGCAGGAGGAGGGCAAGGTGATAGAGCCGCTCGCCTTCCTCTTCAAGGACGAGGTGCGAGAGCTGGGTGCCTCCATGGGCATTTCTCATGATATCCTTTGGCGCCATCCCTTCCCCGGCCCCGGCTTGGCCGTGCGTTGCCCCGGAGAGGTAACCAAGGAGCGCCTCGACATCATCCGCGAGTGCGATGCCATCTTCATCGGCACCTTGCGCAAGTGGGATTGGTACGACAAATGCTGGCAGGCATACGCAGGCCTCATCCCCGTTAAAACCGTGGGTGTTAAGGGCGATGAACGCTCCTACGAGTTTGCCACCAACCTGCGCGCCATTGTGTCTGAGGATGCCATGACCGCAGACTGGGTACAGCTGCCCTACGACTTGCTGCGCGAGGCCTCCAACCGCATCCTGAACGAGGTGAAGGGCATCAACCGCGTGCTCTTCGACATCAGCACCAAGCCCCCGGCATCCATCGAGTGGGAGTAAAGCGCTGCGCTTAGTTTTCTTTTTCAACGGCTGCTCCGATCATCGGCGCAGCCGTTTTGAATTTGCCTCTCCGTTTACCCCACAGGGCAAAATTTGAGTGTATAAGCATAGGTGCCAACTCGAAATCGTACTTAACTGTCACCCGTTACACGGGTTCCGTTATCTTATTGATGACTACGAGTGGTTTCCGTCTTCGGCAAGCCTACGCCGTGACGAGTCGCCGCTGCGCGGCTCCACCACTCGCTAAATAAAATGCCGCCCGCTGCGCGGGCTTGCGATTTCGGCGGGCATTCG
>JAFQEF010000045.1 GCA_017399165.1 Akkermansia sp.
GGTTCCCTTTATAATTAATTGATTCGAGTGGTTGCGCCGCTGCGCGGCTCCACCACTCGCTATTTGAAATGTCGCCCGCTTCACGGGCTCAAAAATTCGGCTCGCTAACGCTCGCGGGGTCTCCCCCACAAATACCAATTTATCTGTCAATATAGACCAAAGCCTCTAATTGTTCCCGAGCGTAAGATTTTATAAAAAAGCCGACCCCGTTCTGATTGAGGTCGGCTTTTGGAGTAAAATGTGCAAGGGAATCAATAATCGCGCTTCAGCAGGTAATCATTGATGGCAAGGAGTGCCTCCCGACGCTTGTCAGAGAAGACATCGAGCGCAGCTTGGGCGGATGCCGTCAGCTCGCGGGCTTCGGCACGGGCTTTTTCCATACCCACCAAGGCGGGGTAGGTGGCTTTTTGCACCTTTTGGTCTTTACCGATGCTCTTGCCAAGCACCTCCGGGGTAGAGGTAATATCCAATATATCATCAATAATCTGGAAGGCTAAGCCCAAATCTCTGCCGTATACGGTAAGGGCATCCAATTGCTCCGGGGTGGCACCTGCGGCCATAGCCCCCAAGCGAACGGAGGCAATGATAAGAGCCGCTGTTTTACCCATGTGAATGGCGCGTAGCTCATCCACGGAGAGGCTGCGGCCTTCGCCCTCCAAATCCAGCACTTGCCCACCCACCAAAGTGAGACTACCGGTGCGGTATGCCAGCTCTGCCACATAGTCGCGTACGTTGTAGCGCTCATTGGCAGGTACACCGGCCAACATGGCAAAAGCCTCCGTAAGCAAGGCATCACCTGCCAAAATTGCTACACCCTCACCAAACACTTTATGATTCGTGGGGCGGCCTCGGCGCAGGTCATCGTTGTCCATGCTGGGCAGGTCGTCGTGAATTAAGGTGTAGGTGTGCAGAGCCTCCAGCGCGCAAGCGGCGTTGAGGGCGGGGGTAACATCCCCGCAGCAGGCGCGGGCGGCCTCCAGGCAAAGCAGGGGGCGTATGCGCTTGCCACCCGCAAAAATGCTGTAACGCATGGCCTTGTGCAGGGTGGTGGGGGCGGTGTCCTCCGTGGGTAAAAGCTCATTGAGTCGAGCCTCTACCAACGCAGCCGTTTCTTTGATGAGAGCTTTGATATCCATTACAGTAGTATAAAACGATGCGGCGTTGTATTTATGCGCGGCTCACCAGCAGCTCTGCAATCTGTACGGCATTGAGGGCTGCACCCTTGCGCACCTGGTCGCCTACCACCCAAAGGTTGAGGGCGTTGTCAATGGCAATATCCTTGCGGATGCGGCCTACATAGCAGGTGTCGCCGTTGGTGGAGTCCAACGGGGTGGGCCATACGTTGTTGTCAATGTCATCCATCAGCGCAACACCGGGTTTGCCGTCGTAGCAGCTGCGGGCTCCCTCTACATCCACGGGTTGCTCAAACTGAGCTACGCATGAGATGGAGTGGCTGCGGTATACCGGCACACGCACGCAGGTGCAGGTCACCTTCAGCTCCGGCAAGCTCATAATCTTGCGGCCTTCGTTGAGCATCTTGAGCTCCTCCTTGGTGTAACCGTTGTCGGCAAATTTGTCGATTTGCGGCAGTACATTGAAAGCAATCTGGCGGGGATAGGTGGAAATCTCTACGGGGTGACCATCGCAAATGGCGCGTACTTGGTTCTCCAGCTCGGTAATACCGTGTTGTCCGCTGCCGCTCACAGCCTGATAGCTGCTGGCAATAATGGTTTTAAGCCCGAACTTGAGGTGCAGGGGGTACAGTGCCATCAAGGTGATGATGGTGGTGCAGTTGGGGTTGGCTATGATGTTACGCGGGTGGTTGAAGGCGGCATCCGGGTTAATCTCCGGCACTACCAGCGGTACATCCTCATCTTGACGGAAGGCGGAGGAGTTGTCCACCACCACACAACCTGCTGCACCGGCAATGGGGGCAAACTTGCGGGAGATATCACCACCTGCGGCAAAAAGGGCCAAATCTACATCGCCGAAAGAGTTTTCTGTAAGCTCCTCAACGGTGAGCATCTCACCACGGAACTCAACCTGTTTACCGGCAGAACGTTTGGATGCCAGAAGTTTCAGGGAAGAGAGCGGAAAGTTGCGGCTCTCAAGGCAGGAAAGAAGCTCGACACCCACCGCTCCGGTGGCGCCCACAATAGCTACTCGGGGATTCTTGTTCATTGTCTGATTTTCTGTATCTTTTGTTCTGTCGGCATCAACCCACGCGGCTGACGCGCGGGCGATATTATACCCATTTCTGCCTCATTGGCAAGTGTTAATTTGTTTGTAGCTTCATTTTGTTGCATTTATGTTTTAAAATATCGGGGAGTTTTTACAGTCAAACATAAAACTTGCGTTATGCGTGTTTGTGACGTAGAATCGGGCAGATAACAAAACGACTGCTGAAATGAAATCGATTTTTAATTTCTTATTGCAAGGGGTAATGGGGTGTAGCGTGTTAGCATTTGTAGCGTGCCAAAGTCATCAACTTTCCGATTGTTTCTCTGTTACGGAGAAACAGGTGGGCGAGATGACGGCTATGGATGCTAAGAGCTATCTCCACCAACATTATGCGATTACAGAAAAGGATTATGATTCAAACTTATGCAAAATTTCTGAAAATAATAATTCTGTGGCAGATGTGGCCCTCCTTTTAAAGGCCGGGGCAAATCCGGATGCAATAATAAAGAAAGATAGCGGGCAAACCTTAGCCCATGTGGCATGTCAAGCCACCAAGGCCAACTCAGCATGGGGTGTGGAAGTGTTGAAACTGCTCAAAGCGCATGGGGCAGATTTTAATAAGACCGACAATTTGGGCTATACCCCTTTGCATCATGCCGTTAGTAATCGGCATGCAGAGGCATGCCTCTTCCTTTTGGAAACATGCAAGGTTAACACGGAGATAAAACATCACTTGGATTTGACGCCTCTCTTGTGGGCTGCGTGCCTAGGGGATAGAAATGATATGATCCGCATGCTCATTAACCACGGTGCCAATGTTCATGCCACTGCGTATGACGGTAAGGTCAACATTTTGACCTACTATGAGGACCGTAATGAGCAGGAATTCTGTTCCTATTTAAAGCAGTTGGGGGTAACTCCCGTAGACCCGAGTGGCAGGTGATGGGTTCTTGCGGCTTTGGCTTGCTGTGATAGCGCGTATAAGTGCTGCATTTTTCTTGACTCCGTCTGTAAAATCTTTACAATAGTGTTAGTAATAGCCCGAGGGTATAACGGGAATCGAGCGTCATGAAGAAAGTTTTAATTATAGGTGGTGGTCCTGCCGGCCTTACGGCAGCGTATGAGCTTGCCCGCAAAGGAGGGGTAGAGGTTGTTGTGTTTGAGCGTGAGGAACAACTGGGTGGTATCTCCCGCACGTTGGAGTACAACGGCAACCGTATAGACATTGGTGGTCACCGCTTCTTCTCCAAGTCTGACACGGTGATGAACTGGTGGAGGGAGATGATGCCCCTGCAAGGCGCGCCCTCCTGCGATGACGTGGAGCTGAACCGCGAGGTGCCTTTGGCGGAGAACGGCCCCAACCCGGAGAAGGAGGACCGCGCCATGCTGGTGCGCTCTCGTCTCAGCCGCATTCTTTTCTTGCGTAAGTTCTTTGATTACCCCGTTTCTCTCAGCTGGAACACTATCCGTAACTTGGGCCCCGTGCGTATGACCAAGATGGGGTTCAGCTACCTTGCCAGCATGCTGCATAAGAGAGAGGAAAAGAGCTTGGAGGATTTCTTTATCAACCGATTCGGCACAGAGCTGTATAAAACATTCTTCCGTGATTACACGGCTAAAGTGTGGGGCGTACCTTGCAACCGCATCGGGGCTGATTGGGGGGCTCAGCGTGTGAAAGGGCTTTCCATTGCTAAGGTGCTGGGCCATGCTTTGGGTAAGCTGGCCTTCTGGAAAAAGCATGATAAGCAGGGCGGTGAAACCTCCCTTATCGAGGAGTTTTGGTACCCCAAACACGGCCCCGGTCAACTGTGGGAAACCGTGGGTGCAGAGGCCGAGAAAATGGGGGTAAAGATTCTGCGCCGCCAGGATGTTGAACAGGTAGTGGTGGAAAACGGCCGTATCCGCGCCTTGGTGGTAAAAGATTTGAACAGCGGGGAGTCTACCCGTTATGAGGCGGATGAGGTGATATCCACCACCTCCGTGCAAGAGCTCATCCGCAAGATGGGCAATGCCGTGCCAGCCGAGGTAAAAGAGGTTGCGGAGGGCTTGGTATACCGAGATTTTATGACAGTGGGGCTCTTGCTCAATAAGCTCAAGCTTAAGAGCAAGAATATGAATACCACCGTGGGAGAACACGGTGTGGTGCCCGATAACTGGATATACGTGCAGGAGCCCGATGTAAAAGTGGGGCGTTTGCAGATTTTCAACAACTGGAGCCCCTATTTGGTGAGCGACCGCAACAAGGCTTGGATTGGCATGGAATACTTTGTCAACGAGGGCGATGAACTGTGGAGCATGGATGATGCCGCGTTCTGCGACTTTGCAGAGGGTGAGCTGGTGAAACTGGGCATCATTGAGAAAGAGGATGTGGTGGATCACAAGGTGTTCCGCATTGAAAAAGCGTACCCGGCTTATTTCGGCAGCTACAAGCAATTTCCCGTGGTGCGTGAATGGGTGGATGGCTTGCAGAACCTCTACTTAGTAGGGCGCAACGGCATGCACCGCTACAACAATATGGACCACTCCATGCTCTCTGCCATGGAGGCCGCCAAGAATATCTCTGACGGTGTTACTACCAAAGATAACATTTGGGATGTAAACACCGAAAAAGAATATCATGAATCCAAATAATGTCACGACAGCCCACCGTGACAGGTGGATTATTGTGCTTTTTTGCATATTGACGCTCGGCAGTATTGTGCTTTTTGCACCGTCGGGCGATATGTATGTGGATGAGTACGGTGGCAAGCATGTGCCCGGTTTCTTTAATGATGCCGTTATTACCTATGCCGACCAGATAAGCGGTGCTCAGCCTGTTACAGATTGGCATTGTGCTCTTTACATGTATGAGGGACGCGCCCTGCACACGGTGTTGGAGTGGCTCACGGGGGCAACGGTGGATGGTATTTTACCCCAGCGTGTGTTCATGTGGGTGGCGGATATTTTGATGCTGGCTAATTTGGCTTATTGGTTGGCTTTGATATTGAAACAAAATCAACGCCTGCGTTGGTTGGCATTTCCTTTAGGTGGCTCCGTGATTTTGTTGCATATAGGCTTGGGGGTGAGTTTGGATTATTTTTTCACCACGGCTCTATTCAGTTCCGTAACATGCAGCATATTGTTATACCGTAGTAACAGCAAATGGGTGCGGGTGATATGTGGCATTGGCCTCGTGGTGTTGATGTGGCATATGGTGGAGTATCGCCGTAATGCCGCATTGCTGTTACCGGTGTTTATGTATGCACTTACAGCCCGCTATATGCCGGGGCACAAAATTATCACCAAAGCCGTAGTGGGGGCCGTGTTTACTTTGCTGTTGTATGGGGTGGCTACTCATGCTGTAGCACTGTGTGGCTTGCCGGTGGCGCATAAGCCATCCATGGCTCCTATGGTAGAGTCTGATTTGCGCATTGCCGCCCTGTTGGAAAATAAACGTGCAGAGGAGTGGGCGCGCTTAAAAGCTAATGGCTTGCCTGTTTTTGAGCATGAGTATTGCGACTCCATCACCGCATATTGGGGCGGGGCGGATGTTAATACCACGGATTGGGACCGTGTGTGGGCATATTATTGCAATGCCTGGAAAACCAATACGGGCAACATGTTGATGGCTCGTGCCTTGCAGCTCTCCCAATTTTATTGGAGCGGTACCACCCCCCGTGTTGTGGAGCTTGTGGCAGATGCCATGTACCCGCAAATGGCAGATAATGCCAAGCGTTGGCAAACGCTGCGCCCCACGGATATTGAATACCTGTACCTGCGCGTTTTGCGCTTAGCGGTTACCTTGGCTACGATTTATCTTTGTTGCCGTTATGTGTGGCGGTGGCTGGTACTCCGTTCACCGCTTACTGCAGAGCAATATCTGCTGATGATAATATGCGGTGCCGCCACGGCATATTCTGTCAGCTACGTGGTGGTTACCCCCACCTCAGACTTCCGCTACCTGCTGCCGGCCCAAGTATTGGGCTGCCTCGTGCTGTGTTATCTGTGGGCTGTTAAGACCGCACGTCCCTGCCAAGGTTCAAACCTTTATATAAACTCATAGAAAGATTACTCCAATGAGAATTGCTCCTGCACTTTTTATTATTTTACTCAGTAATTACGCGTTTTCGACTGAGTGTACATGCCCATCATGTATGGTAGAGGGGGATGCATTAGGAAAGTTCCTTGCGCCGAATGAATCTTTACCTACGGATTATGACAAAGCATGGATTGTACCGGAAGATACGGCATGGACCTATTTCCCGGCCGTTTTTCATCATTTGGAATCAAGAGAAGGACTGAAATTAGGCTTTTATGCAAAATATGATGAGACAGTAGAAATAAGGAATAATCGTTTGTATTTTTGCGGTAATTTTTACTATAATGAAGCAACAAGAATTAAATTGTACTTCGATATTACGAATGCACTTTCTGTATATAAATCAGCTCTGGAAAAACAAGGTGAGCAACTGGTAGCCTTTATCAATCTGTTAAATCAGGTACAGGACAGGCAAAGTGCTGACAAGCTGGCACTATCAATAGGTGAATATTATCTGTTTTTTCGCCGATCTTTAGAAAAAACAGATATACCTTTCGGTATAGAACGTTATCTGATGAACGAAATAGGGGTAGACTATGATTTTATCATGGAAGAGATGATGCGTTTAGTCGTAAACGGCTATTATGGTTCAGAGAGACTGAGGCAAATCATCAACGATGTACACAGAAAAGGAAGCGTTTCGGACTAAGGTGTATTATTATTACATGGTCAGCTAAGTTAGTTATTAGTTGCTGTCAGTACAGTCTATTACGTAATATGGGTGTCGGTATTACGATGCTGAAAAATCAGGCATAATCTGTGCTGCGCAGGGTTTGTCCGTTATCGGGGGCGGGGAAGAGATTGGCGGGTATGCCTGCGGCGTTGAGGGCAGCGGCAAGGTCATCCAGATTTTCTTGATAGCCATCGTCTGCCAGTTGCCAGGTGCCGAAATGGCACGCAATGGCGAGCGGGGCGTGCAGTTGTTGCATGATGCGCACGGCGTCCTCCGGGTTGGTGTGGTGGGTGCGTATCCAGTCCGGGCGGTAGGCTCCGATGGGTAAAATGGCCACACTCGGCGAACCCAATCGGCGGTAGATATCGTCAAAACAGCGGGAGGCGGCGGTATCCCCCGCAAAGAAGATGGAGGGACCGTTTTGCACGCGGATATGAAAGCCGCACCAAAGGGAGCGGTTGCTGCCCTCGGGGTGGCGGTAGCGGCGGCTCCAGTGTAGGGCGGGGGTGAGGGTGATGCAGGTGCCTTGGCTTACCTGCACGGTGTCCCACCAATCTTTTTCTTCACAGCGCGGGGTGGCCCCGGTGTGGTACTCCAGCAGGCTTTTAAGCCCCAACGGTACAATGAAAAGCGGGTTGTCACGCTCATACAGACGTTTGAGGGTATCAGCATCAAAGTGGTCATAATGGTCGTGAGATATCAGGCAGATGTCAATTTTGGGCAGGTCTGCCCACTCTATACCAACGGGGCGTTTGCGCTTGGGCCCTGCAAATTGTACGGGGCTGGTGTAGTCGCTCCATATCGGGTCTGTGAGTATGTTGAGCCCGCCTGCGCGGATGAGCAGGGTAGAGTGGTTTACCATGGTAATCTCCCACGCTTGCCCGTTTACCGTGGGGGCAAGTTGCGGTTTGTGCGTGTTTTGTGTTACCTCGGGGTAATGCCCTTTAACGCGTTTGCGGAAGAACCAGCGGAAAACGGATGATGCCTTGTGAGTGCTCTGAATCCCCACGCGCTCGGGGTTGTAAAAGTATTTGCCGTTGAAGTGGTCTGTAACAGGGCCGTTCCATTCTCCTGCGCGGCAAATGGTGAGGGGTAGCAATAAATCCACCCCCTTACCCAAGCCTACGGCACAAGCGGTGCCTGCCAATGTTTTGAGGAACCAACGGCGGCTTTTGCCTTTTTTCGGTGTCTGTGGTGTGGGTGGGGGGGCTTGCATGTGTGCTTATTATAGCTGATATCAATTTTGTTGCAAGTTTTATCACGGGAATACGCATTATCTGTTGCTATGTGCGGGGGAGTGTGTTAGAATCTCTGCCGTTGTCCCGGATGCATTATAACCGGTCACTTAATCTCAGAAATTTACTGAAAATAGAATTATGGGCATAGCTGCACTTGTTATCGGTATTGTTTCCTTATTAATTGCATGGATTCCCTGCATAGGTATTATTGCCATTATCCCGGCTCTTGTGGGCTTGGTATTGGGTATTGTGGATATTGTGAATAAATCTAAGAAAAAGGAGCCGATAAGCATTGGCGTGGCCGGTACGATTTGCTGCGGCGTTTCTCTTATTTGCATTGTTTTATCCAGCATAGTTGCAGTAGCTGTTGCAGAGGATGTGGTGGATGAAATTGATGCAGAGATAGAACGAGAGGCTGAAAAAGAAATCAAGCGCTCAGAATCGGAGCTGGAGGCAGAGATAACGAACGAGCTTCTGGATGCCATATTTTGATAGTTACCATTAATTTTACAGGGGAAGCTCTGCTCGGGCTTCTCTTGTTGTTTTGAAACGAGGATGGTGACACTACGTCAATGCTATGGTATTACACAAGTTGTGTACACCGGCTTTATGTGTTACATAGCGGTCCTGCCGTTTATTGTACCATATATCCGCAATCTTGTACCGAGCTTATGGCGGTGTACATATGAGACCATCTACCACGAGCCTTGCCCGTTTTGCGGGGCCACCACGTATATATACCGCTTTGTTGTATATGGTGAGCCCTTGCCGATGTATATAACTCTTGCAGCTCTGGTTTTGGCAGAGGAGGTGCTACGGCACTCTTATATATGCCGCAGGCTGCTCAAGAAGAGAGCGCTCAGCAAGGGCTTTATGATGGCGGATTTACTGGGCTCTCTTGCAGCTATTGCTTTAGTGCTTTGCTGTTTTTTGATGCGATAGCAATTTTTTACAGCTTGGAGACATCGATAATCTCCACGGGTTTATCAGGTATGGAGATGCTGATGCTCTCTATCGTGTCGCTGTTGTTGCAATAGGCAACCAATTCACCGGCTTCTTTAATACGGAATTGGTAGGTTTTGCGCCCGCCGTTGGCAGATTTATGCATGGGGGCTCCCATGAGCTCGGTGAGCTCCTCTATGGGCATGCCTTTGTGTAATTTTGCTTTTACCGCAGCGGCGGAGGGCAGGGTGTCTTCTCTCTCTGCGAGTTTATCGAGGTATTTTTGAGGGGAGAAGCCCTTGACGGTGGCATTGGCAATGGCTTGCAGCTCTTTAGCTGTGCCGGAAGGTACGCGAATAACGGTTTGTTTGCCGATTTTGAGGGACCCGGAGGCCTTGACAGGCTTGCCGCTGATGGAGGCATGAATCACACATGCGGCCAAGTAGGTGCCGGCGGGGTTGGGGTGAGACATATCATCCAGGTGCAGTGCTTTTTCCGGGTATTTTTTATACCAGCGAGCCCAAGCCTCACCCACGGGGGCCACTTTTACCTTGTTGGCAACGGCTGTTTTGCAGTAGGTGGTGCTGGTGAGCTCTTGCATGGCCACAAGGGGGCTGATTTTACCGCCGTCGTTAGAGGCGTGAGCCCATGTAAGAAAAAGCATGACCTTGGTGTTATTCTTTTTGGCAATTGCAGTCCAACGGCGTACGGAGTCCATCGTCTCCTCCGGTTTGTAAGCGGGTGTTTGGCTTTGGTCTTGCAGAATAAGCCAGTCATAGTTGCCGCTTTCCACCAGTTGTCGAGCTTTTGCGTGCTGTGGGTCATCCAAGAAGCCGCGCAGGCTCATGGCCCCGGCGGTGTAAGACTCTACGCTGAGCGGGCATTTGCTCTTGGTGCTCAGGGCTTGCAGCACGTTGGGCAAGTCGTTGTAAAAGGTGTAACTGTTGCCGATGATGAGTACGCGTTTTTCCTCTGCGGCAAACGCGCAGTGAAGCAAAGCAAACAGGAGACTGAGCAGGCAGATGATTCTCTTCATAACTGTGTGTCAGGTGTGGATGATGTGGGGGATTTTTAAATCGTGAGTTTCCGTTGGTATGGAGTCTAAAATTTGTTGTTCAAAAGCCAAAGCTACTTTATGGGCTTTGGTGCACAGGGGCAAGTACCTGTCATAGTAGCCCCCGCCGTATCCCAGCCTGTCCCCTTGCTTGGTGAAAGCTAAGCCGGGTATAATCAGGATATCGAGCTCCTGCGGGGGGATGGTCGGTAGCTCGGCGCGCGGTGCAGGTATGCCGTGTGCACCGGGCTGGGTATCTTGCGAAACATTTTTGATGATGTGAAAACACAACTGCCGCCCCGGTAAGCAGCGGGGGGCGGCATAGTGATGCTGCGGGTATTCTTGCAGCAGGGGCAGCAAGTCTACCTCATGCGGCATGGGTATATAGATGCCTACTTGCAAAGGTGTGTCGCCACAGAGCAATGGTGCCAATGCTGCACGCAGGGCGGCGGAGTCATGTGCCCGCTGTGCAGCAGGTACGGCGCGCAGCGAGGCCAGCATGTGCTGCCTGAGCTCTCGCTTGCTGCCGGTGGTATTCATTCTGCCTCGGGAATGCGACCGAACAACGCAAGCATGCGCCCGGTGTTGCCCTTTTCTACGCGGTAAGAATAGAAGGTCTCGGTATCTGCGGCGGTATCAAGCCCGCTGTCAATAATGTTGTCCTCTGCAATGCCGGCCTCTGCCAGTTGTACCTTGATGGCAGTGGGAATATCCACCTCGTAATGCGGCGGGCGAATGCAGGGGGAGATAACGGCTATGCAGTCTGCCGGGTTGACCCCCAAGTTCTTTTTCATGGCTGCCAGCAGTGCCCCCGTGATATTTTGTTGAGTACCCAACTTGCCGGAGTGCGCTAAGCCACGGCAACCGGTTACGGTATCGTACACCCACACGGCGGCGCAATCTGCTACATATATGCCCAAGCAGCAATCAGCCTTGCCCCCGCAGTACAGGGCATCTGCCCCTTCCACGGGGTAGGAGCAGCCGATATCCCCCACCAAGGCTACCTTATTGCCGTGCACTTGTTGGGCTCTGCGTAAGAGTTTGGGGTTAATGCCGGCATCCTTCAGCACCTGTTCGTGGTAGGGCGTGAGGGCATCTATAACGGCGTTGCGGTTGGTGGATACCGGAACCTCGGGGATTCTGGTGATAAAACGGGCAAAGTTACCTGTGGCGGCGTTGAGGCGCTCCAGATATGCCGGTGTGTAGGTACTCATAGTGATTTTGTAACTGTAGTTCAATTAAGAGAGTCTGCCTTGGCAGAGCGGCGCTTAATGAGCGTGCGGGCCTGTGCCGTTTGGTTGGCGTGGTCCTCTTGCGCCATAAGATTGGCTAAATTGCGGGCAATGGTGCCACGCATGCGGGCAATAAGCTCCTTACCCTGCTCGGTGATGCGCACCATAATCTTGCGGCGATCTGCTGCAGCGGTAAATCGCTTCAGGTAGCCCAGCTCTTGCAGCTTGTCTACCATGCCGGTGGCCGCAGCGGTGGAGTGCCCCATCATCTTGGCGATGCTGCTCATGGACAGGCATTCTTCTTCATCCAGATAGGTCAGCAGGAAAAACTGCGGGTAAGAGACCTTGTCTTGCGTCAGCTCCGGAGAGAGGCGGAGGATGCAATTGCGTTGAGAGAACATCACGAAATCCGCCAGATGCGCTGCTTCATCGGCCGTGAGTGCGTTGTTTCTGTTGTTTATGTTGTGTTTCATCAGGTGAGGTAAAAGTGTTTCGTTAATCCAAATATTACGGTTTTGCTGACATTTTGCAAGCATAAAATTTCACGCCGGAGGGGCGTGTTAGTCACCCTTTTTCTGTTATTCATTCATCTGGCACGGAAAAACAAAAACACCCACAAGATATTGTGGGTGGTGGCAAAAAAACTTTTTTTAAATTTAATTTGTAGTAGGTGCCTGTTGAGGGATATAATCCGGGGGGATAGCGAGAACCTCTGCTAATTCCGGGGTAAGTAAGCCCTCATTAATGATGCGTTCGATGTGGGCATCAATGGCTTTTTGCAGGGGGAGATATTGGGGAATGAGCTTGGCTATTTTTTCATCGTCTGCGGGGGTAAAGTCCGGGAGAACGGATTGTCGTTCCTTGAGCTCTGCGGCGTATTCCGCCAGCTCTTGGAGTTGGGGGATGACCTCTTGTATGCTCTGGGCATCCCGACAAAGGTTGAGGCAAATTTCCGTATGGGACAGCAGGTCAATAATCTCTTTTGCCAAAGACTCATGCGTATCCTGAGCCATTACGGCACAGCAGCATACAAAGGGTAAAGTGGCTTTAAGGAATGCGTTTTTCATTTAATGACGCTTACGTTTAAAGAGTTTTTGAGAGGTGCCGCAGGCCGGGCAGCGGAACCAGAAGAAGAAGATGGCATGCAAGGCTGTTGCAACAGTGTAACCCAGCAGCGGTATGTGGTGGGCATGTTTGTTGCGTGCATAACTCTGCAAGCTGAACATGGGTACATTGCACACCGGGCATTTAGTTTTACGCGTGTAGAACATGTAAGGTAAAAGCCCGGATCCAAGTATAATCAAGAGACTATAGAGATCAACCCCGTCATTGAACCCAAGTAACAAACGTGTGGAGAGTACCAAAAATAAAATGAAAGAGGTAAATAGCCACAGCTGCATGAGGGCACTGAAAAGGGTGCGGAACGGGTGGGTATTGCATATAGCATTGCCCTTGGCTACCGGCTCCACCCCACGCTTGGTGGCCTTCTTTTGGGTGATATCAATGGTATCTGTTTGTGGCTTTTCTGCGGTGTGGTGGCGTGAACCATGCTTGCGCACCAGCGGGGGCAGGGTACGCTCAAACTCCGTGGGGGTTACATCAATACGCGCCTCCGTTGTGATGGGGGCGGGCGCCTGAGGCTCCGGGCTCGTGGTTACTATTGTGCCGGCTTGGCGGTAAATCTCGGCAAGTCGCGTTTGTGATAAAGCACGAATCTCCTCCGGGAAAAACTCTGCAGCCTGACTCATATCCGCCAAGAGGGTATCGAGGCTGATATTCTGCAGCTGTTGAGCTTTGTATATACCGCAGACAGCCAGAGCTTTCTGTTCTGCCTGCGGTAATGTTGAGATAAAGTCTTCCTTGTTCATAGGTGAGTGTGTAGTTGTGTTAGCTCAGCGCGGTGAGCATAGCCTCCAGCTGGGCTTTTTTGCTTTCCCACTCCGCCAAGCGGGCACGCTCTTGCTCAACTACGGCTGCGGGGGCTCTGTCCACAAAGGTGGCATTGCCCAGCTTAGCTTGGCTCTTGGCAATTTCCTTGGTCATTTTCTCAAGCTCCTTGCTGATACGGCTGCGCTCTGCCTCCACATCCACCAAGCCATCCAACGGCAAGAAGAGTTCACCGAAGGGCGTGAGGGCAGTGGGCGTGCCCTTGGGTGCCTCGTAAGCGGCATCTGCCGTGGCACTTTGGGAGCCTGCCAGCAGGGCCAAACGGGCCAGCAAGTCGTCCGTCAGCGGCAAGGCACCGGGCTTGAGTATGAAGCGTACCTTTTTGTTGGTAGCCAAGTTGTACTCAGCCTTGAGGTTGCGGGCGCGGTTGGCCGTTTCATACAGAGCAGTGGAAAGGGCGCGAGCCTTGGAGATCTCCGTTTCATCCAACCCGGCCAGCAGAGCCTCTGCTTGGGGCAGCGGGGTGCTCATCAGCGGCTTGCCCTCGTAGCGTGCAGCAAAGCCCAAGCTCTGCCACAGCTCCTCTGCAATGTGCGGCATAATGGGGGAAAGCAGGGCAAGGTAATGGCGCAACACGGTATCTATGGTGTAGAGCGTGGCGTTCTTGACGGCGGGGTCGCCGTCTCGCAAGTCGTTCTTCACCGCCTCCAGGAACAAGCTGCAATACTCATTCCAGAAGAAGGAGTAAAGGGCTTGCGTGTAGGTGTTGAACTCGTACTTGGCCAAGCCCTCTGCTACGGTGGCATGCAGCTCTTTGAGCTTAGAGAGAATATCTATATGCACCGGGGTGAACTTGGGGGCGGGGTCTGTGCTAGCCTCGCCCTGCATCATGCGGAAACGCGCTGCATTGTAGAGCTTGTTGGCAAAGTTCTTGCCCTCTTCAATCTGTTTCTCATCAAACTTAACGTCTGTACCCGTGGGGGCAATGCGCATCAGGCCGAATCTCAGGCCGTCTGCACCGTACTTGGCAATGAGGTCGAGCGGGTCCGGGCTGTTGCCCAAGCTCTTGCTCATCTTGCGGCCCAGCAGGTCTCGCACAATGGAGGTGAAGAACACGTTGCTGAACGGCTTCTTACCGTCCGCAAAGCGGTAGCCGGCCATAATCATGCGTGCTACCCAGAAGAAGATGATATCCGGCCCGGTTACCAAGTCGCTGGTGGGGTAGAACTTGGCGCGGCACTCGGCATCCATGGTAGCAAAGGGCCACAACCAGCTGGAGAACCAAGTGTCCAGCGCGTCTTCATCCTGTACCCAGTTTTCAGGGTCGGCGGGGGGCTCTACGCCCACGTAAATGTCACCTGCGGCGGCGTCCTCGGCATCCAGCTTGGTGGCCTCTTGCAGCTCTGTAGCTTTGTCTTTGCGGTACCACACGGGTATGCGGTGCCCCCACCACAGCTGGCGAGAGATACACCAGTCCTGAATTCCCTCCAGCCAGTGGGCATAGGTTTTGGCCCAGTGGGCAGGGCGGAACACGATATCGCCGTTGGCTACGGCTGCGGCAGCCTCTTCTACGCAGGGGTATTTCAGGAACCACTGCATGCTCAAACGCGGCTCAATGGGTACATCCGAGCGTTGGGAGATACCTACGTTGTTCTCGTAGTCCTCAACCTTCTCCAGCAAGCCCTTGGCTTCAATCAGCTCAATGGATTTATCGCGTGCCGCAAAGCGGTCCATACCGTGCAGCTCGGGGCATGCGGGGCAGTTGATGTGGCCGTCTGCCGTGAGCACGTCGATAATCTCCAGATTATTCTTCATGCCCACCTCAAAGTCCGTGCGGTCGTGTGCCGGGGTAATCTTGAGGGCACCGGTGCCGAAGTCGATCTCCACGTGGTCATCTGCAATGATGGGAATCTCTGTCTCCACCAGCGGGCGGATAACAGTTTTGCCGATGAGGTGGCCGAAACGCGGGTCTTTGGGGTTAACAGCCACGGCTACGTCTGCCATGATGGTCTCGGGGCGGGTGGTGGATACCAGTAACTGCCCGCTGCCGTCCGCCAGTTTGTAGCGAATGGTGTAAAGCTTGCTCTTGGAGGGTGTCATGATAACCTCCTCGTCAGACAAAGCGGTGCGCAGCACGGGGTCCCAGTTGACCATGCGGCGGCCACGGTAGATAAGCCCTTCCTTAAAGAGCTCGGTAAAGGCGCGTGCTACCTCCGGGGCAAACACGCTGTCCATGGTAAAGCGCTCGCGCTCCCAGTCGCAGGAGCAACCCAGTTTTTTAAGCTGTTTGATGATAATACCGCCGTGTTTCTCTTTCCACTCCCACACCATGTTGACAAAGTCCTCACGGCCCACATCATAGCGGGTACGGGGCGGGGTTTCTTTGGCAAGCTCTTTTTCAACGCGGGCTTGGGTGGCAATGCCGGCGTGGTCTGTGCCCGGAAGCCACAATACCTCCTTGCCCTCTTGGCGGGCGCGGCGGGCTAAAATATCCTGAATCGTATTGTTGAGCACGTGCCCCATGTGCAATACACCCGTCACATTGGGCGGCGGTATCACGATGCTGTATGCAGGTTTGGCAGATTGCGGGTCTGCATGAAAGCAACCCTCTGACATCCAGCGGGTTTGCCACTTCTCTTCAACAAAATTCGGTTCGTAAGCCTTTGGCAATTCAGTCATGACGCGCGAGACTATACACTATCCCCCCAGCTTTGGCAAGCTTTTTGTGCAGAATTGATTGTCTTAAATACGGGTGGAATGAGTTGTGTGGGCCTCATAAGCGGATGCAAAAATCCCCCGCTCGGTGAAGAGCGGGGGAGAAACGGGGTGAAATTGTGCTAAGGCTCTCAAGCTTGTGCGGGGCCATTGAGCATGGCCTCTGCCATGACATTGCCGCGTGCAGCCGCGTGTTGCAGGGCGAGCAGGGCTTTGTCCGTATCTTTGGCAATGAGCTTACCATCCAAAAAGCACATGGCGAGCACAAAAAGGGCTACATGGTCCCCGGATTGTGCCGCGGCCTCCAAATCCGCCAAGTCTGTGCGAGTTTTGACTTGGGCAAAGTAGACGCGTGCGAGTTGATTTTGAGCCTCCGCATGGCCGGCAAAGGCTGCACGGCGCAGGTGCTCTGCGCCTGTTGCGGCATCCCCGGCTTTAAAGGCAGCCGCCCCGAGCTCGTATTCTTGCTGTGCGTCCATTACTTTTGGGGGGCGGGGGTGGGGGCTGCAAACTCAACCTTGAGGCTGTGTACCTTACCCTTGAAGGATTCACCCAAGGTCTGCAAGGGCAGAATGAAGGTGGAGCGCAGCCCCTTGGTGCGGTTCTTCCAGCCGTCCTCGCGGTCCCTGTAGTTCATGAGGGTGAGGGTGCCGATTTCTTTGCCGTTTACCAGCAATTGCGTAGCTTGCGGCTTGCCGATGAGCTCCAGCTTGACCTTTTGCCCCACAGGCAGCTTACCGCCAAAGGAGAAGCACATAGAGTCGTTACGCACAAACCCAACGGTGCCGTCTTTCATGGTGGCATAGAGCTTACCCTCCGGCCCGCTGAGCAGTACTTGCTCTACCCCCTCGGGGGCTTCGGTGAGCTCAATCTCTGCGGTGAGGTGATAGTTCGGCCCGGCTGCGGGTTCCTGAAGCTGCATGGGCAGGGTGGTGGGGGCTACCACCACGGGTTTGTCACCTGCACGCAGGTAAAGCGGGTTAATGTTGGGAGCCTCGCCGATCTTTTGGACCAGTTTACGGTGGTTTTCAAAGGTGTTCGGGTTATGCTCCGTGCCCCACATGCGCTGGCTGAGTACATCTGCCGAGCCGCGGAATACATCCCAAATATCATACATGCCGTAGCCGGAGTGCTTAAGGTCGGTCATGTCGTTCCAAATAGCAAAGGTTGCACCAATGAGGTTGGGGTGCCCGGCGGGGATATGGGATTTGCCCACATAGTTGGGGCGCCAATTATTGTACACCCACTTGTGGTTTTTATCCATGCGGTAATAATTGGCAAACGGCACAATATAGAGGTGCCCATCATTGGTGTTGATGAGTTTGAACCCATCATTCATGGCCTCAATGGGGTCTTGCCAATGGGCACTCCACAGGTTCATTTGCACGCCCTCGGACTCCACCTTGGTTTTGCCGGGTTTGTGGGTAAGGCTGCCCCAAATGCGCGGGGTGAAGCCTCTGCTCTTAACATGCTTGAGCAGGCCATCCGCAAATTGACGGTATACCTCTGCCTCGCCATAGAACTCATCTGCACCCACGTGGATAACGCAGCCATCCAACACGGGCTTATCACCGAATGCTGCATTGGGCAGCAGGTATTCATCCAACACTTTGCCTACAAACTTGAGTGTCTCGGGGTTGCCGGCATCTATGTGGTCGGAGCGTCTGCCGGGGTGGTTCATGGGGCCTTGGTAAATCAAGTCCGGGCGCACCTTGGTGAAAGAGAGCGCGTGACCGGGGGTGTCGAACTCCGGCACAATGTTCACACCACGCAGCTTGGCGTAGTCAATGAGCTCGCGGAACTCTTTCTTGGTGAACCAAACGTCCTCGGCGGTCAGCTTTTGACCGTTTTCACCCACCATGTCACTTTCTAAACGGAAGGCTGTGTAGGCTTCTTTAAGCGGGTCGTGACCGTCTTTTACGTATTCCTCCAAGAAGATGTAGTTATTGTTAATGACCAAGTGCAGGTCATTCATCTTGTACCATGCCATGGCGTTGACAACATCCCGCAAATCTTTGAGGGTGTAGGGCGTGCGGGCAATGTCGAACAGAACGCCGCGCACCTCGTAGCGGGGTACATCGTATGCCTCCCCGTATGGCAGGCTGCCCGGGTTTTGTTTGAGCATCTGCAACAGAGTGCGAGACCCCCAGAAAAGACCTTGAGCGGAGGCGGCAGATATCTTAACGCCGTTACCATCTGCTTTGTATCGATAATGCTCTCCTTTGCGGGTGTTCTCCTTCAAATTCGGAACCTGGAATCTGATGTCGGCTTTTACGAGAGAATCAATCACTACCACCTCCTTGCCGAGTACGGCACGCAAATCCTCTGTAATGATATCGGCGCGGGCTTTATCCACTCCGAAGTAGGAAACCGTCACTTTATCGCCGAGCTTGTATTCGCCTTTGCCGCCCTGCCATTGCAGGAGGGAGGGTATAACCTGCGGTTTGGGGTTGCCCTGGGTCGTTTTGTTGGCGACTTTAACGATAATCTCGTAATCTTTACTGAAAGCCTCTTTGCCGTCTTTGGTCACCTTGAAATTGACGTTGACGGGGGTATCGTTCAAAACGGGGCGAACGGTGCCGTCTGCTTGGATAATTTGCTCATAGTCTGCACCCAGCAGCTCTACGGTGGCACCGTTTACTGTGGGTATGCAGAGCTTGCTGTCGCCACCGCCCCAAAGCTCGGTGGGTACAGTAAGGTTGTCGGCAATCTGCTTGGCATCTTGCCCCATTAGTGTTGTTGCAGTCATGGCTGCTATCATCATGAGTGTTGATTTTTTCATATTGAATGAATCCGGTGATGAGGTGGGGATTGATACTACGCGATTTGAATCCACGGCAGTCTTGTCGCCGCAGGCGCGCAGTGCAGGTTGGTTGGTAGCTGCAGCTCTCGGAGAGTTTGCTGCATGCAGTTAAAAGCTTTTTGCGGGGTATTGCAATCTTGGCTCAGGTGAGCCAGTACAATATGCTGCAAGCCCCCGTGGGCAACGCTGCGTACAAACTCGCAGGCCTGCTCGTTGGATAAGTGCCCGAAGTTGCTTGCAATGCGCTCAATGAGGTAAAACGGGCGCCCCGAGTTGCGCAGCATGTCGGGGTCGTAGTTTGACTCCAAATACAAGGCATCTACCCCTTGCAGCAATTCTGTCATGCCTCGGGGTACTTTTCCGGTATCGGTAACATAACCCAATTTTTTGCCGTTGCATTCAAAAAGATAGCCTACGGGGTCTGTAGCATCGTGGCTTACAGAAAACGGGGTAACTCGGATATCCCCAATCTGTACCGCACTGCCGGGCTCTATGTAGGTATAAACGGCATTTTCTGCAATGGGGCGCAGCTCTTGCCCCATGTAACGTGTGCAGTATATGCTAAGTGGCTCCTTTTTAGCTAGTTGGCCTAAACCGCACACGTGGTCCGTGTGCTCGTGGGTAAATAAAACAGCCTGTATTTGCTTTATGCTCAGCCCGCATTCCGAGAGCCCTTTGCGAATGCGTAATGCGCTGATGCCGGTGTCCACCAACAGCCGGGTGTTGCCACCGCATATCACGGTGGCATTACCTTTGCTGCTGCTGGCTAATACGGAAAAACGCATCAGTTTGCGGGTTGCGTAATGATTTCTATCGGGCTTTCTACAGGGGCTTGCTCCGTGGGGGATTCGATGACGGTGCGCTCACCAAGGGGGGCTGCATTTTGGGTGGGCAGAGTTGAGGTTTGCTGCTGTTGCGCAGCCTCCCATGCGGCAAGGGCCTCAGCCTCCGCCTTGGCGCGAGCCTCCGCTTCTGCTTTCAGGCGAGCGGCCTCTGCCTCTGCTTTGGCTCGGGCCTCTGCTTCAGCTTTGGCGCGGGCCTCTGCTTCAGCCTTGGCGCGAGCCTCTGCTTCAGCCTTGGCGCGAGCCTCTGCTTCAGCCTTGGCTCGGGCTTCTGCCTCAGCCTTGGCGCGGGCCTCTGCCTCTGCTTTCAGGCGTGCGGCCTCTGCCTCAGCCTTGGCGCGGGCCTCTGCCTCAGCCTTGGCGCGGGCCTCTGCCTCAGCCTTGGCGCGAGCCTCTGCCTCTGCCTTAGCGCGAGCCTCTGCCTCTGCCTTAGCGCGGGCTTCATCTTCGGCTTTTTTCTTGGCAGCCACTACCATGTTGGTGGCCTTAATATAGCGCGGGGCAACATCTGCCGGAGTCAGCTCATTAAGGGGCTTGCCGTTGTAGCGGCCGGTCTGTGCTTTCAGGAACTCCGTAACATTTTCAATGGTGGATTCGGAGGGAGAAAGGGATGTTTGGCATTCAAACATAATGCGTACGGCATCCTTAAGCTCTGTTACCGTGCCGGTATGGAAGTACGGTGCCGTGAGGGCTACGTTGCGCAATGAGGGCACGCGAAACATATCGTTGTGCTCCTCTTTCTTGGTGAAGTCCTTCAATCCGTAGGCTCCCTCTTGGTAGCCCTCTGCATGGGCACGCAGGGGGGCATCCGTGTTAATATACTCAAAGCTTTGTCCGCCCAAGGTGGCACCGGTGTGGCAGGTATAACAGCCGTATTGCTTAAAGGCCTCCATGCCGGCAATTTGTGCCTCTGTCAGGGCTTCCTTATCACCCACGCGGTAAAGGTCGAACGCAGAGTAGGGTGTTACCAAGGTGCGCTCAAAGGCGGCAATGGCATCGGTAATGGTTTCTGCGGTTATGCCTTTGCTGCCATATACCTTGTCAAAGAGAATGCGGAAACGCTCATCTGCAGCCAGTTTATCGGCAATGGCGTTCCAATCCTCGGGCTTGCTGTAGCCCATTTCCACGGGGTTGAGGGGAGGGCCACCTGCCTGCTCCTGCAAGTCTTTAGCGCGGCCATCCCAGAACTGGCGAATGTGGGTCTCGGCATTGAAGACGGTGGGGGCGTTCACGCCTCCCAACTGCGGCTTGCCATCTGCTCCCGGCACACCCTCAGACTTAGCAAGGTTGTCTGTGCCGCCTTTTGTTAAATCGTGGCAGCTGGCGCAAGATACCTCATTGGTGGTGGAAAGAGCGGGGCTGAAGTACAGCATGTGCCCCAGCAAAATTTTGGTCTGTTCAAGGGCATCTGTCGTCTTTTCCGCCGGCACAATGGGGGCAAAGGCTGCTTTGTCAATGAGCTCCTCGTCATAGTAATGACGCATAATCTTGACGTCATTCATGGTGAGCTTAGAGGCCGGGTGCATGATAGTGTAGGCGGTGGGGGGCATGCGGCGGGTGCGCAGCACATAGTCCATCTTTGCCATGTTCACCAACTCGCGGCGCATGTTGTCATCCTGCTCCAGGGTGAAGGCGCGTCGGGCTCCCTCCACATCTCGGCGCAGTTTGCCGAATGCCAGGAAGTTGATAAAGCCGTTGTAGTCGGCATTCTCGCCGTGGCAGGCAGCACACTTTTGCTCCAATACCACGTTGGCCATCTCTTTTGCTGCTTCACGGTCAACCGGTACGGGTATGTTCGCCTCATGCCCGGCGGGTAGTATGGCAACGGATACAATGCCGGCTGTTGCAATGGTTACCGCAGCCGCTGTCACGCCATAAATGTAAGGGGTTATTTTCTTGTTCATATCTAACGCGTCGTATGTACTATGCCAGTCTACCATATTTTCCCCATATTTCAAGCAGGAAATTGCCAGGGCAAACGCATTGGGCGACGTGTCATACAGAAAATACGGCTTCAAAAATCTTTTTCATGTATTCAACATCCACAGCACAAGCGAATTGCATGTTCTTTACGGATAATTTTTCGTTTGTGAGCTTCTTATATCGCCTAA
>JAFQEF010000046.1 GCA_017399165.1 Akkermansia sp.
CGGAAATAATCTCCGTACCGGCTCGGAAGGTGGTGAGGGAAGTCAAGCGGTCTGCGGAGTCATAGCCATAGCAAACGGGTTGAATAGCCGTGCCCCACTCTGCCGTTTTGCGCCCGCGGATGTCATATTGATAGCAAGCCGTGTTGCCGAGGGCATCCGTCACCATGGCGGGTTGGTCAAAATGGGCATGATAAGCCGTGGTGGTGGTGTTGCCTGCGGCATCCGTTACGGCGGTGGTGCGCCCCGCAACATCCGTATGCGTGGTGGTGGCATTGCCGCGCCCATCCGTCTGCACCAGCACCATGCCCGTAGCGGTGTAAGTGCGGGTGGCGGTGGTGGTAACACCTGCGTGGTCCGTTTGAGAGAGGGTGAAACCATCTGCCACTACGGCACAGGCGGTAATGGTAGAGGTGGGGATGGAGCTGTAGGAGGTTCTGACCGTAGGTGCAGTATACAGCGTGTAGGTGGTGGAGGTCAAGCCTCTTTCGTTAGTGATAACAGATTTTTGCTCCAACGTGGGGGAAGTGCGGGAGATAAGCTGTTTTTGCACTGTGGTGAGGGGCTGAGCCTCTGCATTATAACGCGTGCGGGTGGTGACTTGGTACACGCCGTCCTCCATCAGCTCTGTAGCATAGGCGGTAAGCTGCACGGGTGAGTTTTGCGGCGTGGGGGAATCCGCCAGTGCGAGCGTTTGTTTGGAGACATTGCCGAAGGCATCATACTCGTACAGCGTGGGGGTGGTGGAGGGCGTGTTCCACCCGCTGTCTGCATAAGACTTGGTGAGTTGCCCGAGGGTATTGAACTCTGCGCGTTGGTAGATGAAGCCCGCTGCAGATGCCTGCGCCTGCACCAACGTTTGATCAAAGCCATTGGTAATGGTTTGGGAGAGCACTGTGGTAGCGTCCGCAAGTTTTACGGTTTCTCGCAGGTTATCGCCGTTGAGGTCATACACATAGTACAGTTCACGTTGTCCGGTGCCGTGCAGGTGGGCAGTGGAGCCATCCGGGTGGGTGGTGGTGATAAGCGTGGCCCCTGCGGGGGTGGTTACTGTGGTGGTGAGTCCATCTGCACTGTAAGCGGTTGTAGTGGTGCGGCCCAGCTCATCTGTGGAGGCAATTTCACGCCCTGCAAGGTCATACACCGTGGAGCGCGTGGTACACATGGCACCGGTATGGGTGGTAACGGTGGTGATGCGCCCGGCGGCATCGCGGGCAAACTCCGTAATGGTTTCGGGCGTAATCTGTGTGCCGTTGTAGAGCACCTCTGCACGGGATACCTCCGTAAGCGTGCGGGCGGAGTCGTAAGCGTAGTCCGTGCGCACCCCGTCCTCATCCACCTCCCACAGCAGGTCACCCGTGCAAGTGAGGTCTCGGGAGGAGCTGTGCCCGTTGTCACGCAGGGTACCCACGCGTTGATTGAACACATTGTAAGAGTGAGTGGCGCCATCGATCAACACCCAAGAGCCGGTGGAGAGCAGGGCAAACTCCTCCTCCCTCACGGTATTGCCGGCGGCGTTGATATAGCTGACTGTGCGGCGGGAGAGCCCCGGCAGGGCTGCACCGTTTACGCGGGATTCCTGCGTAACGGTATAAAGAGCCCCGTGCTGTGTGGTGGCTGCATATTCATAGCATTGCTGCACTCCATCTATACCTTGGCGCATTTTGATACGGCCACGGCAAAGCGGGGTGGGGGCATCCTGAGTCCAAGTCTCGGTGATACGCAGCTGCGTGTGGGCGGAGCCTGCGGCGGTGGTGCGCACCTCCTCACGTTTCACGCCGTTGGCGGTGGTGTAGGTGTGAGACTCCGTGCTGAGGGGCAGCATGGTGCTTGTGCCCACTTTACGCAGTTTGCGGGTAACGGTGGCAAGCTCATCGCTGTAGCGTGTGGCGGATGTATTGACGTAAGAGTAATCGGTAATCAATGTATAATCACCCGCGCGCCAAGGGGTAAAAGATTTGACGATGCGGCCTGTGGAGTCATACCAATGCTCCTCGGTAAGCCCCGAGGCATCTGTAGTGCGCACCACATTGCCCGCACCGTCATATTCATAGGTCGTCGTGCGTGCCGACTCAGAGCCGAAGCCCTCCACCCGCGTGAGTAACAAGTTGCCCGCCGGGGTGCTTTGAAAAATCTCACACTCGCAGGAGGCCGCTACGCCGTTTTTGGAAACGGTGGTGACCAACTGCCACACATCAAAACTGCCGTACTGCGGGGGCTCTAACTGCGTGCGCACCTTGGTGGTGGTGATTTGCTCCCCGGCAACAGAGCCGCGAGTAAGAGCCCACCCGCCGCCCGGCTCCTGTTGCCAGGTGCACACGTAATCCTGACGCAGCGGGGCGTGCTCCGTAATGCTCAGCCCTCCGTCCGCAGAGTAGGCAATGTCAAAGCTCTTGAACGGCAGCGCCCCCTCAAGCACGGTGTAAAAGCCCCCGGCATCCGTTCCGCCTACTTGGGCGGGGGAATACAAGGCAATGCGGTAGCCCGTGGCGGTGATGTTTTCTACATTCAACAAGCCATCCCACGTGCTGAAAATTTGGCGCAGGGAGTCATCCTCTGTAGCGCGGTTGATAACCAAATGTGCGGCAATATCCGTAGCGTTGATGGTAACGAGCTCCGGCCCGGTGTAAGAGAGTAGCTCGCCCGTGGTGGCAGAGAAGATCCAAGCCGCCCCGGTGGAGTCTTGCCAGCGCAGGGAAACAGGGGTACCGTCGGCATCGCAATTGAGGGTAGCCATGCCCCCGCCCGCAACATCCACTCCAATGGGGCGAATGCTGCCGTTTTCATAATAGCGCAGGGCAATCACGCGGTGCCCCTGCTCAATCTCCATGCGGCAACAAGGGGTAATACCGCCCTGTGGAAGCACAAGCCGCGCGGCCATGGGGTGATTAAACTTAAGCGCGGCGGGTGTTGCCGGTTCGGCTGACAGTTCTTTGCTCTCCAGCTGCACCTTGCCGCTGAGCATGGTACCAAACCCACGCAGCACGCCCATGTTGCAGCTCCACACCATACTGTCCTCCGTTATCAACTGTGCCACAGCCGTACCGGCAGAGGATGTAGCATAGCCGGCGGCTACGGACTCGCTGTCAGCCGCGGCCACTACGGCCAAGCCACCCTCTACACTGCATGTGGATGCCGAACAGGCACACGGCGTTTTGTCCTTGTTGCCGCCGGGTTCCATGAGAGTGACCGTAGCCGATATTTCACAGATAATTTGATTTTGGTTTGGGTCCGGCATGCTGATATTTTCATAATGGTAGTTGATGATATGAGCCCCGGTAAAAAGAATGGTGTTTTTTCTGTTCTCCCACACCTGGTGTCCACCGTAAATACCCGGGGCATCTTTGACGGCGGTAAGGTCAATGAATGTGTCAGGTAAATCATCGATGCTTACGTATCCCCAATCTTCTACTTTGTAAGAAATATCCACCATGGCGGGGATGGAGAAAGTCTCCTCGGGTGCTTCAGCTGAGGTTCCTAACGGAATGCTGAAAGACAACGAGCCGTTGATTGCTGTTTCGTAGGTGGGTGGGGCTTGATTATGATTCTTTGCAAGGGAAGCGATAATGCTACCGGCATTGGAGAGCGTGGTATCAGCGGTTGCCGTTTGGGGTACGCTGACTGCTTTTTTGTAGGCCGGTGTGGTGCTCATAATGGTGTGATGGTTGTTTTTTTTGATTTGATGTTTGGTCTGAATAGATGTGTGTTTCTATACATGTTCACTGCAAATTTGCTGAAAAACGCGAAAAAAAGTGAAAAAAAGTGAAAAAAATACAAAAAAAACAGGAATGGAGAGTCTTTTTTTCTCATTTAGCTGCTCAATAGGCAAAATTTTCTCATTGAGCCAACAAATCTCCCCATTCGGTGTGCCCTCCATACGAGCCACTACTGCCTTCCTTGGCGTAGGTCAGATCAATAATGCGACCTCCGTTTAATTCAACGTAGCCCCAGTCTTCTACCCGATAACTAACGCGGAGTAAAGCGTATACTTCTGATGGTATGGTAAATTTTTCATTGAATTGGAATGATTCTCCATTTGTCGGGGGATTTTTACTATGATTAGCGGCTCCGGAAGCGAGAAGCTGACCGGGGTAGTGAATTTGTAAAGCCGATTTCATTGGAAGAGCAGTGCTTGTAAAAAACTTTTTATAATGAGGTGTGGTGTTTATGATATGACAGAGTTATGTTTGATGGTTGCTTTTGATTGAAAAAATGTATCTTTCTACATTATTAACTCTACTCAGGGGAGGAACTGCTGTAAAAAAATCAAAATTTAAAAAAATTGCTAAAAAAAAGGGCATTTTTTTGCTCCGCAGAGGGAAAGCGGCCGAGGAAAGGAAAGAGAGGTCGGAATGATATTTTAAGTGTTGGTGCATACATAAAATGAGAGCATCTATATATGCTCACTCCAATTTTGTGTAAAAAAACGAAAAAAAGCAAAAAAAGGTTGCTTTTTACACGCAAAAATGTAATTTTTTTTTAAATCTACAGCAGAAGCACCGCTAAACGGGAGTTAATACAAATGATAGGTGTATGTTAAAAAGATTGATAGGAAACAGCGAAATAAAACTTGAGCAAGAATGCCGTGAGTGGATACTTACGCATGCAGCTCAGCTGTTGTCCTATGTCCGATTGCAAATGGATAATAAAGGTGATGCTGAGATGCTGTTGACGGATGTATCAAGAAAAGTAATGCGTGCTTATAGTGCCGGACACGTAAGTAAAGAAGGCTTATTACCGTACACGTTGATATCTTTGCGTAATACTGCCATAGATGAAAAAATGAAAATATCTAAACGCACCAAGGCAGAGAAACAATATGAAGAAAGTCGATGCGATGAGCCTCTTAATTTTGAACCGGAAGACGCTCACGTGCAAGCAACAATGTTAATGCAACATTTGCCGAATAATCTGGCCGAAGTTGTGCGACTGAAAATATGGGGAGAACTGACATACGCCCAAATAGCAGAACAATTAGATATTACAGAAGCTGCGGTTCGCTTTCGTTATCATAAAGGTATAGAGCAAATAAGATTACAAATGATGAAACAGATATGAAAAAAGAGACATTCAGTTTCGCAGAAGTGGAAAGCCTACTATACAAGGCAGCGCACGCCGAACGCAGAGAAATGAGCAAAACTATGCAGGCACGCTTGGCTGTGGCGTTGTCTGCAGAAGAACGCAGAATTGCGCGTCTCCGGTATGTAAGACGTATGAGTAAGGTGGCAGCAGTGTTGGTGTTTGTGCTGGGGATATTGTGGTGGCAGCTGCCGAGTAATCCGGCTCCTATGAATCAAATGCAGAATAACACGGTAAAACCGGTTGTGGCTGTAACCATACGAGGCTCCTCTGTATGGTCCGATTTGCAAAGCATGCCCGGGGGCGAAGGCTATTATTATCCCTTGCCACAGCACTATTTTGTGAGTAACAGAGGGAAAAGACGCAGCGTGATGTGCCCCGGTGGCTTAAATGTGGAAATTTATTCCGTTGACTTATGAAACATCTATTAAGAATATTGTTGATGCTTTTTGTGGGGAGCGCTTTAAACGGTAGTAATACCGATGGCGGATTTTGCCCTGTTGCACAAAAATGCCTATTAGAATCGAACCTCTATATAGGTTTGGAGGTGGCACTGCTAACGCCGGAAGAGAAACAAACTCTGCAAAATGAGTCGATAAGGAGACCGTACGGGGTAAAGGTGAAACGAGTCTCCCCGGGGAGTCCTGCCGAAAAAGTCGGTATACAAGAGGGAGAAATACTATTGCGTGTTAACGGGGCCCCTTTGAATGCTCCTTTTGATTTATTTTTGGCAGTGAATGGCGCGCAAGCCGGTGTACCTTTGCATATCACGGTTTGGAGGGGGGCTGATACCGGCAATGTGCCGGTGTATGTAGCGGAGCGACCGCATCCGGTTATTGTAGGGAAGATTGAGCCAAACACTCAGCACGCTGATATCAGCACAAAAGTGAATCCTCTCATGGATGCCGTGGCGTATGAGTTGTCGCAAGCGGTACCGGATTACCAAATCCTTCGCGAGAAAATGCTGCAGATATATGCCCTGGAGGGCACTCCCCTCTACTCGGAGCAAATACGGGTGTATTACCAAACGGATACCGGGTATGTCAGCGTCACGATGAATCAAAAATACTTTACCGTGGCGGTACATCACGGGGATACTGTAACACGGTACCCTATTAATAAACTGGGTGATGCATTGCCGCCCGAGGTTCGCGAGCTGATGAAAAAACTGTAGAAAAGTACAAAGTGGGCATCTCTAAAAACTCGATAAATGGTAATTTGTAGGGGATACCCTGCGGGCGAGCGGAATTTTGTAAGCCCCGCTCTGCGGGGCGTCATTTTATTTAGCGAGACGAATTGATGAGCCCCGTTCAGGGGCGGTAGCCAATAGGCAGGCGCGTGAGCGCCTGCTGACCAACGAAATACAAATAGAACCCCG
>JAFQEF010000047.1 GCA_017399165.1 Akkermansia sp.
AAATTCTGGCAAACTGGTCGTGTGGTTGCATAATGAGTGTTTTGTTGTTGTTTTTTTGCACACTTATTATACTACAAATCAACGATTTATGCAACCACAAACCCAAATTTAGTTTTTATTTTTTAATTATACCCACGCGTACTATTGAATGATTTGGGAGTACCTCCTTCAAAATGAGATGCCGATTCTCGTAAAAAGCAGAGCCCCCGAACGGTAATGAATCGCGCGGGGGCGAAACTGTTGCAGATTTCCCGCTTATATTCCGCTTATATTATATCACAGGTTTATCACACAGGTTTGTCACAGGTTTATTCCGTTTGCATTTGCTCCTCAACATTTCCCAAAAGCGCTCCTTGTTAATAGGGGAGGATTCATGCTACCGAAAAACTCTCTGTATAATAAATACGAAGGTATATCTCAATACTGACTTATACGCTGATGGAAGAGGTTGAAGAATCCGAAATTAATGTAAATTTAAAGCTCACTTTAAAGCTCACTTTAAAGCTCACTTTAAAGCTCACTTTTAATTCCACCTAATAAAGATAAATAATTATGCTGATTACTGACCTAATTAACAATGAGAGAGTAACAGTTCCTAATAAATGCACTTAAAGCTCACTTTAAAGCTCACTTTAAAGCTCACTTTAAAGCTCACTTTAAAATAAATAGCTATTTAGTTCCGTATCACTATTCAGTAAAAAACCACATGCCTTTTTTTCGAGAGCCAGTCCGTTTGAGAATGCCTTTACTAATGAGCGTTTTTATAATTTTTTGAATAGTTGTTTTGCTAACATGAAGTATAGTTGCTAATTCTATCTGAGTAAGATTAGGATTCTTTTTAAGTTCCTTAATAACTTTTTGCTCTGTAAGGCTAAAAGAGGAGGATACCGGCTCCTCTATAATTTCTGTTACTTCGGTAGGTTGTAAGGGAGCCTCGAAAACAACTGTGACATCTTCTCCCAATATGGAATAGGTAGGAAGAGGGGTTCCGTATGCCTCGCATGCTTCGCAAACTTTTTTTATGCCTCTACCCCACGTTTCAACCCAACCCGCGCGGAAAAACACTCGTGCAATATCCGGATTGAATGGTTTAGAATGATGATACGATGTTAGGGTTTCTTGTGTCCAACCATATGGTAATTTGCCCACATTTGTAATACGGAGACTATTTTCATCAATTCTGATTTGAATAGGATACCCGGCTGACCAATCACAATGAATGAGTGCATTATAAATGGTTTCACGGATAGCCTCCGGTGGGTAGGGGTAACGCTCTACACGTGTATTGCCGTCATAGCTTATGGTTGCTGTCAGGTATTTGAGATAAAGAACCTCCATAATACGCTCCGCCATCACAAAGAGCGAGCCACGTATCTCTTCGTGGTGAATGAGATCTGAACCTTTCCCGAATTTTCCTATTTTTACATAGCAGCCGGAGACAATTTCCTCGGGATGTCGATAAAATAACAAAACAGCTGCACGTTTGAGCTCGCCTTTGGTCATTAATCCAAGACGTGAAAGTAGTTCCGCATTGTCAACCATCAAATCGGATTCCGTTATTCTACCACTATGTTTTGCTTCTCTTCTGAATATTGAGAAACTTTCAAAATCAAGTTTTTCCACTGTATAATCCGGTTCCGGTACTGCATCCCACCTAAATTGACGCCCGGTTTTTCGGAGTAAAAAATCCGTGAGAGCCTCACCTTTTAACTGTTGTTTGGTGCTGCCGCTTCGATAATGGTATTCACCTTTATAATTAACAGCGTAAGATGAAGGAGGCACGTTGATTTCTATGTAAAATGATTCATAATCCTCTAATAAGTTCACATCGACAACAATCCCCAAATACATTTGAACTTTGTTTGGGATGTCTTCCATAAGCCGTTTGTAATCTCCTACACCGACAACATTACCGTTATCATCTACTCCAATATAGATACGCCCACCCTGAGCATTTGCAAAACCGCAAATCCACTTGAGGTATTCGTCCTTCCAAGTTAATTTCCACTCTATATTCTGGTCTTCCGGCATATCAATACGTATTTTCCCAGAAAAGAGATTATCATGTTGACATTGAAAAATCAAGCTCACACTTGTGGTTTCGGTTAGAATATTAATGTAAAGACGCGACTTGATGTAAGCTAAGCGTAATCTATCCTAGCGAGGTCTATTTTTATTAAGAAGAATACAGCATACCTCATTCAAAATGAGATAAGCAGCATTACGCGAGGGGGGCATGATGCTGTATTCGTTTCTCAGAAACGCTGAAAAACCGATGCGTTATAGCCGATAAATCTGAAATAGTCTTATAAAAATGCCATGGTAGAAATTTAGGCTTGCCATGGGGGAGGGGATAGAGTACACTCAAAGGCGATGCATCAAATCGTATTTAATGAAATCAGTGCGAGCGAGGTTTCCGCTATCCCCACCTTGGAGCAGCTTGAGCTTATCTCCGGGTTTAAGGTAGACCAAGCCTTCTTGGATGGCGAGAAAGAGGATCCCAGCTTTGGCGTGGTAGAGCGAGACGGCAAAAAGATTTTTCGTTACCGCTCCAGAGACTACCGCATTTACTTCACCATGGAGGACGGAGCCGTTGTGGTGCAGCGCGTGTTGCACGCAGATTCCCTCAAGGACTTCTTGTTCCGCTCCGGCATGGGCAGCGGGTCCGAGGACCAGAAACTGGGCAACTCCCGTTCCTTCTGGAAACTCATCGAGGCCGGCGAGCAAGCCCGCCGTCAGTAACACCTTGAAACCGTAGGCACCCATGAGGGAGGGGTTGCGCAGCTTGGCGTGCATGCCGGCGCGGGTGGCCGCGTTGGCCGGCGTAACCTTTACCCAGTTGATACGCATGCGCTTGTTTTGGGTGCTTGCGGTGTTTGGTGTGGGGTTCCTCGCGCTGCAATTTTTGCCGTATCACGGGCATTTAGGCACAGAGACCCGCGGGCTCAATCAGCTGCAGCTCATTAAAGATGTAGCCCTGGGGTGCATGCAAATGTTTGGGCTTATCTTTTGTGTGGGTGCTACGGCACTGCTCATACCGCGGGATGCCGAGGACCGCATTTTGTACACCATCTTGTGCAAGCCCGTGCCCCGCTTTGAGTACCTGCTGGGTAAACTGTTGGGTGTGTGGGGTATCTTGCTTGCCATGGTGTTGTTAATGGACGGCATGCTGGTGCTTATCCTCCACCTGCGGGAGGCAACCTTGAGCACCGAGTTGACGGAGCTTTTGACGAAGCAGGGGGCCACGGCAGAGCAAATGCAACCCTATTTAACCCAGATTGCGGATGCCGGCAACTCTTGGAACATGCAACGGGGCATTGTAGCCATGTTCTTGGGCTACGGCGTGCTCACAAGCCTCACCCTGCTGTTCTCCACCTTTACCAGCGGCACCATTGTGAGCATGGTGTTTGGCTTGGGTGCGTACTTTTTGGGTATGTTCCGCCACCAATTATTTGCCGGCATTAACGCCGGGCTGGGGGCGGACGGCACGGGGCCGGGCATGCGCCTGGCGGAGCAGGTTGCCACCGTCATACTGCCCGACTTCAGCATCTTCAACGTGGCAGATACCACCTCTGCCGGTGTTAGTCTGAGTGGTGGAATGTTGGGCTCTTTGGCGCTTATCGCCGTGGGCTACATGCTGCTGCACCTGCTGGTTTCCGCCCTCATCTTTTCACGTAAAGAATTTTAACACATTACTGTTATGGACTGGTCATACATCATCGCAACGGCAAGTGCATTGTTTTTGGTAATGGATCCCCCCGGCAATGCGCCTTTGGTGCAAGGTCTGTTGCAGAATGTTGAGCCCGGGCGGCGTTTCTCCATTTTGCTCAGAGAAATGCTCATCGTGTTGGTGTTGCTCTTTTTGTTCTTCTTTTTAGGGGAAGAGATTCTGGGGTGGCTGGGCCTGAGCAGCGGGTCCCTGAACCTCACGGGTGGTATCATGCTCTTCCTTATCGCGGTGGGTATGGTGTTCCCCTCTGTCGCCTCGCATGATCCGCAGGCCCACCCCGCAGAGGCAGAGCCCTTTATCGTGCCCGTGGCCATGCCTCTTATCGTGGGCCCGGCCGTTATCTCCCTTATCATGATGCAGGCTGCTATGTCTGCCAATAATAACTTGGTTACAGAGGGTATACTGGCCATGTTGCTGGCATGGGCAGCGGCCTCTCTGTTGCTCTTTTTCTCCGGCAAACTGCTCGATTGCTTGGGCGAGAAAGGCACCGTAGCCCTCACCCGACTCATGGGTACAGTGTTGGTCATGATAGCCGTGCAAATGGTGCTCAACGGTATTACAGCCTACATTAAATCCTTGCCGAGCCTCTTGCAATGAGTGACGATGTAGAGACATTGGCTGCGGCGGGAGACCCAAACGCCTGCATGCACCTGGCAAAGCGCCTCATGCGTGGCCGTGGCGGCCCCCGCAACTATGAGCGCGCCGTGCAGCTCTTTGACATTGCTGCCCGCGCCGGGGATGCCGATGCCCTCTACCAGCTCGGTAAATGCTACCTCAAGGGCATTGGCTGCCCGAGAGACCCCTCCGGCGGGGTCAGTTGCTTTGAACAGGCTGCCCGCATGGGGCACTCCGGCGCCACCCTGCGCTTGGGTGAGTGCTTTGAAAACGGCAACGGTGCCCCCAAAAGCCCCGAGCTTGCCGCTTGGTGGTACCGCAAAGCCGCTGCCCTCGGTGTCCCCCGCGCCTATGATGCCCTCCTTCGCCTCGCCCGTAAAAGATGAGCTGAAGTACGAAGTGCGAAATACGAAGAGCGAAATAGACTCATCCGTAAACACCCATTCTTAATTTTCATCATGACGTATATAAATATTGACGCGCGCGCGTATACGCGCGTATAATGGCTGCCGTATGACAGATAACACCACGGCCCCAGAGGACACCGAGACGGTAGTCTCCACCGGGGCACAGCAAGAGTACGGCGCGGCGCAAATCGACAAGCTGGAGGGCCTGGAGGCCGTCCGTAAGCGCCCGGGCATGTACATAGGCGATCCTGATGAACGCGGCCTGCACCACTGCGTGTTTGAGGTGCTTGACAACTCCATCGACGAGCACTTGGCAGGCTATTGCACCAAGATTATTATTCAGATTCACGAGGGTGGCACCATCTCCGTTATCGACAACGGCCGTGGTATCCCGGTGGACATTCACCCCAAGTTCGGCATACCCGCTGTGGAGTTGGTGCTCACCAACCTGCACGCCGGCGGTAAGTTCGGGCAAGGTGCCTACAAGTACTCCGGCGGTTTGCACGGTGTGGGTGCCAAGTGCGTGAATGCTCTCTCAGACTTCTTCAAGGCAGAGGTGCGCCGCGACGGCAAGCGCCATGTCATCACCTTCGAGCGCGGTAAGACCACCGAGAAACTGCACGTGGTGGGTACCTGCCCCGAGACTCAAACCGGCACGGCCATCACCTTCCTGCCGGACCCCACCATCTTTACCGACACCACAGAGTTCAAGTTCGACCTCCTGGGCCGCCGCCTGCGTGAGCTCGCTTTCCTCAACCCCGGTCTTGTTATTGAGCTGGTGGATGAACGCAGCGGTCAAGAGCGCACAGAGACCTTCTACTATGCAGACGGTATCCGCGAGTTCGTGAAACAGCTCGGCGAGAACAAAACCCTTATCACCGCAGAGCCCATCGCCATGAGCGGCGTGCGCCACATTGAAGTGGAGTACGACGGCAAAACCATGGAGGACGACGTGATTGTGGACGTGGTGATGCAGTACAACGACAGCGACCGCTACCAGATACAGTGCTACGCCAACTCCATCTTCAACGCGGACGGCGGCACGCATCTCTCCGGTTTCCGCAGCTCGCTCACCCGCGCCATCAACAACTACGCCAAGAGCAACAACCTGCTCAAGGATAAAGACCCCAGCCTCAACGGCGACGACGTGCGCGAGGGCTTGGTGGCCGTTATCTCCGTCAAGATGCCCAATCCGCGCTTCTCCTCACAAACCAAGGACAAGCTCGTGAACACGGAGATTGAGGGCGTTGTGAGCAGCGTGGTGTATGAGGAGCTCAAGGAATACTTTGAGGAGAATCCCCAGATTGCCCGCACCATCATCGACCGCTGCCTCATCGCCTCCCGCGCCCGCGAGGCTGCCCGCAAGGCCCGCGAAAGCGTGCGCAAGAGCGCCATGACCGTGGGCGGTGGCTTGCCCGGTAAGCTGGCAGACTGCTCTTGCCGCGACCCGAAACTCAGCGAGCTCTTCATTGTGGAGGGTGACTCCGCAGGCGGCTCCGCCAAGATGGGCCGCGACCGCCGCACCCAGGCTATTCTGCCCCTGCGCGGTAAAATCCTCAACGTGGAGAAAGCCCGCCTTGATAAAGCGCTGGGCAGCGAGACCATCCAGAACATCATCACCGCCATTGGTGCCGGTATTGGTGATGGGGAAGGGGAGGGCTCTTTCGACATCAACAAGGTGCGCTACCACAAAATCATCCTCATGGCCGATGCCGACGTGGACGGCTCCCACATCTGCACCCTGTTGCTCACGCTCTTCTGCCGCCACATGCCGCAGCTGGTGCGTGCCGGCTACCTGTACATTGCCCAGCCCCCCTTGTACCGCGTGATTCACCGCAAGGTGGAGCAGTATGTGCAGGACGAGGTATCCCTCAACCGCAAGCTCATTTCCCTGGGCGCGGGCGATGTCACCCTGCGCACGCCCGACAAGAGCAAGGAGTTTGATGCAGACTCCCTTATGGCCATTCTCGAGACCCTCATCAACCTGCAGAAGTATGAGGGCAGCGTGGCCCAGCACGGCGGCGACTTCAAAGACCTGCTGCGCCACCGTGCAGAGGACGGTGCCTTCCCGCAGTACCTGGTCAAAGTGCGCTGCGGTAATGATGAAGAGGTGGTCTACTTCCGCAACATGGAGGAGCTCTCCGTCTTCTCCGACGAGAACCGAGACCTCTTCCTCTTCGGCGAACCCACGGAGGAGGAGCTGGCAGCCAACCCGCTGCCGGTGAGAGAGGGCCCCAGCCGCCGCGCCCTGCTGCACGAGCTGCACGAGGCCAAGGCCATCAGCCGCGTGCTCACTCGCTTGGAGGAACTGGGCATAGAGCCCGCTCGACTCCTCAGCGATGATGAGCCCGTGTATGAGCTGGTGGAGAATGCCCGCAACACCGTCACCCCCGTTCACTTTGTGGGAGACATCCTCGCCAAGGTGCTCGAAATCGGCGGTCGCAGCGTCACCATCACCCGATTCAAGGGTCTTGGTGAAATGGACGCCAAAGACCTGTACGCCACCACCATGGACCCCGAGAAGCGCGAGCTGCTGCGCGTGCGCCTGGACGACGACAACGCCGTGCAGGCAGACAAGATGTTCACCATCCTTATGGGTGACCTTGTGGAGCCCCGCCGCCGCTTTATCGAAGACAACGCCCTCAACGTACGTAACCTGGACGTGTAACCCCTAACCATTTTCTCCTGAATTATGAGTGAAAACAGAATTCGCCCGGTAGACGTAGCAGAGGAGGTCTCCCGCAGCTTCCTTGACTACTCCATGTCCGTTATCATCTCCCGCGCTCTGCCCGATGCCAGAGACGGCCTCAAGCCCTCCCAGCGCCGTGTGCTCTACGCCATGCATGAGCTCGGCCTAGTGCCCTCCAAGGGTACCATCAAGTGCGGTAAAATCGTGGGTGACACCATCGGTAACTACCACCCCCACGGTGACCAGTCCGCCTATGGCACGCTCGTTACCATGGCCCAGCCCTGGAACATGCGAGATGTCCTCGTGCAAGGTCAGGGTAACTTCGGTACACCCGAGGGTGACCCCCCCGCCGCCATGCGTTATACCGAGGCCAAGCTCAGCCACCTGGGTGTGGCCCTTATGGATGACCTCGATAAAGACACCGTAGACTTCCAGCCCAACTACGACAACCGCCTTACAGAGCCCGTGGTGTTCCCCTCCGCCTTCCCCAACCTGCTGGTCAACGGCGGTACGGGTATTGCCGTGGGTATGGCCACCAACATGGCCCCGCACAACCTCGGCGAGGTAGTAGATGGTATCTGCGCCTTCATCGACAACCCCCTCATCACCTCCGAGGCTCTGCGTGCCTACATCAAGGGGCCGGATTTCCCCACCGGTGGCTACATCCTTGGGTACAAGGGTATAGACAACTACTTCCGCACCGGTAAGGGCAGCGTGCGTATGCGCGGCAAGATTGAGGTGGTAACCAACGAGAACGGCCGAGAGTTCCTGCATATCTCTGATGTTCCCTACGGTGTGAACCGTGCCGTGCTGCAAGAGCGCATTGCCGAGCTGGTGCGCGACAAGGTGATTACCGACATTGCCGGTATGCGCGACCTGACAGACTACATCGAAATTGAGCTCAAGCGAGACGCCCGCCCGCAGGTGGTCATCAACCAGCTCTACAAACTCACCAGCATGGATACCTCTTTCTCCGTAAACATGCTGGCTATTCACGAGGGGCGCCCCAAGGTGCTCACCATGAAAGATGCCATCAACTTCTACGTTGAGCACCGCCGAGAGGTTGTGGTACGCCGTACTAAGTACCTGCTGCGCAAGGCAGAGGATCGCGCAGAGGTGTTGGAGGCCTACCTCATCGCCCTGGCTAACCTTGATGAGTTCATCCGCATCATCCGCGAGTCCCGCAACCGTGAGGAAGCCCGCAACAAGCTCATGGCCTTCCGCTTCCCGGTAGAGCTGGCGCGTGGCCTCGGTATCCTCATCCACAGCCAGCCCTCCGTTCAGGGGGACTCCTACGTGTTCACAGAGCGCCAGGTAAACGCCATCCTGGATCTGCGCCTCTACCAACTCACCGCGCTGGAGAACGACAAAATCTCCGACGAGTACAAGAAGCTGCTTGAGATTATTGAGGACTATCTGGACATCCTCGCCAACGAGGCCCGCGTGCTGGGGATTGTGAAGGATGAGCTGCGCACCATCAAAGAGAAATACGCCACCCCGCGTATGACCCACATCATACCCTTCGAGGGCGATATGGCTATTGAGGACCTCATCCCCAATGACTCCATGATTGTGACCATCTCTCACAGCGGCTACATCAAGCGCACCAACTCAGATGAGTACCGCCTGCAGGCTCGCGGCGGTAAGGGCATTAAAGCCGCCACCACCAAGAGCAAGAAGGATGCCTCCGACTACGTGGAGCACCTCTTCGCCGCGCAAAACCATGACTACATCATGTTCTTCACCAACACCGGTCGTGTGTACGTGGAGCGCGTGTATGAGATTGACGAGGCCGCGCGCAGTGCCCAGGGCCGCTCCATCAAGAACCTGCTCGACATGCAGCAAGAGGAGCGCATTGCCGCCATCCTGCGCCTGGAGCGTAAGGTAAGCGAGGACGGCAAGGATATCACCTTCGCAGAGGGCTCCGGCAACGTGGTATTCGCCACCAAGGATGGCACGGTGAAGAAGACCGCCCTCAACGACTTCGTCAACTATCGCAAGGCCGGTATCATCGCCATCAATCTGGAGGAGGGCAACTCCCTGGTCAACGCCGTGCTCACCAACGGCGAGCAAGATGTCATCATCGTCACCCACAACGGTATGAGCATCCGCTTTGCAGAGAGCCAAATGCGCACCCAGGGCCGTAACACCATCGGTGTGCGCGGTATCAAACTGCGCGAGGGCGACTACGTGGTCGCCATGGCCGTGGTGCCCGAGGGCGAAACCGCCATCCCCGCCGCCGATGATGCCGAAGAGACCGTGGAAGAACCCGAAACCGCCGCCGAGGAGCAGGTTGATGACACCGTGGATGGCGCCTCCGCTTACTCCCTGCTCGTTGTGTCCGAGAACGGCCTCGGCAAGCGCACCAAGTTCGGCGCCTACCGCCTGCAAAGCCGTGGCGGTATCGGCATCAAGACCATGAACTGCACGGAGAAGACCGGCCTCGTCGTATCTGCCACCTCTGTGACAGATGCAGATGAGCTCATGATTATGACCAGCGGTGGCCAATCCGTCCGCATGAAGGTCAACACCATCCGTGAGACCGGCCGCACCGCCCAGGGTGTCAAGCTTATCACCCTTAACGACAAGGAGGCCATCCAGGAGATCACCCTCGTCATCCCCGATGATGAGGAAGATGCCGACGCCCCCGAGGCAGAGGCCGCGGACTCCACCGCAGAGCCCGCCGACGCCGAGGCTACTGGTGCCCCCGCTGACGCTCCTCAGGAGTAATCCTATTGCCCCTCACATTCCCCCGTGCCTGCACTCCCCACCCGAGTGCAGGCACGGCTCATATCAACCCCATTCGCACATCATGAAACACAGCATCTTTGCGGCCATCTTCCTGCCGCTTACCTTCACCGCTTGCGACGACGCCGCGCAAGAGTCCACCCCCGTACCCCAAGAGGAACCCTCCGCCTCCCCCCAAACCACCCCCACCCCCGCACCCAAAGCGGAATCCTCCTTAGATGCAGAACTCAACAAATTGCAAAAAGACTTTGAGGCAGAGATGGATAAAGTCGCCCAAAAATTCGAACGCGATATGAATAAAGCACTTCAAGAATTGGAGTCCGACCTCAAAAAGGAAGAACAAAAGCTCAGCAAATCTCTCAACCAAGCGGATGCCGAACTCCAAATGCTTGAGCACCAGCTCCAATCCGAGCTTAACAACTTAAAAAATGAGCTCGAAAACGGCGACTACGATGACATCGACTATGAGGATTTCGATGAATCCGACCTCCGTCAACTCGAGTCCGAGCTCCGTCAGCTTGAATCCGAACTCAATTCCTGGTAACCATCCCCCCTCTCTCTCCATCCTCTCCTCATTCAACTCCGCCGCGTGTCCCTCCCCAGCCGCCACCAGTCGGCTTTTTTTCTACACGGTCTATAATTTGCTGAATTGTATTCAGCCTTTTTTATAATTCGGAATAGTTCAACTATGCTTTGACAATAGACCTATTTTTATGATATATATTCCCTAACCGAGCTTTCTTTCGAATGAAAACTCGGCCTCTATGGACCATGTTATTGTGGTGTAGTGTGTTCTGAAGTTGACCTCAACGGGTCATTATGGTATATGCCGAAGCTGCAAGAATGCAGGTGCTATGTCGTTCTGAAGTTGACCTCAACAGGTCATTATGGTATACAATAGTATAGCGTTTTTATTCGGCACTTTTGTTCTGAAGTTGACCTCAACAGGTCATTATGGTATAAAGGTTGAACGAAGAGCATAGAAAGGGGGGTGGTTCTGAAGTTGACCTCAACAGGTCATTATGGTATACGAGTCTACCATGCGTTGGGTGCTCTCCGGGTGTTCTGAAGTTGACCTCAACAGGTCATTATGGTATAGGTGAGCCATGTGGTTTCCATGCAGGGAGTGTGTTCTGAAGTTGACCTCAACAGGTCATTATGGTATACATTCGAATGGATGGCCTGCAGACCTGTAGCGGTTCTGAAGTTGACCTCAACAGGTCATTATGGTATACAAAACCTCCATCCCTCGCTCACTCAAACACGTTCTGAAGTTGACCTCAACAGGTCATTATGGTATATCGCTCGCGCCTCCACCTACCATTCACCCAAGTTCTGAAGTTGACCTCAACAGGTCATTATGGTATAAT
>JAFQEF010000048.1 GCA_017399165.1 Akkermansia sp.
GACGGCGCAAGATGCTCACATCCACAATTTGGAGGTTGATCCGAATTCGTATTTCGTACTTTCCTAGCCCCCTTGTGGGGCGAAATAATATAGGCAGGGGCGTAAGCCCCTGCTCATGCCCCAAAACATACCCGAGCCCGAGGAGCGTAGCGACGAGGCCGACAGATGACCATAGCGTAGGGCGTAAGCCCGGAGCGGAGCGTGGCTCGGGGTTAACACCCCCCGTGGGGATTGTGTCGGCCTCCTCGCGACGCTCGTCGGGCTCTCTCTATTTTTTCGGTGAGCAGGGGTCGCGCGCGCACTGCGTGCACGCTTGACCGCCTGCCTATGCTATTTCGCCCCCAACGGGGCTATCTTATGTGCCATTTTTGCAACAAAAAGAGCAAATTCCTCTTGTCCTGTTCGTTTTTTATGGTGTTCTTTTTGGTTTATAATATAATTTATAACTGCTTCTCTATTAGGCTCACTTACCGAAAATGCCCCAAACCCCTCTTGCCATGAAAAAAAACGGTAGGACGAATCAAGTCCTTTTATCCATTTGCTGGTGTTGGTTTTGATTATTCTCACAAAATCACATATGCTTATTGTGCCGGGTAACATTGCTAAAATGTGTATATGATCAGGTCGGCCTCCTATTTGTAACGCGATTCCGGCGTTGTTTTTTATAATACCGCCAATATACCGAAAAACATGGGGTAAATCTTCTTCTCTTATGAAACACCCTGTGTTTTTTGTGTGAAATATAATATGAACGCTGATGTCAATGTATGAGTTTCCCATGTTGTACACCACATAATACTCCGATTTAATATGATTATGCAAGCAAAAAAAAGACGATTCGTCGGAGTGTGCTCGACTTTAGCTATGTGTGAAACCCCATAGGTTACAATGGTAAAAAACTTGACAAGCAGGAGTTTAATCGTATAATGCGCATCAGGTATAGCTTCTTTCGTTTAGGCTCGGAATCCCTTGATTCCTTCAGCCTCGCGCCGGGAGCTTTGATTAAGTGTTGCACCATTAGATGTAATATTTTTCTTTGACATTCAATATCAAAATGATTACAGAACAAGCACTCGATTTTTTGTCCACCCTGTTGGATACTCCGTCCCCCACCGGTATGGAGATGGATGCCCAGCGCATTTGGGCAGAGTACATTAAACCGTTTACGGATGAACAGCAGTGCGATGCCTACGGCTCTACTTGGGCTGTGCTCAAAAGCAAGCACAAAAATGCACCCACGCTCATGCTGGATGCCCATGCGGACGAAATCGGTTTCTCCATTCGTCACATCGGGGCAGATGGCTTTGTGTATGTGGAGAGACTCGGTGGGTCGGATGTCGCTATCGCACGCGGTCGCCGTTTGCGTTTCTTCGGTACGGATGGTGAGGTAACCGGCATTATCGGTAACACGGCCATTCATATTCGTGAGGATTTGGAGAAAGCCCCCAAACTTTGGGAGCTGTATGTAGATTTCGGCTGCGATAGCCGCGAGGAGGTGGAGGCCCTGGGCTTGCGTGTGGGAGACCGTGGCGTATATTGTGATGGTCCCCTGATGCTTAATAATGGCAAGCGTCTCGTGTGCCGGGCTTTGGATGACCGCCTGTGTGGCTTCATTCTTGCAGAAACGGCTCGCCGCCTTAAAGAACAGGGCATACAGCCTGCGTGGAACATTGTATTTGCCAATACCGTACAAGAGGAGGTAGGCTGCATCGGCGCCGCCATGCTCACCTACCGCATTCAGCCGGATGCCGCCATTTGCCTCGATGTTACCCATGCCACAGATAGCCCCGGACTCAACACGGCCCGCTATGGCGATGTCAAGCTCGGCAAGGGCGGGTGCCTTTGCTTTGGCCCTGCTTGCCACCCTAACCTTAATGCCCGCATTGAGTATGTAGTAGATAAAACCGGTATCCCCATGCAGCGAGAGACCAGTGGCCGCACCACCGGTACCAATACGGACCAAATCTTCCGCTCCCGCAGCGGTGTGCCTGCCACCAACTTCTCCCTGCCGCTGCGCTATATGCACAGCCCTGTTGAAACGGCTGATATGGCGGATGTGGAGAGCATGATAGACCTGCTGGTGGCCTTTATTGCCGAGCTGAAAGTGACGGATGATTTCCGCCATAAGCTGGATATTTAATACGCGTGGGAACAATTAGGTAAATACCAATTTGTCGGGCTGCTAACCGAAGACATGCGTTTTTTTCAGCCCCGTTAGGGGCGAAATAGCATAGGCAGGTGGTCAAGCGTGCACGTAGTGCGCGCGCGCCCCCTGCTACCCCCCCAAAAAAATAGAGAGAGCCCGACGAGCGACGCGAGGAGGCCGACATAATCCCCACGAGGGGTGTTAACCCCGAGCCACACACCGCTCCGGGCTCACGCCCTGCGCTATGGTCATCTGTCGGCCTCGTCGCTACGCTCCTCGGGCTCGGGTATGTTTTGATTCATGTGCAGGGGCTTACGCCCCTGCCTATATTATTTCGCCCCACAAGGGGGCTTAGAATTTCGTTTCGCTCGAACAGGAGTCCTCCATGTTCGCCCCGGAATTTGATAGCCCCGTGAGGGGCGAAATAGC
>JAFQEF010000049.1 GCA_017399165.1 Akkermansia sp.
CGCTAACGCGCCGACGCCTCGGGCTCGGGGGTGTTTTCTTTCTTTTAGCAGGGGCTTACGCCCCTGCCTAGGCTATTTCGCCCCCATGCGGGGGCTCTCAAAGTCGGAGGGCAGTCGCCCGCGGGTACGATATTTTTTTCGCCCCTCACCGGGGCTCAAAAATTCGGCTCGCTAACGCTCGCGGGGTCTCCCCCACAACTACCTATTTGTGAGGGTACCAGAGTTTTTAGAGATGCCCACATTGTAAATAATGGACTTACTGGGTTCATTGTCTAATGCGTTTGCCCTGGTCGCCACAGGTTCCCCGGGCTCTCTATTCACTTTTCGTCAACCGCGAGACTGCGCCATACGAACCATATTCAAAATCAAAAATCCAAAATTCAAGATTCAAAATCCAAGGCGTATCGGGCGGCGGAGATAGCCATGAACACGGCGGTTTCTACACGCAGGATGATGGGGCCCAGCCCGGTGGGGATAAAGCCCGCGGCCTCGCCCTCTGCGTATTCTGTGGGGGAGAAGTCGCCCTCCGGCCCGATGAGCAACACGCAGTCCGAGCAACCGTTGGCGCGGCCTTTTTCTAACACGGTTCTGATGGGTTGGGCATGGGGAACAATGGCACATTGTACACGCAGGGCGGGTAGATCTTGCCTTTGCAGGAAAATTTTATAAGATTGAGGTTCCTCCACCACGGGTAGTTTATTGACCCCGCATTGTTTACAAGCCTCGAGCACGGTGCGGCGCCATTTATCCGTCTTATCTGCTGCCTCTGAGGGTTTGATGCGCACGATGGTACGCTCTGTCACCAGTGGGATGATGCGAGACACGCCCAGCTCTACGGCTTTTTGGACAATGAGGTCCATGTTGCTGCCTTTGGGAATGGCAAGAGCCAGGGTAATACCCGCCACGGGGGGCATGGGGGGCAAAAGCTCTGCCACCTTCAGGGTCATGTGGCTGTTGCCGGCGGTGGCAACAAGTTCTGCACGGGCGGCGTTGCCTGCGCCGTCAAAAACCTCGCACACATCCCCCACACGCATGCGCATAACACGCAGCGCGTGGCGGGCTTCATCTCCCTCTATCTCCAGCATGCCGGAGCAGAACGGAGCCTGTGCAAGATAACACCTGTGCATGGTTTATTTAAGATATTTGGCGGCGCGCTTGGCAAAGTCCTTGGCATCGGGCGTGTTGCTGTCGGAAAGGGTGGAGGTGAAGGCCTCCAGCGCTTTCTTTTGAGAGGAGCTGAGCCCCGTGGGGATTTCCACCTGCAACTCTACCAACAAATCACCCTTACCGCTGCGCTGGGTGGAGGGCATACCCTTGCCGCGCACACGCTGAACCGTGCCGCCGGCCGTTCCTGCCGCAATTTTCACCTTGGCGCCACCCTCAAGCGTGGGCACAACGATGGTACCGCCCAAGATGGCATCCTTTAAGGATACGGGGATGGTGCAGTGAAGGTCCATACCCTCGCGGTGGAAGATGGGGTGCGGCTCAACATCCACAAAGATGTAGAGGTCCCCCGTGCTGCCGCCATGCAAGCCGGCATCACCCTTGCCTGCCACACGCATTTGAGAGCCGCTGTCTATACCGGCGGGTATGCGGATGGTTACTTTCTCCTCACGGTTTACGCGGCCTTCCCCGTGGCATTTGGAGCATGGGTTGGTAATAGTTTTGCCTGCACCGCGGCATGTGGGGCATGTGCTTTGTTGTACAAAAATGCCGGTTTGGCGGGTAACAACGCCTGTGCCGTGGCAGGTGGGGCAAGTTTTAAGACCATTTTGGCCATCTGCAGAGCCGCTGGCACCGCACTTGTCGCACGGCATTAAACGCTCCAGCTCTATGGTACGCGTACAACCGGTAGCGGCTTCCTCCAACGTGATGTCCAGGTCATAGCGAAGGTCCGACCCGGGTTGACGCGGGTCCGCCTGCCGACGCCCGCCGCCGAAACCGCTGAATCCACCGAAACCGCCGCCACCCATGCCACTGAAGAACTGGGCAAAAATATCCATGGGGTCAAACCCGGCACCACCGGGGCCCCCTGCACCACCCATACCGCCGTTTTTGAAGGCCTCGTGGCCCATGCGGTCATAAGCGGCACGTTTATCGGGGTTGCTGAGCACCTCGTAGGCCTCGCCCACCTCCTTGAATTTTTCCTCGGCTTCTTTGTCGTCGGGGTTGCGGTCCGGGTGGTATTTCATGGCCAACTTGCGGTAGGCCTTTTTGATGGCGTTGTCATCCGCATTGCGGTCCACCCCCAAAACCTCGTAATAACTTTGTGACATAACGAGTTATGTTAAATAAAAGAGTTAAGCTTCTTTTTGCTCTGCAGGTGCAGCAACAATAACATTGGCGGGGCGCAGCAAGCGACCTTTCAGGTTGTACCCACGGCGCAGTACACGCAGAATGGTGCCCTCGGGCTTGTCGGATACTTCGCTTTGAATAGCCTCATGGATATTGTGGTCAAACGCTTGGCCTACTTCGGTGGGGATAGCCTCCACCCCTTGGGAGCTCAGGAAAGCCTCCAATTGTTTCTGCACCATGCTCATGCCGATGTAGATCATAGAGGAGGTATCTTGCCCGGCCATCATCATACCCATTTCAAAGTTATCAATTACAGGCAACAGCTCCTCCAGCAGGCCTTTATTGGCGTAGCGGCAGAACTCCTCACGCTCTTTAACGCAACGCTTGCGGTAGTTATCGTACTCTGCCGCCGTGCGCATGGCCATCTCTCTCCATTTGGTCAGTTCATCTACCGCGGCATCTGCCTCTGCGGCGTCAGACTCATTAACGGCCTCTGCATGCTCCGCCTGTGTTTTGGTTTCCTCCTCACAGCAGCAGTCTTCTGCTGTGCAATTGTCTTGGTTTAAATCTTTTTCGTTCATATCCTCTTTCATGCGGATATTATACATCTACCACGCGTGTTGTCAATGCCTCGGCAAGTCATGCAGCGGGCATTTTGACATACCGGTGTAGGTGGTGATGGTAATATCACCTATTCGGCCGTACATGGGGTGTTGCGGGCAATCGAACTTGAGCCAACCATCCTGCACTTTCATGGGTATGCGGTGCAGGTAACGGCACTTGTCGTCGGAGTCCGTTATATAAATGGCTGTAATGTGCGGGGATTTATCCTCATTCAATTCATAATCAATACCCCACACGCTCAAGGAGTGAGTATAACGCAAACCGTTGCGGCGGTAGTACCCCACGCCGATCCAAAAGGAATCCCCACGACAAAATCCCTCGTAAAAAGCTTGTTGCAACAACGGGGCTGCCGCCTGAGCCCCCCGGCCACGACTCAATATGCTCTTGAAAAAAGACTCCCCTTTGTCGGCATAGTAAGCCCCGGTTTTATCTGTGGTAACGGCGGCACATTGCTCGCCCGTAGCAGGAGCCGTGGGCGCATACTTACCGGTAAACCACCAGCGCAGGCCTTCATCCGGGTCGCTTCTTTCATTGGTAAAGCTGTTGCGGTATGTTTGCCAAACCTCGCCCCCCATGGGTACACCGGCCGGCAGCTCATTTGCGGGTTGATTATTTTGCCACCAGGTAATCAGGTTAGAGGCGCAAATGGCCCAGCACAAGCCGGACTCTGTGCCATTGCCGGCTTTATCAATATCATACCATCCCTGCTCTGCTGTTACCCCGGCAGACCATAAAGTGGCTGCCCCACCCGGATAAGCTGTTAACAATAAACCAAGAATTGCTGCTGATTTTTTCATACCGTTAATGAAAAAGCGCGGTGCTGCAATCAACACCGCGCGATAAAAAGGGAGAATAAGAGCTCAATTACATATCAGACATGAGAGCCTTGAGAGCCTCACTGCCGTAGCAGTCGTTCTCAGCGATGTTCTGAGCAGCAGCCTCCATGCGGGGAGCAAGGGTGAACAGAGCAGGCAGAAGCTTGGCAGCCAATTTCTCTTGTGTAGCCTCATCGGGCTCGCCCATGGCTTCCATCTTAACCTGAGCCTCCTCCATGCGGGTCTTCACAGCCTCAAGCTTAGCCACTGCGGCATCGGCAGATTCTTTGTCCTTAATGGACTCAAGCACCTCTACAACCTCCGTAAGAGCAGCTACTACCTCATCTACCATAGCCTCAGCGTCTTCAGGAGAGCAAGCCGGAACCACAACCGGAGCCTCGGGGGCGACGGCGGGAGCATCCTGAGCGAAGGAAACAGAGCTGCAAAGGGCAGCGGCGGCAAACAATGCGATTTTCTTCATAATGTTATCTTGTTTGTAGGTTATTGCCTAGCGGAACATTATGTAGCCGCCGACGGCGATGAGAGAATACACGATTTTTGTTACCTTGTCAATGATAAGTATCTGAAATTATTGATTTTTTTAAATAAAAAATACGGATGCTGCCATTTTAGCAACATCCGCAGGATAAAATGAATATAAAAAAGCATCAGAGCATGGCACGCACGGCATCCTTGAGGTCCTCGCTGCCGTAGAATTGGTGCTCAACCAAAGATTTGCCGACGGCTTTTTTACGGGCATCCACAGCGATGGTAGCCTGCAACAATTTTTTAACTAATCTTTGCTGAGTAGCAGCATCACAGCTGCGGATTTTTTGAACATCCGGCTGCAGCTCCTGCACGCGGCCAATGACCATGAAGAGCTCCTCAGCAGCGGCATCAGCAGATTCTTTATCTTTGGCGGATTCCAGCAACTCTACAATTTTTACCTGAATATCGCAAAGTTCATTAATAGCGGTTTCTACCTTGCTTTCAACGGAAACAGCGGCAGGGTCAACAATACCCTGAGCCATGCAAACGGGGGAGCACATGGCAAAAGCAGCAAATATAGCGGCGTATTTCATAATCAGTAATGAGTTTAATGGTAGTTTATCACTTTTTTACGCCTTGTCAATAGTGCATCTGTATGCTAGACTGAGTGCATGAAAAAGCTTTGTCTCATTTCTGTGCTTAGTGTGGCCATTTGCTCATCCTGTGCCTATATGCAATCCAACAAAAATATTACGGAGGCCGGTGTGCAGTATGAGGGCTGTAGTTTAAAAGCCACCGAGCTCGGCTTATACAACAAGGGCTCCCAATGGTATATTAAGGCGAATGCTCAACAATACAGCAAGCGGTACCCGCTTTTTCATGACTCTATGTTGCTTACGGATAACAATGCGCCGCACTTTAAAAAAAGCGGCCATGCGGAGCCCGTGGCTTGCTATTTACCCATCTCTGCCGGCACGGCTGCCACGCTGCAAATGGAAAACGGCTATGCCAATGTTATCGACTTGCAGGACGAAATCAGCCGGCTTTTGCCCGAAAGACCTATTCGCTATGCTCATGAGCTGCGCGGTGGGGCTAACCACCGCATTGCCGCCCACATTGAGCAGGCTGATACGGAAGAGCCGGCGGTGCTTACCTTTAAGCAGGTCAATGAGCCATCCACCGCTCGCCGCGCTTTGGCTACGGCGGATTTCATCTTACTGGATATTCCCGGCACACTTGCTTACAATGTAGCCATACCTGTGATGGCTCCCTTTGTGTTCTTCTCAGAATTTTTAAGTGAAGAAAACTGATAACCAACGGCATACATACTTATTCACAAAATTTGTCAATAACTTAGTAAATAAGTGGTGAATAACTGTGTGGATAACTCGATGTTCACTTTTTGACAAAATTATCACCAAGTTCATTCACAAAAAATCTAACTTGTATTGAGTTGATGAGTAATGAGATATAACACTTATCAACATTATTCACAGCCTATATGATGAAGAATTTATAAATTTAAATTCTATAGTATTCAGGGAGCGCGGAAAAATAAGTAAGCATTTGCAAGCTTTGCGTGGCTTGACATGCACCGAGAGCGTGGTACAATACAAGCAATGGAAGCATCGCACTCAATTAATCAGGATCATCTCTGGATGTCTCGCGCGCTGGAGATAGCACACAACGGGCTTGGCACAACCAGCCCGAATCCGCCCGTAGGTGCCGTTATTGTCAAAAACGGTAAACTGATAGGTGAGGGGTGGCATGAATTAGCAGGTGAACCGCATGCAGAGAAGCGTGCCATTATGAATGCATGCCTCAAAGGCAATGCGGATGAGTTGGCCGGTGCCACCATTTATGTAACGCTGGAGCCCTGCTCCTCTCACGGTAAAACGCCCCCTTGTACGGATGCTATTATAGAGGCAGGTATCAAACGCGTGGTATATGGGGCTGTGGACCCGGATGAACGCCACCGCGGGCGAGCGGATGCTATTTTGGAGGCGCACGGCATACGTGTGCGCAGTGAGTGTTGCGCGCGCTCCTGCGAGCTTTTATTGCGCTCTTGGGCGTATGCCACGCAGTTTAAACGCCCCTGGGTAACAGCTAAGGTGGCCTGCACGATGGATGGCCGCATGACACGTGCCGGCCTCAAGTGGTTGAGTTGCGATGAGTCCGTGCGTTTTGCTCACCAAATGCGCTTGGAGAGCGATGCCATTTTGGTGGGCGGTAACACCTTGCGCTTGGATAACCCCGCGTTGACGATTCGCAAACCATATAGGGAGGTACCCGCCGTTAAAAAGCAGCCTTGGCGTATTGTGATGACCAAAGATTCATCCACCCTGCCCGATACGGCAAAGGTGTTTACCGATAAAGATGCCGATAGAACGATTATCAGAGAGAATGTGGGTGATTTGAAGGCAATGTTGCATGCCTTTTATGAGCAGCAGGGGGTAGTGAACCTGATGCTGGAGTGTGGCGGTAATCTATTGCGCACGTTCTTGCAAGAGGGCCTCATTAATGAGTGGGTGCAAATTATTACCCCGCAGTTAACCGGCGGACCGGATTTGGTGTTGCCCGGCTACTTTATGCCCAAGGAGCGTATTTTTGAGCAAGAGGAGCTGATACCCAGCGGTAAGGATATTATATTGCGTGGTCTTATTCATTGATGCTGAAAAGATTAATTGTTTTATTTCTGTTTACGCTCATACCTGTAGCGTTGCTGAGCTATGCGCATTTAATTGAGCGTGAATGGATTGACAAAACGGAGTATATTGTTGAGTGCAAGGATTGGCATGGGGATGAGCTGCGCCTTGCCGTGTTGACAGATTTGCATGCCCGCCCGGGTGACGGGGAGTATTTGGATCGCGTTGTCAAAGAGACGCTGGCCCTGCACCCGCATGCAGTGCTGTTGTTGGGGGATTATATGAATGACCACCACCCGCATGAAAGCATGCAGCCCGAAGAGTTGGAAAAACACTTGCGCCCCTTAACCGCCCTGCCCTGCTTTGCCGTGTTGGGTAATCATGATTATTACCACGGTGAGGCAAATGTGCGCGGCATGTTCTCCCGCCTGGGGATTCCTTGTGTAGAGGGGCAACGTGTGGAACTGGCCGCTGCCGGTGGGGTGGTGGATATTGGTGGTATACGTTGCCGTTTTACCTTCGATACCCCGGGTAAGGTGCCTGAGCCCCGCCCCGGGGTGCCACTGCTATTGTTGTCTCATACACCTGTGGGGGCTCAACACGCCCACCCGCAAACTTTGTTGACTGTGAGCGGACACTCCCACGGTGGCCAGGTGTGCTGGCCTACGGGGGCCCCTGTTTGGATGGCGGATGGTAAAACACCTGCCGACTGGGCACAGGGTGCCGTGCAGGTGCATGGGAGAAATTGCTACGTGTGCCGCGGCATTGGTACCAGTTCTTTACCCATCCGCTTTTGTTGCCGGCCGGAGCTGCTCTTGCTCCGCATCAAACCCCAATCAGGTTCCGTACAATAAACCAGGCTATCACCGCCCAAGCAAAAATAATGATGCTGCGCATATACCATTTGCTTTGGTGAAAATCTTTTGCCCCCGTAAAGCCTATTAACGGTAAACGCAAGTATTCTATCAGTAACCCTATTGCCAATAACGGTAACATGATATTATAGCGAGCGGCTGTAATGAAGTTCCCCTCCATCATGGCACGGATGGCCCGCGTGCCCCCGCAGCCGGGACACGCTAACCCTGTATGCTTGCGGAATATGCAACCCGGGGATACCTCCCCGAATACGTATGATGACCAAGCCGGGTTTAGATAAATACACCCACCCACTACCGCCAGTAATATCGTTATCACGGCAAAGAGTATGCGGGCTCGCTTGCGGGTGGGCCTCTGCGTATCTTGTGGTATGGGCGGGGGCTTCATTTTAAATTGAAAGATATATCATCCACACTACTAATCCTGTTATAAAGGTAATCGTACAGTATCGTTCGGCATTTTTAGAAGCTATGTCAGCCTCCTTATATTTCTTCTCAATCCATAATGAGTCTACGGAAGCTGCCGAAAAAACGGCAAATATGCCGATAGGTGGAAAGCAAAACATAGTTAATATAATACTCCATGCTAAATAATTGTATGGTTTATTTCTTATAGGGTGACATGATGCATTATTTTTGATATCATTATCCGTCTGTATACCACCTAAATAACGCAGTTGTTTCCACTCAGTATCATACACAGAACAAAACATGTCATCATACGTTAAACTACCGTCATTTAAGCCTTCACAAATCTGTTTGAATGTAAGGCTGAGTTCACTTTCTTTTTGTTCTGCTTTACGTACTTTGTATAGTGCACTCATAGGCGTATATGGTAAAAAGGAGAAAAAGCCGCTGTGCCGTCAGTGGTATTGAGAGCCACGATCCCTCAATTCAGGTGGGTGCGGAGCCGGAGGTATCTGAGGTATCCCTATTGGACGGAACATTGCCTCCTTTGGCTTTTGTGCCCCTTATTATATAACAACGGTTCGGGCCTATTAGTCCACGCGTCACGTGCACAGCAGCTGATGATGTATATATCATAATTCAGCGCTGCCTGCAAGAAAAAATCATGTAAATTTTAAAAACAATTGTTCTACGTGGAACATGTAGAAGTATTACATGCTCAAGTATTGACATCAGGCAATTAAAGGTGTAAAATGAGCGCGCACATGACGATACCTCAACAACTTTCAGAACAATTGACGGCCGCGTTGAAGAGCGTGGCAGGTGTTGAATTGCCGGATGGCTTTGTACCGGCTGTTACACCGTCTCAGGATTTGCGTTTCGGTGATTACCAGAGCAATGCAGCCATGGTGCTTGCCAAACAGGTAAAGACTAATCCGCGTGCTCTTGCCACACAAGTGGTGGAGGCCATGAGCGGTTGCGAAATGGCAACGCTTGAAATTGCAGGCCCCGGTTTTATCAATTTCCGTATTAAGCCGGAGTTTTTTGCTGCCAAGGCAGAGGCTATGTTGAGCGATGATCGCTTGGGTGTGGCTGTTACAGATAACCCCAAGAGCCTGGTGATTGACTTCTCTGCCCCGAATGTGGCTAAACCCATGCACGTGGGGCATATTCGCTCCACCATCATTGGTGATACTCTGGCACGCTTGGCAAGATTCTTGGGCCACAAGGTGATTACCGATAACCATATCGGTGACTGGGGTACGCAGTTCGGTATGATTTTGTGGGGCTGGAAAAATATCCTGAAACAAGAGGACTTGGCTAAGGACCCCATTGAGGCTTTGCTCGATGTTTACAAGAAGGTAAACTCCATGTGCAAGGAGGATGAAAACTTGCTGCCCGTTTGCAAAGTTGAGCTCGTTAAATTGCAGAGCGGTGATGAAGAAAACCTCGGTATCTGGAAACAATGCATCGAGGTAACCAAGACCGGGTTGGAGAAGATATACTCCCAACTCAACATCAGCTTTGACTATTGGTTGGGTGAGTCTGCCTACAATGATGCCTTGGCTCCCTTGGTGGAGGATTTGCTGGCTAAGGGGATTGCCCGCGAGAGCGATGGTGCCGTGTGCGTGTTCTCCGATGGTTTCCGTGAACCCAAGAATGACCCCTTCCTGGTGCAGAAAAATGGTGAGTGGGTACCCGTGCCTGCCATCATTCGCAAGGCAGACGGCGGCTTCCTGTACGCTACGACAGACCTTGCCACCCTGGACTACCGCACGCAAAACTTCAATGCGGATTCCATTTGGTATGTGGTGGGTGCCCCGCAGGAAAAACACTTTAAACAGATTTTTGACATCGAGCGTATGCGCGGTGTAACGGGTGATTTCCGCCATGTTGCTTTCGGCTCTATCTTGGGTAAAGATCGCCGCCCGTTCAAGACGCGCAGTGGCGATACCGTGAGCTTGCAGGATGTCATTGATGAGGCTGTAACCCGCGCTGCCAAGGTGGTGGATGAGAAAAGCCCCGACATGCCGCAAGAGGAAAAAGAGCGCGTTGCCCGCATTGTGGGTGTGGGTGCCATCAAGTTTGCAGAGCTCTCCCAAAACCGCATGAGCGACTATATCTTCGACTGGGATAAGATGCTCTCCCTCTCCGGTGATACTGCCCCCTACCTCCAAAACTCCTACGTGCGTGTACGCTCCATTTTCCGTAAGATTGACGGCGAATTCGTTGCTCCTCAAAGACTTACGATAAATGAGGATGCAGAGATTCATCTGGCTCGCATGCTGGTGCGCTATGCGGAAGTAGTACCGAGCACCTTGGATGATTGCCGCCCCAACTTGCTGGCAGCATACTTGTATGATTTGGCTCGCGCCTTCCATAGTTTCTATGAGGCATGCCCTGTTCTCAAGAGCGAGGGTGCCGTTAAGGAAACACGTTTGGCCCTGTGTGAGCTGACAGCTCGTGTGCTTAAACAAGGTATGGGCCTCTTCGGTATTGAGATGCCGGAGCGTATGTAAATCTCCCGATTTTGTTCCACATGGAACATTATTTTCTCAGAACAACGGCTGCCGTGGTGAGTACTGCGGCAGCCGTTATTGCTGCCCCTCAAGAGGATTTGTCAAGGTATTTTATTGATGGTGCAGAAGCAGAAATTGTGGAGTTACCACCTGCTGCGGAGGCACCTACCTCCCTGCCCTGCCCTGCTCTAAACCTACCACTTGCTATCAATGATGCCGAGGTAAAAGCCTATATAGAATCCGGTATGCTGGATTTATTATTGGGGTGGGAGGAACATGCCCGCGTACAATTTACACACGCCATTTCAAAAGGAGCTGCCACGGAGAACACGAGTTTAATGGCATACTGCGGCATGATGCTTGCCGTAGATAAGATGGGTGAAAAAGATGCCAACCGACTTCTTTTATTGGAGAATCTGGAAAAGATTCCCGGCACTCCGGTTGAGATTTTTTATTTGAATACCTTTCTTAAATTGATTGGTGGAGATGTCAAAGGTGCCGCTGCTGATTTTGAGGAAAGAGCCAATCAATATAAGAGGGACACCTTCTCTGCCTTGTGGGCATGCATGCTGTATCACTGCTCCGAGATAGGGTATGATGTGTTGGGTGAGCCGAATTCTGCCCAGGCCAAAGCATTGCAAATGGCATCTGCCCTCTATACTCAGTATCCGCAAGATGCCTTGGTTTGTTATGTGCGTGCCTATATAGAAGAGGGTGCCCCCAAGGTATCGCAAGAAGCCTTAGAAGCCGCCCATAAGGCCGTTGAAGGTTTAGCCGGGCATCCTATGCCACACTTGCTTTACGGGCACCTTCTGTACCGTTCAGAGCGTGTGGAAGAAGCCCTTTTACACTTACATAAAGCGGTAGAATTATCAGAAAATTCAGAGATTAAACCGGAGCACCAACGCCTGCAAATGATAGCCCGTTTATATGAATCCACGGCGTTGTGGAGTGCCCGTAAAACAAAAGAGGCCTTGGCCATGAGACGCGCTATGAATGCGGAACCGTTGAATCGTCAAGCCCTTGATGAGGCAGCTGTGGTTCTGCAAAGATGGGAGGCTGCTACCCTGCCCTTGCGTATCTTGGTGTTAAGAGTCACCCCGCCGGATGTTGGCGATATTAGAGCTGCCGCTGCGGCTGCTACGCCTAAACCTGCTTTAGAAGGTGAGGATGCTGTTCTGCATGTGCGTGATTGCTTGCGAGCTGCCTTGTACGCGCGCGCGCGCGTGAAACAAAATGATATGGATAGCGCGCAAAAGTCTCTCAAGCTGGCTAAAGAAGCTTTTGAAAAGTTTGAAGCCACGCAGGAGGAGGTCTTCAAACGTGGCAGCCATTATATCACACCCTGGTATCGCGCACAGGAAGCTTGCAAGATTGCCATACTGGTTGCAAACTCAGATGTTTTTCCGGACCCAGATGAGTTCTGGAAAAAAGTTGCTGAGTCTGTCAAGCAACCTGTTAATTTATTGATGCCGCCGCCGCTTCCCATACAGTTTGGTCCGGAGCCACCACCTCAGATTACTCCTAAAGCTTCGGTAAAAAATCAAAATAAATCTCGCCGCTCCCGGCGTAAAAAGTAAATGTGGGAATCTCTAAAAACTCTGGTACCCTCATAAAATGGTATTTGTGGGGCTCCTTAATGTGAGCCAAAGGGGGCTTCGTTGCCTACGGCGTCTACGCCCACCCGGAGGACGAACTGTTCATGTGCCGTAGGCACTCTTCATGCTTGCGTTAGCAAGCTTGCTTATAGCCCCGCCAACCGGCGGGGTGAAAGACCAATAGCCCAAGGTAAGCCGCGATAGCGGCGCAACCTTGGGTTATTGGACAAAAACGAATTGGAGCCCGACGAACATCGTGAGGAGGCCGACAGCAGCGCGGGTTCACCCCATTTTCATGGCCTATTTTCCGGAGCTACCGTGCTCGTCTCCGGGCTCACGCCCTACGCAGTGGCTATCTGTCGGCCTCGTCGGTGGCGCTGACGCGCCTCCTCCTCGGGCTCTCATTTATTTATCATCCTACCCCAAGGCTTCCGTCTTCGGCAAGCCTACGCCGTGACGGGTCGCCACTGCGTGGCTTGCCTTGGGCTAATGGTCTTGCGCCCCGCCGGTGGGCGGGGCTTGATGATTCCGCTCGCCTACGGCTCGCCATCCCCCCTACAAATTGCCATTTTACTAATTGTTCCCACGCGTAATTGTTTATCGGACGTTATACTAGAGCCGGGTGCTGCGCAGCTTGTCCGACCCATAATAATCCTTACTGCGCAGGTGCTCGGCAATGGAGTCCACCTTTTCAGGGGGGTAGCCTTTTTCTGACATCAGGCGCAGGAAATTCTCTTGGTCCAAGAAACTTCTTTTGGGCTCCAGCTCTTTGATTTCTGATTCTGCCTTACGGATGGCATCCGCCGCGGCATCTGCCGTTTCTTTATCCTTTACGGCTTCAAGCAGACGCAAGGTTTCCGTGGCGATTGTAATCATGCGTTGCTCTGCGGCGGCTAGTTCCTCTGCGGTGTAGGGGCAGGGTGGCATTACCTCCACCCCCAGCGCGGCAGCGAGTTTTTGAGAGCCGTAGAAACCGTTTTCTGCCAGTCTGGCAGCTTGCTGTTCAATCCATTGTACACCCACGCCGTTCAGTTCCAGCAGCTCCTGCGGGTCTATGCCGGCTTGGTTGAGCTGTTGCATCAATATGTCGATGGCGGGTGTTATCTCCGCCCATTCATCAGCAGAGTTCAGGCTGTCTATTTTGCCCATGTCGCGCATAATTTGCAGCAATTCCCCCTGAGCATAGGTAATTTCTTCTCGGCTATAGGCAGGTAAGCCAAAAGACGGTGTAGGGGCGGGCTTGGCCTCCTGTGCAATAGTTGTTATGGCTAAAAATGGTATAAAGAGGTATGGTTTCATGCAGTGTCAATGGTTAATTGTTCATCATGGCGCGCTTTAAGGCTTCGGAGCCATAGAAATTGGCCTCGCGTATGCGCTCTATATGCTTTTGCATAATAAACATGTCAATGTTGTTGCGTTCCATTTCTTCCAAAATATCCATCTCAGAGATTTGGGTTCTATCCACCTGAATCTGCTCTGCTTTTTTGCCAATGTTGTCAATTTTAAGGGCTGCAGCATCTGCAGAGGCGCGGTCTGTGATGGAGTTTGCCACCTCAACGGATTCCTTGAATAATTGCACAAACTGTTTCACGGCAGCGGCTTTTTCCTCTGCGGTGTAAATGCGTACGGAGCTCTCGGGCAAGGGCATATATTGCGGTTCCGTCAGCTCCTCAGGCTCGTTTTCCTGAACAGTTTCCAAATCGTGTATCACCCGCACCGGCATTTTCTCTTCCTCTTCTGCCTGAGCTTGGGCAGCGGCTTCCTCTGCCTCCTGAGCCAGGATGATATCCGTAATCTCAAACCACATTTGCATGCGGTACACCTTGCCGTCTCTCGGTAGCAGGTAGGTCATGCGTCCATAGATGGGGCCCTCCTCGGTGCGCACCAGGGTTTGGTCCTCTTTTTCAGCATCGGGCAGGGCACTCATCACCGTGCGGATGTACTCCAGATTCTCTTCATCCTTGCCCAATTTCCAAGCCGTTTGCTCTGTAAGGCCCGGTCCACCACCGATGTTGCCCAACTTACCTTGCAGGGCAGCCATAAGCTCAGCACCCACAGTTTGCAGCAGCTCCGGGGTAACCTCCCCCGGCTCTAATGCCGCCATGGCCGGAAACCCGAGTACACGTGCCAGCTCTAACGACCCGTAAAACTTGTTTTGGATGAGCTGTTGGTTGGATTTTTCCAAGAGATCCTCTGTTACACCCACCGCAGCCAGAGCTTGTACAGTAACCTCCTCCGGCAGATAATGAATCCCGAACAGCAGCTCTTGCATCAGTCGTATGCGGGAGCTGAGCTTGGGCATGGCTGCATCTGCACTCTCTTTATCGTGTATGCCCTCAATCAATTCGCAAATGGATTTCATCACCCTCACATAATCATCGAGTACCGGTTGTAAATCCTCAGATACGGTTACGGTGGTTGACTCCGTTGCAGGGCATAACGGGGCTGTGAAAAGAGCAGCGGCTGCCAGGTGTTGAATCTTCATGCGCAAAGTATAACACTTCGGCATCTTCTTGCAAGTAAATTTACTTATGCGTGGGATTAATTGAGAAAATGGCAATTTGTGTGGGGGGAATAGCAGGGCAAACGCATTAGGAGTATGACACTTTCTTCAGATTGACAATTTGGGGACCTCTAAAAACTCAAATTAAGACAAGACCGGGCAGTATGAAGTAAAGTCATAGAGAGCCGGTGACGAAAAATGCGCCTATTTCGGCGCATTTTTCGTCTTTCTGTATTCATTAGGGTACAGTTCACCCTATA
>JAFQEF010000050.1 GCA_017399165.1 Akkermansia sp.
CGCTAACGCGCCGACGCCTCGGGCTCGGGGGTGTTTTCTTTCGTTTAGCAGGGGCTTACGCCCCTGCCTAAGCTATTTCGCCCCCATGCGGGGGCTATCAAATTCGGCGGGCATTCGCCCGCGGGTACGATATTTTTTATTTCGCCCCTCGCCGGGGCTCAAAAAATCGGCTCGCTAACGCTCGCGGACTCTCCCCCACAACTACCAATTTGTAGGGGGGCCGGAGATCCGTAGGATGCAAGATAAATAGTTTTTGTTGAGTTTTTAGAGATGCCCGATTTACGAATTACCCGTCTTCGCCCTGCGGGCTACGCCGAGGCAAGCAAATTAAAAGTAAGCGGCTTACGCCGATGTTGAGATGAAAGAAAACTTGCGACAATGAATGGGCTTCATGATACCCCGGCCATGAAAGATTCGGCAAAATACTCCGATTTTGAGTACACAATGGCTATCATTCCCTCAAACTTTGGGACACATGTGGGTGAAACCGCGCTGCCCGTCTTCGGCAAGCCTACGCCGAGGCAGGCCCGTCTTCGCCCTGCGGGCTACGCCGAGGCAGGCTGTCGGCCTCCTCACGGTGTTCGTCGAGCCCCAATTGTTCTAATGCGTATTTGTCTTTAATTGTTGATTCAAGATTGAATGCCGAACAGGAGGGCTAAAATCTGCAATAGATCATTCATTGTCATGTCTGAGGGAATTTTCCGCGAGCGGAGGTCAATATCTTCATGTCGATATTGTTCATAGAATACTTGCATATCTGCACGCACACCTTCGGGCAGATCTTGAGGTGTAGCAACGACGTACGGCAGAAGATCCGCGATGTCGTTTTTGTGTTTTCTGATATTTTTAGAATCTACGGATGCCCCTTTTTCTTTTGCAGATTTTAGATCCATCCAAGCTTTTGCTTTTAAGATAATTAGACCGCAGGTTGATACAACCGGTATGTTATCTATCATTGTACGTTGAGATAGAATGTAGCGGTAATAATCTTCATTTAACAAGATAGCGGATAAACTGGAAACGGCGGAATCCGTGGGAATGGGAGTTAGGTGTGCGCGGTCGGTCGGGGGTAATATGTTTGGTCTACGGGCAAAGAGTTCTAACATGGCCGGATACCCGTGGGTTTGGGGCTTAAGAAAACGGTAAAACTCTTTTTGTCCATCGGAGCGCTGGCGAATCTGATACTTCCCCATGTGAATAAAATCCCAAAACTTTTGAACAAAAAGTGGGTTTAAGGCTTCAATACAAAGGACGATGTCGAGATCTTGCGTTGCCCGAAAGGGAATGCCCATCTCTTCAAAATGAAGGTCGCAGGCACTACCCCCTATCAGGATGTAGTATTGCTGATATTCGTTAAAAAAATCGGAAAAAAGTTTTAAGCCTTTTACCATGGAAGTGAGCAGTAGAGTTGTTTTAAAGCGATCTGTACACGGTCATCCTGCTCGTGTTGCAAGGTGAGTATAAGTGAGAGCGGATCCGGCATAGCTGTGTCAGACAGTAAATCCGGAGAGTAACTCCACAATTGCAGTTGCAGCGGAGTGGTATGTGGCGTTACTTGAGGTATTCGGGATTTTGTGAATTCGGTTTGCCGTATGGCGTAAGTTTCAATGTTTTTTTCAGCCAGGTCCGTTAACATTGCCAGTGCATCTATGCCGGCCGGTACATGCCCGGAGGGTAGTTCATTGACCCATACGGTTTTTTTGCACGGGTTATGTAGCAGGGGCAAGATGTGTTCCCATAGTGCTTTTCCTTTTTTGTAAAAAGAAAGAATATGCTTTTTTTCGGTGGCTTTTCTGTGCCGATGCAGTAGGCTATGTTGCTCCAGCTCTTGGATGGCTGTGACGATGGACGGACGGCTTATTTTTAAAACTCTTAAGGCATCCGCAACGGTAAACTCCTCAGGCAGCTTATGAAGAAGCATGGCTAAACATATAAGCTGGGCTTGCTTGCTTAAATGCTCCGGATTGATTAGTACCGGTGAGAGGTGGGGGACCTCATAGGCACCGATGAAGGGCAGGTACATTTTTTTCCCCGGAATGATATGCGGAACCTCTTGTTCTGTTAGCCGCTTGGATAAATGAGCAGCTCCGACCCCACCCACATATATGATTGGGCAGTGGTATTGTGACTCTATGTAGCTCATTTGTTTTTTTATGGCTTTGGGCGTTAGATGCATGCTCTGCATATCTATAGCCAATATGACTGCTGTGCTTTTGATTTCCGCCTCGTATAGCCGATAGTTGATGGAAAACAGCGCAGGCAGCCCCCCGGGGATGAGTATCTTGTCGGTTTGTTGATACTTTATCCCCGCTGCTGCCATTTGCTTATTTATGATGGATAGCATATTATGTCAAGTGTCAGTTTATTGTAAAAAAATGCTCCTGTCAAGAATATAATATATGCTATATGTTGAAAATTAACAAAAAAATATAAAGGTTCTCTGTAATTGTCAAGTGTCAACAATATTTGACACTTGACAAAAGTCAAAAACTCACCGCAAAGCGGATAGATGGCAGCAGAAGCTTCTATGCGCAGTGAGGTCTTTGGGCCCATCCGGTCTCTATTGATGTTTTGATAGATTTCGGCGTGTCAGAACCGAAAATCCACGCCTACCGCGGCGTAGATGGCGGGTTTGTAGTGGTGGGTTTGCACGCTGTCTTTGTCTGCATTGCGTTTCAGGAAATCTGCACGTGTGGCAACATTGCTGCCCAGGGAGAAGGTGATGATGCGTTTGGTTTGCCCGGGGGCTGCAAAGTTGTACTCACCCGTGAGGCCGAGCACCAAGGCACGCATGCGGAAATGCTCGTCGCCGCGCGGGGTTTCCACTGCCCAAATGCCGCCGGTGCTCATGGCAAAGGGGCCAACGTGCAGGCGGTCGTTGACGCGATACAGGGCGGTGAGCTTATAGCCGCTCATGGCGAGGGTCCAGTCTTGGTTGGGTTTCCACTCAAAGCCGAAGAAGGGCACGGCCACGTGCTCTGCAAAGCGGGGGGAGATACCCACACCGATGGTGTAGTTAAAGGTGGGGCTTTTTTGGATGGTGTACATGCCGTAAGCCGCAAGGTCCAGGCCATGGTTGGTGGCATCGCCATCCGTAGCGACCTCGGGCGCAAGGCCGACAATGAGCTTGTTACCGTTGCTCATGGGTTTGATAAAGCTGATGGGCAGGGCAACGTTGTACATGACATCGTTCTTGAGGTCGAGCGTGCCCCCGGTTTGAAAGACGCTGATTTTGGTATCCAACTGGGCGTTGATGCTGATGCCGTTCCAGTGGGTTTTGCGCGGGTCCGACAGAGGGATGGTGAGCGCATAGCTTTGCATGCTGAGGTTAGAGCCGCCGTGGCGTTGACGCATGCGGGAGATATAGGTGAACTCCCCGAAACTGGGGGCTAACCCGCTGTCCGGTAAGTCATATTGCAGGGGGTGTACGCCCTCTGCCGCAGCCATGCCGGCCAATGCCAATGTGGTGAATATCAGCTTTTTACTCATGCGGGCTGCATTTTACCACAGTTGGAATGCCGATGCAAGAGTTAACACAAAATGGTATTACCATTTACGCATTAACAATTTTTGAGTAAAACAGCGGGGCTCAAAAAGTCGGCTCGCTAACGCTTGCGGGTTCTCCCCCGCAACTACCATTTGTAGGGATGGCGAGCCGCAGGCAAGCGGAATCCTCAAGCCCCGCCCACCGGCGGGGCGCAAGACCATTAGCCCAAGGCAAGCCACGCAGTGGCGACCCGTCACGGCGTAGGCTTGCCGAAGACGGAAGCCTTGGGGTAGGATGATAAATAAATGAGAGCCCGAGGAGGGGGCGCGTCAGCGCCACCAACGAG
>JAFQEF010000051.1 GCA_017399165.1 Akkermansia sp.
CGCTTGACCGCCTGCCTATGTTATTTCGCCCCACAAGGGGGCTTAGAAGTACGAAATGTGAAATACAAAATACGAAGTAGGCAAAGCCTCTGCGACGGCTTGAGATGCTCACACCTACAAATTGCCATTTGTCGAGTTTTTCGAGGTTCCCCATTTACAATTTTAGAATAAAACATCGGCCTGAGTGCAGCACGAGGTTTTATGGGATCAGCATTGCGCAAAAACATGTTTCTCTCGCTATGAGGCAGGGAAAAGATAAGGCCTTATATTTGGCTTTCAGCTGATGAATATTTATATAAGAACTTGTAAATTCAATAACTTTGTAAATTGTAAATGGTAAATTGTCAATCTGAAGAAAGTGTCATGCTCCTAATGCGTTTGCCCTGAGTGTCCGAATAATAGACTTGACAGGATATATGTTGCTTGGTAGAGTGATGAAGCATAGGCAAAAAGTTATAACATCCATGAATTCAGCCCCTCCAGCTTCTGCTCTCCCCGTTGTTAAGTTACGCATCTCTTGCTACCGCTACAGCTCATTGGTGTACCTGCGCAACTCCCGCCCCGTGTTGTGGGATTTGGAGTTGAGTGCCGAGCAAGATTTGCAGGATGTACGTATCATCATTCAACATGAACCCGATTACGCTGCGGCGAGCGAGTGGCACATCGGCCTGCTGCCTGCGGGTAAGGTGTACCACCGCCACGGGGAGTGCCCGCAGTTTGATGATGCCCGCCTGCTGGCCTTGCAGGAGGACGTGCCGGGGCATATTACGGTAACGGTTGCTGCGGCGGATGGCACGGAGCTGGCGCGCGCGGAGGATGATTTTAAGTGGCTGGCGTATAATCGCTGGGCAGGCGGGCATGAGTACCCCGAGCTGCTGGCGGCTCTTACCCTGCCTCATGACCCGGCGGTGGAGGGAATACTGGCGGATGTGCGCAAGGCTGCCGAGACGCCGGAAGAATGGCCGGGCTATACGGAAAACGCTGCGGGGGTGATTCAACGCCTGACCACGCTGTGGGATACCCTGGCATCCTACCGCTTGGAGTATGCCTTGCCGCCTGAAAGCTGGTTGGATGACAACGTGGGGCAAAAGGTGCGCACGCCCTCCGAGATTATGGAGAAACACTGCTGCACCTGCCTGGACTCTGCTTTGTTGTTTGCGGCCTGCACGGCGCGCATGGGGTATAACCCGTTTTTGGTTCTCATCAGCGGGCATGCTTTTTTAGGTGTGCAGCTGGAGGATGAATACTTGCCGCGCCCTATAGGTACCCCAGTTTCTACCGTGCGCAACCTGTTGCACCAAGGCAAGCTGTTGGTGTTTGAATGCACCAATGTCAACGGTGGGGAAGATGTGCCGCGCAAGCCCTTTAAGCATGCATGTGCTGTGGGTATTACTGAGCTGGAGGAGCTGGCGGACAATGATTATTTTTACGCCATGGATATCTGCGGGCTGTGGGAGCAGGTGGGTATTCAGCCCATTGTCGGGGCGCCCTTGGAGCGCCGTTACCGCGTGAACCGCGAGGAGCAGGAGATTGTATCTGCCCGCCCGCGCACGCGTATGGAAACTTGGCAACTCAAACTGCTCGACCTCTCCCTGCGCAATCCCTTGCTTAATACGCCCGTTAAAGGTAAAAATCAGCTTGCGTTGTTGCAGCCCAATGTATCTGCTCTGGAGGATTTGCTGGCGGAGGGGCTTAACTTCCGCATCAAATCCGTACCGCAAACATTCTGGAACCTCACCTCCCAAGTGCAGCATGGTGAAAACTCTGAGGTAATGCGCGCACAGTTGTCGGATTGCGTGTGCTCCATGTTTGCCAAGCGGGAGCTGGCTGTCAACCTGCCCGAGCAACACTTGAACAAGCAGCTGGCACACCTGTACAATACCACCCGCAGGGAGATGGAGGAGAGCGGTGCCAACACCCTCTATATTGCCTGCGGTTTCCTCAAATGGCGCCGCAAGGGCAGCTCTGTGGGGGATAAAGCGTACCTGGCCCCCTTGCTGTTGCTGCCCGTGCGCCTTACCCGCCCCTCTGTAAAAGCCGGCTTTGTGCTGCGGGGTACGGATGAGGAGTCTCGCATGAACATGACCCTGCTGGAGCTGCTCAAAACAGAGTACTCCATGCGCCTGCCCGAGCTGGAGGGCGACCTGCCTACAGATGACTCCGGGTTGGATGTTCCGCGTATTTTCAACATAGTGCGCGCTGCCATCAGCAATATGCAGGGGTGGGAGGTGGTGGAGACTTGCTCGCTGGGCGTGTTCTCTTTCACCAAATACCTGATGTGGAAGGATTTGAGCGACCGCGAGGAGTTCTTGCTGCGCAATCCCATTGTGCGCCAAATTGCTGCAGAGCAACGCTCCTCCTTCCCCGTGCAAGTGGGGTTCCCCGACCCCGCCGGGTTGGATAATGATGTGGAGGCGGATAAGGTGTACACGCCTATGTCCAGCGACTCCTCACAGTTGTCTGCCGTGTTGGCCGCGGCTCGTGGTAAAAACTTTGTGCTTATAGGCCCCCCCGGCACGGGTAAGAGCCAGACCATTACCAACATGATTGCCCATTGTTTGGGGCATGGTAAAACCGTGCTCTTTGTGGCCGAGAAATCCGCCGCCTTGCAGGTGGTGCATAAGCGCCTCAAACGCATCGGACTGGAGGATTTTTGTCTGGAGCTGCACTCCAATAAAGCCAACAAGAAAAACGTGCTTGCGCAGTTTAAAGCTGCGGTAGAGGCGGTGAGCGCAGGCACTGCGGATGACGCTTGGGCGCAGTCTGCTTATTCTCTGGCTTCTCTGCGCTATAAGCTTAACATGTTGCCGTGGGAGCTGCACCGCAAGCGAGAGGACGGAACCTCCCTTTATGAAGATGTGCAGAATATGGAGGCGTTTGCCCACTTGCCCGCCTTTGCGCCCATGCAAGATGACTTGGCAACCTGCACGTCAGAGCGCCGCCGCGCCATGCTGGATACCGCGCACCGCCTTGCCCGCCATTACGCGTTGATTCAGGAGGTGCCTGCCGATTGTGTAAAGGCTATCCGCTTTAAAGACTACAGCCTGAGCCGCGATGAAAAATTGGCAGAAACGCTGGTTGCGTGGGAACAGGCGGATGCTGAAAAAGAGCAACTTTACCTGCGCCTGACGGAGCAGTTGGGTATGGATGCCGCCACGCACCGCAGCTGCATGCCCGCCCTGTTACCGGCTTTGCAACAGGCCGCTGCGGGGCGTTGCGATTGGTCTGCCCTGCTGCCGTCTCGCGCGGCGGCTACCCTGCAAAAAGTAAGTGCTTTGCAGCAGCATGCTTCCACATATCGTCAACACAAGGCGGCTCTCACCCTGCCGTACCCGGACTCCGCCCTTGATGAGGCCATGCTGGATGCTTGGTTGGCAGAGTGCAAACGCTTGTATGTCTCCTGGTTCCTGCCGCGCTTCTTCGGTATGATGCGCATGCGTAAAAACTTGCGTGCCTTGGCGATAAGCCGCGAAACGCCGGATTGCCTCAAAGACCTCACCGGCTTGGTTGCCATGAGAGATGCCCGCAAGGCCGCCGCAGCCATTACGGGTTTGCCGCCGCATTTGGCTAAGGGATTGGATTTTTCGGATGCTGATGCAGAGAGCGTGCGCGCTGCCGTGGCGGCCCTCAAAGATGTATCTGCGGCAGATGAACCTATTTTGGAGTGCCTCATGCAGCCCAACTCCGTGTTGCAGTTGCCCGGCTCGCCCGCCCGCGAAACCTTGGCTGCCTATGCGCAAAAAGCCGCGCAGTGGCAACAGTGCCGCGAAACGCTGGCAGAGCTTTTAGGTACACAGCTTGCAGAGCTCCCGCAAGATACCACCGTGCAAAATTGGTGCCGCACCCTGCTGGGGGCTCGCCGCCAATGGAGGGATGTTGTCATTTGGAACTCCTGCCGTGCCGAGGCAGAGCAAGCCGGCTTTGCTACCATGGCAGACGCCCTGTTGCATGGCAGTGCAACGGCTGCCACGCTGGAGGATGCCGCTCGCGTCAATTTCTCCCGCCGCAGAATCCGCGCCGTGGTAGAGGCGCATGAATCCCTGCGTAATTTCAGCCCCGGTATTCATGAGGGTACCATTGCCGATTTTGCGGAGCAGGATGCCGCCCTCATGAAACTGGCCACCACACATGTGCGCAGTGCCCTCATCAAACGCGCGGCAGATATTTCTCAATACGGCACGGAAACCGCTGTGTTGCAGCGTGAAATATCCAAACAAAAAGCGCATATACCGCTGCGAAAACTCATGAGCAGCGTGCCCAATGTCACACGTTTGCTCAAGCCTTGCATGCTCATGAGCCCCTTGTCCGTAGCGCAGTATTTGGATGCCGCAACAGAGCTGTTTGACGTGGTGATTTTTGACGAAGCCTCCCAAATCCCCGTATGGGATGCCATTGGTGCCATTGGCCGTGGGCGCAATGCCATCATTGTGGGCGACCCTCGCCAAATGCCGCCCACCAGCTTCTTTAACCGTGCCCAAGCGCAGGAGGAAGACTGCGAGCAGGAGCAGGATATGGAGAGTATTCTTGATGAATGCCTGGCGTGTGATATACCCGCCCTCAATCTCTCTTGGCACTACCGCAGTAAGGCAGAGAGCCTCATTGCCTTCTCCAATGCCAATTATTACGAGAGCAAGCTCACCACTTTCCCCGCACCCATGGCGCAGGATAGTGCCGTGCGCTACCACTACACCGCCGGTACCTATGAGCCCGGCAGCAGCAAACGCATTAATGTGAAAGAGGCTCAAGCCTTGGTCAACCATGTGCTGGAGCAGTTGCGGGCGGACTCTTTCCGCTATACGGAGGCTACCAGCATCGGCATTGTTACCTTCAATGCCCAGCAGCAAACCCTGATTCAGGAGCTGTTGGATGAAGCCCGCGCTGCGGATGACTCGCTGGAGCCCTATTTCTCGGAGTCTAACCCCGAGGCCGTTTTTGTGAAGAACTTGGAAAACGTGCAGGGGGATGAGCGCGGTGTCATTTACTTCTCCACCACCTACGGGCCGGATGCCCGCGGGGCTATCTCCATGAACTTCGGTCCGCTCAACCTGGCCGGTGGCGAGCGCCGCCTTAACGTAGCCGTTACCCGTGCCCGTTGCGCGCTGCATGTGTTCACCTCTCTCAAGCCCGAGGATATTGACCTGAAACGCACCAAGGCGCGCGGCGCGGCAGATTTCCGTGCCTTCCTGGACTACGCCCGCCGTGGGGCTGCCTCTTACCTGCGCTTGCAACAGGGGGCAGATGCCGAGGCTGCGGATGCCTTGGCAGACTCCATTGCCGCAGAGCTGGAGAAGCTCGGCTGGCAATGTACCCGCAGCGTTGGTGTGTCTGATTACAAGGTGGATTTGGCTGTGCTGAACCCGCAGCATGAGGGTGAGCTGTTGGCCGGTATTGCGTTGGATGGCGCGGTGTATGCCGCTGCCAACACCGCCAGAGACCGCGATGTGTTGCGCGGCTCCGTGCTCACGGGGCTGGGCTGGCGACTCCTGCGTGTGTGGGCGCTGGATTGGTGGCAAGACCGCGAGCGCGCTCTGCAAAATCTGCATGCTGCCCTCAACAAATGCGTGGAGCAGGGGCCCATTCAATTGCCCGAGCTGCCGGAGCTTACCGCCCCCGCAGGCCCCGCCTCAGAGCCGTTGCCCGAGCCCGAAGCTGACAAACCCGTGGCTGCGCCGCCGCCCCTGTTGGGGGAACCGGGCAAGGAGTATACGCCGTCCTCAGCCTTGCCCCCGCTCTTTGAAATGACGGATGCCGGCCTGCGCTCTGCCATCAAATCCATCGTGTCGGTAGAGGGCCCCATGAAAGAGAGCTTCCTTTACCGCCGCTTGCGGGATATTTCTTTCTCCCCCGCCGTTACTCCCACCATTCGTGCCCGCATTCACAGCATGGTGCAAACCATGGTAAACAGCGCCCAACTGGCTTGCGAGCCGGAGCCGCAGGATGCCGTGTTGCGCCTGCCCACCCAGCCCGCCGTTCTCCCCCGTGCCCGCGGTAACAGAGATTGGGATGACGTGCCGAATGCCGAGCTGCTGGCCATTGCGGACCTTGTGCACGCGCACCTCAAGTGCATTGCCGGTACGGATGACCACCTGCGCGGCATTGCTGCCTACCTCGGTATCTCTCGCCTCACCCGCACTTTCAAAGATCACCTCACCGCTCTCCTGCAACAGCGTAATGCATAACTATAAATATGTTTTCTGCCGAACATCAAAAGTATCTTAAATCTTACATCACCTACACATCTCAGTACATGGCACGTGCCGGGGTGGGGCAAGAGAATGCCATGTATCATCAATTGGCGGTGGATTTGATGGATTTTGTGCTCTTTCTTTTTATAAAGGACGGCAAAATTCTGCCTCAAAAGAGGGATGCGATTACCGCATCGTTCGGTTACGCTGTATCCGACAAAGCATGGCCGGACTACGCCCGCACGCATGAGTTACTTTTTTCATCTTACACCACGCGGGTTCCGGTTTCCTTCAAGCTGTTGTTGCAGTCAGAAAACACCCGTGCCGGGGCTGTGCCTTCCGGTGGAACCAAGTCTTTTGTTGAAACGGCGGATTGGCTTTGCAGACTCTTTGCTGACACCCCCGCGCAACTGCGATTCATTGCTGCCCGCCGCAACGCCTTCCTCAATAATTTGTGCAATGTGGCTGCGGCTGAACTTGTCACCCCGTGGAAAAAACGTATTCTGGATACCCGTGTTGCAGAAGATAAGCAAGATGCCGCCCTCTTTTTTGAATTTGACTTCGACCGCTCGATTGCAAGGGAACTCAAGGATTCCATCTCTGCCTTTACCCGCGTGGGCTCCGGCGGGGCTGTGGCTCCACCTGTAAGTGAGGCGGATTTACGCGATGCCTTATTGCGCATTTGCGTGCGCTTGGCGGCGGCAGATGCCCCCATCAACGCCGCAGAGGCCCTCTGTATCCGCGAGTATTTTAAAAGCAATGTGGATTCTCTGTATTTAGCACATTTAGCGCAGCAAGATGCCACCGCCCCTTTGCCTCCTGCCGTTTGCAAGGTGCTGGATTCCTTGCGCGATTTTGCGGATTCTGCGCCCGATGCCGCAGCCGAGCTGGCTCACTTGTTCATAGACCTTTATGACAGTGTGGAGAGCCTGATACTTGATGTTGATGGCGAGGAGAATGAACGAGAAACCCGCGCCTCCGAAAAGTTCAGGGATGCGATTATTGCCTACTTTGAGGCAGAGCCGCAAGAGCCCGCTCCACATGCAGAATCCCCTGTGCAATCCTTGCCTGAGCTTTTGGCAGAGCTGAACGCCCTCACCGGGCTCTCCGCTGTTAAGCAAGAGGTGCGCTCCCTGGTGCATTCTCAAGAGATTCAACGCCTGCGCCGTGAGCGTGGACTCAAAAATATCTCCCCCTCCAATCATTTGGTCTTTACCGGTAACCCCGGTACGGGTAAAACTACCGTTGCTCGCTTGTTGGCTAAAATATACCATGCCATTGGTGTTACCAAAACTCCCAAGTTGGTGGAGGTGGATCGCGCCGGGCTTGTTGCCGGTTATGAGGGACAAACCGCCCTCAAAGTGCAAAAAATGGTGAAATCTGCCTTGGGCGGCATTCTCTTTGTGGATGAGGCCTACACCCTGTATCGTGAGCAGGGTAACGGCTCGGACTTCGGGCAGGAGGCCATAGACTGCCTCCTCAAAGCGATGGAGGACCATCGGGATGAGCTCATTGTCATTGTGGCCGGATACCCGCATTTGATGGAAAAGTTTATTCACTCTAACCCCGGGCTGGAATCCCGCTTCAATAAATACATTCATTTTGAGGACTATTCCCCGCATGAGATGCTCTCCATTTTTGAGGGGATGTGCGCCGCTGCCGGGTATCAGCTCCACCCCTTGGCTCGTATTCGCGCGGCCACCCTCCTGCTGGAGAAGTTTAATAACAGGGGCTCCGACTTTGCCAACGCCCGCCACGTCCGCAACCTCTTTGAGCAATCTGTCGCCTTCCAGTCCTCCCGCCTCTACGCTCTCAAAAATCCCACCAATCAACAACTAGTCGAACTCCTCCCCGCCGATATCCGACATAACGGGAAATTTTAGGTGCAATTTTCCGTTTTATGTTGCATATCATCGACTTGTTGATTATATTAAAAAGTGAATGAAAAACGGACTTTTCTTCTTGCTCTTGAGTATATGGATTCAGCCGATATGTAACGGTGAAAATATCCCGGATGTCCCTTGCCCTTTTATAATGGATGCAGTAGAGACCGGTAGCGGTATTTACATTGCCACAGAAACTTCCGGGGTGTGGCAATTGCGCTCAGTAGATGTTGGTTGGGAGAGCGTAAGTCAGGCCGATTTCGGCAGCTTCAGTGGAGACTCTTACCTGTGCAATCATGAAGATTTAATCGAAAAAAAACGGCGGCTCATGTCTATGCCATTGCTAAAGATGTATCTGAGAATATATGGGCAGGTAGTGCTCACTGCGGTGCATGCGTAATTGGAAAGAGTAACACTTTACTCCTTTCTCAAAAAAATGGTTTGAGTGGGGAAAGAGTGTATGATATAGCAACGTCTCCTCAATGTACTGCCGTGGCTACGAACGGGGGAATTGATATCTATCACTACGAAACCCAACGTTGGTATACTTATAACCGTGCAGAAGGCTTGCCTGATGATACTGCAGCCGCTATGGCATATGATGATAAAGGACAGTTGTGGGTAGCTTTTGCGTGTGGCGGTGCAGGGGTATTGCCGAAAATAGGAGATAAGTGGCAATTTTGGCAGGCTCCGTGGTATTTTGATTCTACTACAGCTCGTCAGCCGTTTACTGCTACAGGTTCCGGATTGCCCGGTAATTTAGGTACGGCTATAGCCGTTTCCGGCAATGTTGTTTACTACGGTTGCACCAATGGGTTAGCATATAAAAGAGGGAATGGACAATGGCGGTATATCAGGGGCGCGGATAGTATTGAAAAAAATAAAGGCCTGTTCCGAACACCTATCCCCAAAAATCTGCCACGGCAAGAACAGGTGGGAAATCTTGCAGAAGATTATGTAACCTCTATATTTCCTGATGGGGAGTATGTGTGGGTCGGATTCCGGCAAAAAGGAGTACAAAAATTACATTCCGATACCATGCTGCCGGTGGCTGATGCCGCGGTAAATAAATTCAACAAGGGGGCGAGTCGGGCACTTTGGGTGCGTTCGTTCCTTAAATGTAGGGATGGGCGCCTTTATGCTGCTACTTATGGTGGTGGTTTGCGCTTTCTTACTCAGTTGCAGGCGTGTGATGATACACAAAAGTTGAGACCCTTTGCATTTCCTGTTGTCCCGACTCTGCCGAATGAGAAAAACATGGAGTCAATTTGTCGCCGTCTGAAAGCTGAAAATAAGATTGAGGATGCTGTTTTTTTGTATGATGATTGGTTAACACGCGGGGATTGGTGCCACCGATATGGCAATCATTATGCCCTCTTATGTGCCGCAGCTGCACCAAGTAATGTTTCTGTAAACTTTGATGTTTGGAAAGCAAAACCTGTTTTTATTCAATCGGGTATAGGTTTGCACCATCAGAAGGGTGACGCTTTGCGCCATTGGCTGGATTCTCATAATGATGCAGCTAATCCCAATGTTCTCTGGAACCCGGAAGCCGGAGTTCGTACGGAATCCGAATGGAATGACCATGGTGAAGAATATGCTCAATCTATAGATGGCCCGGATATATGGGTCTCTGTAAATGTACCTCCCGGCAAGTGGATGTTGTCGTTGTACTTTTACAGTCCTAACGGTCGAAAAGCTCGCAATGGTTATCGCGATTATTTGCTTGAAGTCCGAAAATTAAAATCTGAAAAAAAACATCAACAGATTTCAGAACTCCTGACTCCGGGACTGTATTCATTACCGGTATTAGCCAGAACTCGCGTTTACGATTTTGCCGGTTCCGGGTGTTGGAAACATTTTGCTCTTTCTCAGCCCGGTTCCTATTTGGTGCGGGTTTGCCGCAACGGCTCGTTTAATACGATTCTTAACGGGGTTTTTGTGTCGGATTTGAGTAAGTCTCCGGATAAACTGCATTCAGAGCGCAATCTCGCTATCCCTTTACCTCCTGCGCCCCTCAAAAATACGACCACCTCAGGCTTACCCGCCCTGCCGCTTCGCTTGTGGGGAGTGGCTCACAAAAAATTATTAACGAATCCGGCTTTGGCTAGGCGTGGCCTTGCTTATGCCTATAGGACCTTTTCTTCCGCAGCTTCCGTACCTCCTTATTTGTTGGAACGCTGGCGTTTTCTCATGCGCTGGTTCACTCCGGATGAAGTTGCTGCTTATCACGATTCCTTGTTGAAATCTTGGTATTCCGTGCAAGCTACATACCCCTATGCCCGTTCTTCTCAATGGCGCCCGCACAGCCCACGTGTGGTGCCGCTTTCGCCTGAAGAATTACGATATGCTGCTTCTCAGGGTATAAATTGGAAACAATATTTGCCACACAATAAAAATCAGGCGCAACCATCTCTTAAGGAGTTGCGGCTCCGTTTCAATCAGCAGAAGTTAGAAAAATGACCGTTCTAGAACAGATGAAAATAAAAACCCATTGCCAAGCATTTTTTATTTAGATAATCTTATAAAAGATAGTAATAATAGAAAAATAAACTTACTCTGTTTCGAAAGCGTTTTTTTATATGTTGTGACTTTGCGATTAATAGGGGATACAAATGATGTCTGTGCTATATATGATCTGAATCATGTATGGCTTGAAGATGATAAATTTAAGTATGATGCAACCTTAGTTTCAAACAAATATCCTGATTTGCCTACGATAGAATCTCTCTCGGAATATGATAATAAAAATGATAAGCTTAAACATAAAAAATCGAATTAAAATAATTAATTATGACGAAAAGATGTTTTTGTTTTTTGTTGTGGTTGACAATGTCTCTTGAGTCTTCTGACAAGCGATGTGATTATGATATTGACTCGTCTATGCAAACATATGTGCAAGTATGCAAAAATGCGAAAGATTTAAGGAAGTCTGTCAATAGGGGGTGGAGAATTAATTCAATGTTCAATCATAAAAGTAATCTCTATTTCATATCCGGAGACAATTATTATATTAAAGAAGGAACCTCAACCTGGGTGATAGATAAAGATGGTGTATGTATAGCATCTTTTTATCCATTTTGTCCACGAAGTATTGAAGATAAAGACTTAAAAAGGTTAGTGTTAGAAGATTGTGTGACTTGTGGTTGGGCGCATATGGATTCAATGGATGAATTCTCCCCTCGTTTAGAAAAAGTTGGACATAATGAATTTATTGTAACCAAACTCGAGTATACCTATACCCCGGATTGTGATGGTAAACCTATCATGTTCAGGTTAATTTGCGCTTATATCAAAGATGGTAAAGTTCTTGGCTGTATAGGTAGGTCGAGTGTAGGCATAGGGTGGCGTATATGTAATGAACCTCGGTTTAACGCTAGAGTTTTCCGAGATGAGCAATTGTATGCATTGCGGAAATTGTATGATTTTTATTTTGAAGAAAAAATCAAAGGACAAGAATATAATGAAGAAGCAAAACGACGGCTTGAGTTATTAGAAAAGATGAGAGACAAGGAGGCGGATTGGTGCGTTGATAAGCAATGGCTAGAGTGGCATAATACGCGCATGAGCGGGAATGGTAGTTTTATGCATGAGTTTTGGGAATATCGCGGTAATTGGGGGAACCAAATAGCCGGTATCCTTAAGTTACCCAAATGGGATGGGGCAGGGGTGTTCCCGAATGTGAACGCAGGGGTATGGACGAAAGATGTGGCAGAGAAAATACACGCTGTGACCGGTGAGAAGTGGCATGAAGTAAAATCTGACGGAGGTATGCACTCCTACACCGTATGGTTGCAC
>JAFQEF010000006.1 GCA_017399165.1 Akkermansia sp.
GGTAGCAAGATTTGATACCTCCGAGGTAGCGCAGGTAGCAGGATTTGATACCTCTGAGGTAGCAGAGGTAGCAAGATTTGATACCTCCGAGGTAGCGCAGGTAGCAGGATTTGATACCTCCGAGGTAGCGCAGGTAGCAGGATTTGATACCTCCGAGGTAGCGCAGGTAGCAGGATTTGATACCTCTGAGGTAGCAGATTTCCAATTCCCGCGTATTGCACGGTTCTTTACTTGCACCATCGAAAGCTCAAATCTCTCAGCCGTGAGCTTGTAGCTACGGCATTCGAGGTAATAGGCGCGTACTGCGTTCCAATCAATCGAGTTCATTTTGTGTAATGGTCAGAGATAAAGGTTTCAGCCGCGAGGGGTAACCCCTCCAGCCAAGCTGGTGTGGTCGTCATGATGCGGTGTATATCTAAGGCGGCGTTGTCAACATTAGCAGCCGGGACTTCCACGACCACTTCATCATGGATGTGCATCACTACCTGATACCCGGCAGCTTCCAAGTTCAGCAAGATTTCCCCCAGGACATCACGAGCCGTAGCGCTTGCGAGGTTCTCTGCCAGCTTGCCTCCGAACAAGTTGATGCGTTTCCCCTGAACGATGGCCGACAAGCCTTTGGGCGTTCTACCTACATTGTGGTAGTACAGCTTGCGCCCGGAGGGCAGCGGCATGATGAAGTCTTTGCCCACGCTCGCAGACAATGCCATTTCCAGCTTTGACCACAAAGCGGTGATAAGACGGTTAGCTGCGCGAAACTCGCTCACCACACGCTGCGCCTGTTGTGGTGTTATATCCAGTCCGGCCAGCGTTTTTGCAATTCTCACGAACACGGCAGCACCTGCGCCATAACCTAAGCCTAAGACTCTTGCTTTGGCCAGACGGTATAAATCGGGGTTCTTTTGCTTGAGCGGCTCTGGGGCGGTATAGCCCATGGTAGCCCGAGCATGAGCCTCGTACATACTGTAGCCCAATGCAAGCTGGTCCATCATGGCATTATCCCCGGAAAGCCACGCTATAATGCGGTTTTCAATTTGTGCCAAGTCAGAGATGATGTACTTATACCCCGGTCGGGGGATAATCATCTTACGCAGATCCACGCCAAACATAGAACTGCGGGGCATATTTTGTATATTGAAGCCGGCATCCCCGGACCATCTACCTGTGTGAGCCCCAAAGTATTTGAGCCCATAAGCAAAGGTGGAATCAGCACGGAGTTGGTTGCGCAGGGTGGTCAGTTTCTTGTAGAGCGTGTTAGCCTTACGGTAGTCGCGCATAGCCGCCACCCACGAGAATTGATTGCCGTATTTTTCTTCCCACTCGGCACATTCCGGGCTGTCCTCAGCCAGAGAGCTGGGAGCCGGAATGTCTGCCTGAGCACAGGCGTTTCGCAATGCTTTTGGTGAAAGGAGCGGAGCTTCATCTTTCCACGGAATAAGGTCTGCCGCATCCAACATGACTTCCGTCAGTTTTTCCAGCCCCTCATCGAGAAGTTTCCGGTCGATGCAGATGCCGTAGTCTGCCATATCTCGGGTATGAGCGGAAAGGCAGCGTTCTTTCTCACTCCACAGCGGAGAAAGTTTATTCCACAGGTGGTAGGCGTACCAACTATCCTTGAGGCAATACTCGCCCAGACGTTGAGCTATCCCGAGTCTGACGGCATCCTCCCACGTTTTACCGCACATGTCAGCCCGGGTGTCCTTGCTTACAATCACACCGAACACGCTTTCTACTGCGTCTTTCAGAGAGCGGCCATAACTCAGCGCACTTACCATGTCTGCGGTGCATTCCCACGATACTTGCATATCAGCCGGGACAATCCCCAGCTCGCGGAGGCGTTCAAAACACGCTCGGTCGAATCGGGCATTGTGCGCGACAAAAGTGTGGCCGTAGAATTGATACCAATCCAGATTCTCCGGTTTGCCAACGTAGGAGAACCCCGCCTCAGCCGAATAGACCGAGACGAGGTAGATGGAGCAATCCGGGTGGTGCAGGTAATGGTGGATGCCCAGGTTGGTGATTGATACCTTTTTGTCGTAATAACATTCAAAGTCAATCGCGTATATCATGGCGGGAGTCTGAATAGCGTTGGAGTTTCGGGAGGATATGGGTATACCCAGCCTGTGTGAACATTGGCCTTAATCCAATCAGCACCCCACCCCCGGAGCTCTCCGAAAACGTGCGGTGATGAACCATGTAGCCGAGTTCAAGGCATAAATCGGATGGAGCATTGTATCGTTCGCCATGGTGGGCCACCAGATACCCCCGGTCGCGCAGCCAGAAGAGTACTTCATGCTCAGTCAGGTCACTCCCACCCTCCTGCAGGATGCGGGTCAGCTTAGAGATGCTGGTAAGAACTATATCGGTCTTCATGCGTGAACTTCCTTTGCTTTTGCGGGTTGAAAATCAGGGTACTTAATACCGGGGTGCAGGATACAGGGCTGAATCTCGCCATTGACCTTACCCCAGACCAGACGCTGCTGGCAGATAAGGTTGCCCAGCGGAGAATCAGGAATACTGAACTCATCTCGGTTCCCGGCAAGGGATAACTGATGAGCGGGGAAGAAAATACTGGACTTGCTCATCACTCAGTCTCCTTTCGGTTGTTTACGAGCTTGATTCGATAACGCTTCATCCAGAAGCGAATAACGTCACTATCTGCCAGCTCTTGAGGCAAATTGATAGGGGCTATATTAACGTCCTCAAGGAGGATTTTTCGAATTTGGAGCGCGTACTCCTTGAGCTTGCTACGATGTCCCATAATCTGGTGAACCAAGATGTACTGGACTATCGGGGTTGCAGACTCCTGCAAATAAGCCAAACTCTCGCTCATTGCCAAGGCATCATAGGCAAGGGGCGCGGCCTTGTGAACCAGCTTTGATATTTTACGATGAACAAGCGAATCTGACTCGGAGCACAGGTTATAAAGGACGGCCCATCCTTGCACCTGCTTGGTCTGCAATGGAATAGAGGAAACGATGTCCTCCGCAAGTTTGTGAATGTCGGGTTGTGTAATCATGATGGATGTGGGCATTTCTCGCCCGGTCAACCAACCAAGAGCCGTGAAAATCAAAAATCAGAAAAAATCTGCGCTAGAAAGTTTTTTCCGATTTTGGATTTCCAGTCTCGCTCGAACTATCAATGCTTTGTGAAAAATAAAAAAAACAGGCAATTATTTTCTGCACTTTTATGCTTGCGTGAGCGCTTAAAAAATGCTAGAATGGCGTTCCGCCAAGTTGTATTCACGTATGTCAAGACCCATGTCACAGACCTCCGAGGATACGCCCACGACCCAATCGTGGACGGCGGATTCCCGTATCGGCGGGGGCAGGAAATACTCCTGTCCTGTTGAGTTTGCTATTGCGCCGATATCTGCTGTACCTGTTCGACTTAATGCTCTGGCGAAGTCCATCGCGCAAGGATTCGTGAGCCTTAACATGGTGAACTTGTGTACCTCCATTGTGACGGAGGCAGAAAAGATGCAGATGGCAGCACTCGGTATTATTTGCCGGGAGTGCCACTAAAGTTTTCAGAAAAAGAAATAGGCGCTCCCGGGTTCCAGGACTAGGGGCGCCTTTCTGTTTCACGTTTCATCTCTTTCGACAGGGCAGAACTCGCAAAGAACAAAACCCAAAACGATAAATAGGTCTATGAAATTTATACCTAATTCTTATCAATCTGACGGTTCCGGAGAAACCCCGGAAGACAGTATGCGCAAGTATGCAAAAGTCGTGGCATATCTTGTCCAGCGACACGCTCTGTATCAGGCAGACGTCCTCCTGAAATCTGGCAGCTTGCTAGCTCCAGAGCTTGCGGAGTTCCTGACCTCGCTCAACGGGCTTGTGATAATCAACGCCGATGAGTTTACAGACAACGCAGAAAACTTTACGGCAGATAAGAAAAATCTCCCCGCGTGGATTATAAATCTGCTGAATGTTTTTAGTTTTTTCCGCTTTGGTACTTATGTACTGCCCATTAAAGATGGTCACCCCGACTGGGGTAACGTGGAAAACGATGTTTCCCGAAAGGCAAGTGAAAAATCACCGCTTTTTGGACGACTACCGAAATCGGGGGAGTTCTCGAAGATGCAGATAGATTTGATTGTCCTTCTGTGTCACCTCCCCTTTAAGAACGGTCAAATCGTAATTTCGTATACAGAAGGTGTTCCTTCTTCTTTTCATTGCAAGATTAAAGACAACCTTTGGCTGGAAACAGGCTAAATTACGCTTTGATTAAAGGGGCGCGATATGCGTCCCTCCCACAGCTTCTTTTGTTTTAACGAAGACTAACACAATTCGGCAGCCAAGCTGAGCGCCAATTATGGGCAGGCCGCTGAGGATTGCAGTTCATCTGCGTCCTTGGCGGCTATTTTTGTGCCCACACGTCTCAGCTGACTGCCGTCCTCATTTTTGACTTCGCCCATGATGGAGCTTGAGCTGCCCCTCAATCTCCACCATGAAAACACACATACAACACATTGATATTGATGCCATTTATGGCATTCACCGCCACGCATTGGAACAGTCAGCTCGTGCTGCTACCAAGGTATTCCTTGATGACGAGAACATCAAAGATAAATGGAATAGCGATGACTTCTACAACGACATGTTGATGGAAGGCACTCACTATATTATCGACCGCGACCTGATTGGCATGGATGAGGAAGAGCTGAAAAAGCTCCTTTTCACTCACTTCATGTTCAGCCTCAAGTCGCACCGCCGAAAAGAAGGGCATCGCGAACAGCTGATGCAGGAAGCTCTTAAACTCGTGGGCTGGTACAATGTTGCGGCGATTCAGGAAGTCTCAGGGGCTCGCTACGAAGCGGCATTACACCTGCGCTCGGCTGTTGCAGCGCTGCTGGAAACAGCTCCTCCAGAACTCGGTCTTATCTGCAAGGCTTTTATGTTGCAGGAAAAGAAAGCTGTATCAAAGACAGCCGTCTGCCGTGAGCTGGGTCTTACGCTTTATGAGTTGGAGAAAAAGATGAGTGAAATCGAAAAAATCCTGAAAAACATTTTGGATTTTTGATTCTCGCAGCTCTTGGTTGGTTGAACACCGACCATGACATCATTACTTCCATTCCAGATAACTCACACCGATAGGCTGGAGACATCACTTCGCCTGTACCGGGTCGCCATTGATATGAGTGAGCCCGGTACAGGCAAAACATACTGTGGCTCAGCGCTTTGTGCTAGAATGAACTGTCCGGTAGTTGTTGTAACAACGAAAGCTACCGTACCAAGCTGGCGCATGGTGTTGGAGAAGTTCGGAGTAAAGCCCCTACTTGTCACCAACTACGAGCAACTTACCAGAGGTAAGCAAGCGGTCTGTCGGAAGCACGGTACTTATTTTGAGTGGCTTCTTCCGGCCGATGCGCTAATTGTATTCGATGAGTGCCAGAAATGCAAAGGGCTCAAGTCACTCAATTCCGGCTTGCTGATTGCAGCCCGGCGACAACATTTCCGCATCCTGCTGTGCTCAGCTACAGCCGCCAGCAACCCTCTTGAGATGAAAGCTCTGGGCTTTGCTCTGGGGCTCCATGCTCTTTGCGACTTCTATACCTGGGCGCGTAGGCATGGCGTAGTGGATGGATTCTTTGGCTTGCAATTCAATGGGGAGCCGGATGCACTCAAGCGCATTCACGAATCGATTTTCCCTCACAAGGGGAGTCGGATGACCATTGCCAATATCCCCAGCTTCCCGGCCACCATGATTGAGGCTACTCCCATTGAAACAGGGAAAGCCAAATCCATCCAGCGAGTCTATGACAACCTAAAGCGTCAGATGAAAGAAGCGCAGCGTCATGATGACCGGGACACACTCCATTCGTTGGCTCATAATCTGAACGCCCGCAGCGTAACCGCCCTTACCATTCAACTTCGCGCCCGACAGGAGATTGAGCTGCTCAAGGCTGATGCTATGGTGGCTATGGCAAAGGATGCCGTGGAGGAGGGTATGAGCGTGGTCTTGCTCGTGAACTTTGATGCAACCATTGAACATCTGGCGGCTGCACTTAACGCTCATGATTCCATTCTGCGCGGTGGCCAGAGCCCGACTGAACGTCAGCGGGTCATTGACCGTTTCCAAGCCAATGAATGCCCGGTGGTCATAGCCAATATGCAAGCAGGAGGAGTGGGCGTTTCCTTACACGATCCGAAAGGTATACGCCCTAGGCTGTCGCTCATTTCTCCCAGCTTCTCCGCGCAGGATCTGCGTCAGGCACTCGGCAGGGTCCACCGCGCAGGTGGTGCTGCTTCGGTACAGAAAATCCTTTTTGCCGCTGATACCGTTGAAGAGTACACCGCCGATATCTGCGCCACCAAACTTGCCAACATCGACCTGCTCAACGATGGCGACCTGACTTCCTCCATTTTCACCCCTAACAAGAAATCAAGATGAAAACGAAACACGCTAAGCATTCCCCCTCCAGCCTGGGCTACAAAGAAATATGCCCGGCATTCCGTGGCCGCTCCGGCACAAATCCCGCAGCCGAAGAAGGTACGCTCATGCACGAGGCTCTGGAAAAGGACGATTATTCCAAGCTCAACGAAGAACAGGCATTCCTGTGCGGACTTTGCCGCGACTATCGCGATGGCGAGCTGGCAAGGCTCTCCAATCCGACTCTGTACCGCGAGCTTAAACTCACCATTGCAGATGGACTAACCTTTGGCACGGCCGACTTTGTGGCCATTGCCGGAAAAAGCGGTCTGCTGATGGACTGGAAGTTCGGTCGAGGTGCAGTTGACCATGCTGACTCCAATGCCCAGGGCTGCGCTTACGCACTTGGTGTATTTGAGATGTTCCCCGAGTTGGAAGAACTGACCGTTCACTTCGTTCAGCCTCGCCGCCAGTTCATCAGCAAGCACACCTACACCCGCAAAGACACCGAGCGCATGCGACTGAGAATCCACACCATCATTCGCCGTGCCAACGCTCGCAACCGCGAGGAGCATCCCGGCATCCATTGTTGCTACTGCTCCAAACAAGCCACCTGTGCCAAGCTCCGCAGCCTTGCGCTACCGCTGGCCAGTCGCTACGCTGAGCTGAGTATCCCTGAAGAACTCCACCCCTCGCGCATCGTCTCGCCCGAACAGATGGCCCATTGTCTCGACTGCGCCAAGGTTCTGAAAGAATGGATTGAATCGGTCAGCTTCCATGCCATCGACATGGCAACGAACGGTGTGAATATCCCCGGCTACAAGTTGGTGAACCGAGCCGCGCGTAAGACCATTTCCGATGCCATGGCTGCCTATGGGGCAGTTAAGGACAACGTGAGCTTTGAATCGTTCCTTGCCTGTTGCGGCAATGTGAAGATTGAGGCTCTTTGTGACCAGATTTCCGTTTCTGCTCCCCGTGGGCAGAAACAGAAAGCCAAGGATGCCCTCATCGAGAAACTCGTGGAGGATGGCATCATCACCCAGGGCGCTTCGAGTAAGTTCCTCAAGCGCATCTGATTCAACGCCAAAGAACTAAAACAACATAGAACCAATAAAAATGGGAAAAATCAAAGCATACGAGATAAGTGCCGAGGCAACTCCGGCAACCGCCCCGACCGCAACCACTACCGCCATTTCTCCGGCTGCTCCGCTCATGGGCTCCGTGGTCGGCGATATTGATGCGTCAGACATCACCATCCCCCGCCTCAACCTCGTGCAGGGCGTGGGGAATCTGGCAGAGCTGTTCACGCCCGGTCAGATTGTACTGAATCAGGAAACCGTGCTGAGCAACGGCTCCACCCCGGTCGAAATCACCGTCCTTTCTGCCCGCAAGCAGTTTATCGAGAATCTTGGATTCGATGAAGATGCTCGCCCCAAGGTGTTTGATACTCTGGACGAGGTGCATGCTGCTGGTGGCACGATTAACTGGATAGGCGATACTCGCCCTACCTACGTTCCGGTGCTGCATGCCAACATCATCGTAAAGGCTCCGGCTGGTGTAGAGGGGGCTTTCCCTCTCTCCTACAATGGTGAGGATTACGCCCTTGCGGTCTGGAGTCTGCGTGGTGTGGCTTATGGCAAAGCTGGCAAGAACATTCTTACCGCAGCCAAGTTTGGTCTGCGTGATGGCTTGTTCAACGGCAAGTGGATGCTGACCACCAAGCGTGAGAAGATTAACCGCAACAGCGTCTTTGTGCCTGTACTGCGGAACATCGGACGTCACGATGCGGACTTTGTGAAGTTCGTGACCTCCATCGGTTAATTGCGGTATAAACCCGAGCCGGGGGTGAGTACGCATCATCCCCGGCTCTCTCCTCATTTTTCAAAGATGAAGAAGAAAATTGACATGGCGCCAGTCGGCCGCTCCAAACAATATGAGGTCTTGGCGAAAGCGCTTGCCCCCATTCTCAGGCGCATGTTGGCAAACCCGAATATCGTGTTTGTTCGGCCAAGTGTCGTGAGAGCCGTAAAGCGTTAATTTTTATGCAGTTAAATTAAAAATATTCTGGACTCATTTTCTTAATTGTGCTACATTATAGGGTAAACTTAACACTTAACCCTTAATAGGTAACAATGGTTAGAGTACGCAGAAAACGCATCCCGATAAAACCCGACAAGCGGTCACAGACATACGACAAGCTGGCCAGACGCATTGCTCCGATTATCAAACGCATGCTAGACAATCCGAGGTTTGTATTCACTCGTTCGCTATGCCTCCGGGCTCAGGATAAGCAAGGTAACAATTTTTAACAGTCACTAATATGAAGAAAAACGAAACAACAAAACCCAGCTTGACGTTCACGCCGGAGGAAGCAGAAGCGCGAATCGCTGCATTACAGGAGAAATCCGTGAAAGAACTCAGAAGAGAGTGGATTCTCCTCTTTGGCAATATGCCATACGCTACTCGGAATCGGCAATTCCTGATTAAACGCCTTTCTTGGCGTATCAATACCATCATCAACGGAGGTATATCAGAACGAGCCATGAGAAGAGCCAGAGACATTGCCGACGAGACTCTTATCCGACTTCGACCCAAGAAGTTCAATGTAAAGCCGATGGAAATTATTGACACCTCATTCCCCGAGGAGAACACCGCTAATAGTCCCGCATGCAATCTTCCGGTAGGCACGGTAATCCGGCGGAACTTTAAAGGTAAAGTCCACGAGGTGACAGTAATCGGTAAGAACATGTTTGCCTATGAGGGCGTGAAATACGACAACCTGACTTCCATCGCATGGAAGATTTGCGGCTACCGCAAGAGTGGAAACTACTTCTTTAATCTACCAACAACACCAAGACATGACTGAAACAACTAAAACAATACGTTGCGCTATCTATACCCGCAAATCGATTGCAAAGGGGCTTGACCAAGAATATAACTCGCTTGATGCTCAGCTAGATATGTGTCTGGAGTGCATCAAGCGTCACGAGAATGACGGATGGCTATTCGTAGGCTCATTTGTGGATGCTGCCGTAAGTGGAACAACAGTAGACCGAGCCCAGCTCAACATGCTTCGCCAGCAGGTGAGAGCCGGAGACATTGATTGCGTGGTGGTATACAAGCTGGACCGTCTTAGCCGAGATCTGGGCGATTTTACCACGCTCATGAAGGAGTTTAATGAGCACAACGTGGCATTCATAAGCGCAACCCAGTCAATCGAAACACATACGCCCGAGGGTAAGCTTTCCATGAACATGATGGCCGTGGTTGCAGACTACGAAGCTGCCATTATCCGGGCACGTCTCAAAGATAAAATCAATGCAGCTAAATCACAGGGCAGATGGGTCGGTGGTAAAGCGCCCTTTGGCTATGTCTGGCAGGATAAGAAACTGGTGATTGAGCCCAAAGCCGCAGCTACGGTGCGCTACATCTTTGAGATGTATCTGCAGGACATCGGGCCGGTTCGCATAGCTCGCAAACTAAATGACGAAAAACGCCCCTACATCAAGAATGCGAAAACAGGGGAGGATGTGCCGTGGAATAGCCAGACGGTGAAGCGCATCGTCTCGCATTTCGTATACGCCGGATACATTAAAACAGAGAATGGCCTGATACCGGGGATTCACGAGGCAATCATTGACCAGAACGCCTTTGAACAAGTCAATCAACGCAATGAAGAAGCACGCCAGCTCCGCAACGGTAAAAGCAGACAGGAGAAGAAAGTTCATTATGCCCTGAAGGGGATTCTCAAATGCGGGAAGTGTGGCCGCGAGTATGTAGGAACATACACCGTGAAAAACGGACTGCTGCGCCGATACTACAGTTGCGTGGCCAATAAACGCACCTATCTGAACGGATGTCCGAGTCCGCATTTCGGAGCAAATCAGATTGAGGATTTGCTCAAACAGTATATCGTCAACTTCCGGGACAACCCTCAGCTACTCGCTTCACTCGTACGAGAAATGCCGGAGCATGATGCCGGGATTCTCGCAGATGCCCTGTATAGCATTAACACGGCCTTGGCAGACTCAACCCCGGAAGAGCTAGGGCGGGTATTTCAGGCAATGTTCGAAAGCATAGTAGTGAATGACAACGGAGAGCAGCTCGATGTAACGCTCAAGAAAGGACTCGAATAACACAATGAAGAAATCAAAAGCTCACTTTTCGATAAAGCTCAATCCAGAGGGGAAAGCCAAGAAGCAGATTGACCCACCATCGGAAATATTGTTGCCGGATCCTGCCGACAATGAATTACCGGGGACTGTAGCGTATAATGCGCATTGTGATTTTTCCATCCCCATTTTATTTGAGCGTAATGACGAGAATGTTCGCATCGTGAGGATGCGGACAAAGTTGGACGACATCGTGGCTCAGCGTAAACAGATGGGAGTGCCGACCAACAGGGCAATCAAGATGGCAAATGCGTTGATTCTTGAAGAATATCTCACCAGCGGGCAATATGGCTCAACAAGTCAATTCGCAAAGCAAATAGGGGTCTCGCATACCCACATGAACAGGTTGCTCAATATGCTCAATCTGCCACCCGATGAGATTGAGCGGATTCTCTTTGAAACTCATTAGCGGGCAAATATCCCGCAGCAAGGAGAAGCCCCGGCATCTTCGCTGGGGTTCTCGTTTGGGTTAAGCCTTTTTGCGAGGCTTGCTGGGTAGCCCGAAGAATGCGTTACCGCCTATCTGGTAGCCAGCGGCTTTCCAGCTGATGTGGGTCAGGGTCGGGTACACGGTGCCTTGCCATTCGTATCCATCGGCTTGTACGTTCACCTCAATCAGTATGCCTTTGTAGATTCTCAGGAGCTGGTCGCCGGGTTCCAGTTGGATGTTCTTGTTATCGGCGTTTATGGCCATCGGGGCTTGTCCGGCCTTTTTCACGTTGTATGTGGCGAGCTTGATTTCTACTATATCCGTTGTTTTCGCCTCAGCGGGCTGAGCGTCCGATTCCTGTGCCGGGGCTTCGGTGGGCGGCTCCACGTCCGTCACGGGCTCGTTCAATGTGCTCTCATCGTTCAGTACGTCCAGAGCCTCGTCTGTGTCCTGAACTTCCATGAAACGCTCCTGTTCGCGGGCTTCCTCAATCTCCTGCCAGAGGGCGGCTTCAACTTCTTCATTGATTTCTGCTGCCACCATCTCTTCCGACTGGGGAGTTTCCTCAATCGCTTCGGATTGTTGTTCCTCCGGCTCAACCTGCTTAACTTTCTTATTCTGTTTTTTGGACTTGCGCTTTGCTTTGGAACGCTTGTCCTTTTTGCCGAAATACTTATTGTAGGTATTCTGTGAATCCTCGTCCTCAATGGTGAATACGCCCTCGGCCACCAGTTCAGGCAGCGGCTGGTTGTAGATTTCATGAGCTATCCACTTACCCTTTAAGTTGTAGCAGACGCTTACGCCCAGCGGGTCGAACTTAATGCGGATTGTCTTGCCCTCGCCATTGACGGCCTTGAGGATGCTAGTGTCGTTTGCTGCGGTATCGTTGGATTTGGTCTTAGCCATAGTCTTGTTGTGTGTTGTAGGGGTGTTAATGATATTGTTGATGTAGTTGAGAACCGCCTGTGCGCCTTTTCTGTAAACAGTCACGCTCAGTAGCTCCCCCTCGTTCCAAATCGCCCAGTAGCGGGTCTTCTGGTAGCGGGTTATTCGGAGTCTTGTTTGCATGGTTTAATTGTTTGGCTATTAAGGCTTTATCTCGTTGTAGAGTATAGCAAACTCACGATAAATGTCCAGCACTTTTTTTACTTTTTCTTCATTTATTTTCAATCACTTACAGGATGATTTAAGAAGCGATTTCAGGTCAATGTGAGCCCCCTACAGTCCTCCCGTAATTTGCGGTTGATTTAGCACAGAGCAGGACGATTTTGGGCTGAAAAATGGCAGGGCAGTATACGCTCTGGTTAAATTATTGTCGCTAAGCGTTTACAATCAATATATATGAATTACAAGAAGAGAAAACTTCCATAATTTTCATAAGGCGCTGAATCTATGCAGTTTATGCCTGATAATGGAGGTGAGGGGTAAACCCACCCCTAGTCCTTTGCAGTCCCGGGAACGTCCCGGAGCTTAAAAAACGGCTGTTTGAATCGTCCTTGGTTCTTTTTTTGTTGCAATATCAGGACTCCGTAAGCCGTTAAATATAGGGCGATAAACTAAAAAAGCCTGCTTTCCAAATTGTGTCGGAAAGCAGGCTCGGTGAATACACGAGAAGAGATTCGAACTCCTGACCAACTGTGTGTAAGACAGCCGCTCTACCACTGAGCTACTCGTGCTTTGCACTGGGTGCGCAGCAATGATAGCAGGTTTTGAAGATGATTGCAAGCTTTATTTTGCAAAAATGTGATTTTTTTGTAATTTTATGTAAAAAAGGAGGCGCAAAAGGGCTTTTGAGGGCCGATTTGCGCCTGAAAGGAGGGGGATTTACCCTAAATTATTTGGTGACGAGGCTGTGACCTGTCATTTCAGCGGGCTGGGCAATGCCGAGCAGGCTGAGCAGGGTGGGGGAGATGTCTGCCAGAATACCGTCGCTCATCTTGACCCGGTCTTGGTCCGGGCCGCAGTAGATGAGATCCACCAAGTTGGTGGTGTGGGCGGTGTTGGGGGAGCCATCGGGGTTGAGCATGTTCTCGCAGTTGCCGTGGTCTGCGCAGATGAGGCAGCAACCGCCGAGCTCAAGAATCTTGGTCACACTCTTCTCCAGGGCTTTGTCAACGGCCTCGCAGGCGGTGATACCGGCCTCCAGGAAACCGGTGTGGCCCACCATGTCGGGGTTAGCAAAGTTCATGATGGCAATGTCATAGTTGGCGATGGCATCTACAAACTTATCAGCCACCTCGCCTACGCTCATTTGGGGCTTGAGGTCGTAGGTTGCCACCTCTCGGGGGGAGGGGACAAGGATGCGGTCCTCGCCCTCGAACTGGGTTTCTACACCACCGTTGAAGAAGAAGGTAACGTGGGCGTATTTTTCTGTCTCTGCGATGCGCAGCTGCTTAAGGCCGGCGGCGGCAATTACCTCGCCAAGGATGTTGGTGAGCTGCTCTTGCTCGAACACCACGGGGGTGGGGTAGCAGGCCTCGTACTCAGACATAGTGATGTAGTGTACGTGCGGGTGTACACCGCGCTCAAAGCCGTCGAAGTCGTCGTATATGAATGCGCGAGAGAGCTCGCGGGCGCGGTCTGCACGGAAGTTGAAGAAGAATACCACATCTTCATCGCGTACGCGTTGGGTATCTGCCTCGCAGAAGATGCCGGGGTTAAGGAACTCGTCCGTCACGCCGTCTGCATAGCTCTTTTCTGCAAACTCAGCGGGGGTGCAGGTGCAGGCCTCTCCCTTGCCGAGCACGATGGCGTTCCAGCCAATCTGCACGCGGTCCCAGCGTTTGTCGCGGTCCATAGCGTAGAATCGACCAACCACGGTAGCAATTTTAGCACCGTAGGGGGCAACGGCTTCCTGCAGTTGTTTGAGGAATCCGGCACCGCTCTTGGGGTCCGTATCACGGCCATCTGTAATAGCGTGAATCATGATGTCTTTTACACCGGCCTCTGCGGCAATTTTTACAACGCCGATGAGGTGGTCGATGTGGGAGTGTACACCGCCGTCGGACACTAGGCCGAGCAGGTGCAGGCGAGTGCCGGCGGCCTTTGCAAAGGCCTCCGTAATGACGGGGTTTTTAGCCAGTGAGCCATCATTAATGGCATTGGTGATACGGCAAAGGTCTTGGAACACAACACGGCCGGCACCCAAGTTGAGGTGCCCTACCTCTGAGTTGCCCATTTGGCCATCCGGCAAGCCTACATCTTGCCCGGAGGCACCCAGCATGGAGTGCGGGCAGGTGGCCAGCAGCTTGTCTGTGAAGGGTGTGTTGGCGAGCACGGTGGCATCGCCGGTCTGTTTGGCAGCCTCAGGCCCCTGAGGGTTGCGGCCCCAACCGTCTCGAATAATCAATACTACGGGTTTGTTTGCCATGGGCTCATTCTACCACTTTTTTTCGCCGTTGTGAAGCCTAAATGTAGTGTGTTTTCTTTAAAATAATGCCTATTTGTTTGAGCTGAATGCTTTTGCGTATTTTATAAGCCAACTGTCAAAAATACAGCTTGCCATAACATGTGTTATCTGATACTCTTGATATTAAGAAAGGCTTTAGCCTCGCAAACAATAATCGCATCAATTATGAACAAAATCGCTTATGTTGCTATGCTGGCTGCCACGCTTGCAGCTGCTCCCGTCATTGCTCAGGATGCCCCTGCTGCCGTGCAGGAGGACCTCTCTCAGTTTACTCCGGCTCAGCAGTTCGGTTATGGTATGTTCTTAGTTTCTGCTAAGTATGTGGAGATTACCTCATCCCCCGATTTGGAGCAAAACCCGGATGCCGCTGCCGAAAAGATTGATGAGCTTACTCAGACCATCTATTCCCTTTATGAGATTCCGCTCACGGAGCAAGACCGCGCCGAGTTGCAGGATATTCAAGCCAAGCTCTTGGTTACGGAGGAGTACAATGATGTGCAATCCCGCGGGGCTGCAGCCGCTATGAAGATTAAGGGGGCTGATTATTATGGCTCCGAGAAATTGAAAAACTCCATCCGCGATTTCACCATGGCTGCCATGGGGTACCGTCGCGGTTGAGTATTGATAATCCCATATCATTTTAATAGGGTGGCAGGCGTGAGTGCCTGCCGCTTTTGTGTACGACCTACGCATAAAGTGATGAAGGTCTCGCTTCGCGGTCGGTCGTAAATCCGCTTACTCCCTCCAACTGTTCTATCGATATTATTTGGTTTGAATTAGCATAGTGAAAGCCTTATGTTTCGCTTGCTTTTAGGATTGCGTTTTTGAACTCAGAGGAAACGTTGGTATAACATTCTACAAATTGGAACCACTCGCTCTCTATTGGACTTCCGCCCCGCCGGAAGGTGGGGCTTGTAAAATTCCGCCCAAGGCTATAAAACCTAGGGCGGGCGCGCGTTGCAGGGCTTGGTTACCCCACTTGAAATTGTTGTTTCCTATTGCTTTCAGCTTGTCCGGGCGTATCAGTGAGAAGCCCGACGGCGGCTTGTCACGCCATAACTTTAGCGACGGCGACGGCGGGCAGCAAGCCCAGCGAGAGCCAGCAGGGAAAGCGTAGCCGTAGTGGGCTCGGGGATGGGAGCCGTAGCTACAAAGGAAAGGTATTTGACAGAAGCACCATTACCCTGAGTTCCGGAAAGAACAGAGTAGTACTTGCCAGCCTCCAGCTCATAGGCTGTGGCACCAGATTTGACTGAGGCATACCTATTAGGGTTAGTGTTAGTATTAAATGTCACATCATCAAAGCTGTAGTATGTGTGGGAGCCGTTTGAATAAACTGAGTATAACAAACCACCATAACTAAGTCCATTAGCTTGGATGCTGAGAGTTAAAGAGTTCTTAAAATTGGGAACCGTTTCAAAATAATCAGTTGTAACGAGAGTTCGGGTAACGGTCTCGCCGTTGCTAAGAGAATTCTTCTCAGAAGTGCTCAGAGAAGCGGAAATGCTTACCGGTATGGAACCGACATTAAATTGACCGGAAGCGGTTATGGAACCGGCTTCATTAAAATTGATGGTAAGAGAGTCAGCTCGCGTGGTGTGAATTTCACCCACATACAATGCCTCTGAAATAGACACCGAGGGGGTAGTCGAAGCTCCATTAGCTGTACCAAAATTTAAATTGTGAGTCGTGCCTCCTGATGTGGTGAATGCAGATTTCAGCTCATCCGATATGGCAACTTTATTGCCATAGCCATCACCAAACATGGTGTAATGAGTACCATTGTTTGCAAATAAATCGTCACCAGTTGTTCCGTTGGCGTTGTACCATGCAGCATTGGCCATACCAGCCAAAGCTAAAAGTGCAATGAGTGTTCTTTTCATGATTAGTAAGAATTGATTACAGTGAGATTGGTGCGGATTGTCCAGGGGTATCCAGTTCCATGCGCAGCGGAATGCTGAAAGACCTGCGAGAATCCGACAACGGTAGAATACAGCATTGCGGATGCTGTATCGGCATGAGGCATTGAATATGAAAAATTACTAAAGGGTCTCGGCTCTTTTTATTGATTAGCCTCAAAACGCAGCATCTACGTAACGTAAAGAAATTGTTATCTTTTACAACTTTTAGGCTTGCAACAGCATCCGCAATGCTGGAGTAAGTCTCGCTATCGCTGGACACAAGAAACCGTTGTTTGACGTAAAGATAAGGCTTTTTTTTGTTAAAAGCTACAAAACATATAGAAAATATAGGAAAAAGACTTGCAATTCCTATTTGTTTGCTATATATTTTGCGCCGCGTTGATAAATGCGCATAAAAAGCCATGAAAAGAGCCATTGCCATAATGAGCATTCTTGCCGGATTAAGCAGTGTTGCCATAGCAGAAACGCTTTGGGTATACGGTGTTAATGAGCAGCAGGGGTGGTATGATGCAGATAAGACGGATACAGTCTCAGATTTTAATAAATGCTGGGCGGCAGTATCTGCCAATTTGATAAATTGGTGGCAAAACCAATATGTTGTGCCATATTCGCACATTCCGACGGGAGATGCCGTATGGCAAACATATAGGGATAATTCATATGCGGTGATGAGTAATGTACAAGTAGGGGTTGATTGGTGGTGGACGGGCGATGTATCGGAATTATATAAAGAATTCGGAATGACGTCTTTTAAAAGTGACCCCTCTTACTATGCGGGTATAGGTGTGATACCGAATTATTACAGGAGTTATAACGCAGACGATTATGTTTACCACGTTGAGAGCTCTGATACGAACCTGACGAGTTTTTTGCAGAATAGCTTGCAAGGGGAGACTCGTATGGGGATTGGTCTTAATTTAACAGGGAGTCTTGCGCATGGTATTACCATGTGGGGTGCAGAATTTACGGATCTTAATACCTTGTCTGCATTGTGGGTGACGGATTCGGATGATAATATCCTGAACTCGACCGGGGACCTGGGCTTGTTCCGTTTAAGTGTAGAATACAGAGACGGTAATATATACTTGCCGGACTATTGGTATGGTGAGGTTAGGGTGGATTCTTTGACGGTGCTGGATGCAACGAAGACAGATGCTTGGAAGTTGGAGCGCATCTATATAGATATACCGGCTCCTTTATCTGTAGTGCCGGAGCCCACTACCGCCACCCTGAGCTTGCTGGCGCTTGCGGCATTGTCCGCACGCCGCCGCCGTAATTAAGCGGGTGGTAAAAAATTAGGGTTTAAAAGAAGGGCTCATGGTGAGAACCATGAGCCCTGAAACTTGTTGCTTGCCTGGCGGGGATTACTTCTCCTCGATGTGTACGTCGTACACCTTGCCGAGGATGTTGAGCTTCATATCGCGGCCGGAGATGGCGGCAGATACACCCACGGTGGAGAGAGATACGGGGGCACCGTAGTTTTCCTCCTTCTTGGCGGTGGGGGGCTCGGGGCGCTTGCCTGCGTAGTAGTCCTCCAGCTGTTGCGGGAACATGGCGTAGATGACACAGTTCTCATCCGTAGCAGGAATACCCTTGGCGGTGAGCTTGTCGCGCAGGTCCTGCATGCCGGGCTTGATCTTGTCTGCGGGGCGGCAGGTGATGGGCTCTTTGCCGGAGCGCTTGGCGCACTCAGCCTGCAACTCGGGGTCTACGGGGGCAGGGGTGTGGCCATAGTAACCCAGGGCTACGTCCATGGTTTGCGGGGTGATTTGCTTCCAGCGGCCGAACTTCACGTTCATCATGGCCTGTACACCTACAATCTGAGAGGTGGGGGTTACCAGCGGAATCCAGCCGAGGGCCTTGCGAACAACGGGGATTTCGGCAAATACCTCCTCAAACTTGTCGGCCATGTTCATTTCCTTAAGCTGGCTGCGGAAGTTGGAGAGCATGCCGCCGGGCACCTGGTAGCGCAGGGTGTCGCTGTTGACCACCTCGTTAGCGTGGCTGGTGAACTTGGAGAGGCTGTCGTACACGGGTTGCAGCATGGCAGAGATCTTGGAGAGCTTCTCGGTGAAGTCATCTGCAAACTGCGGGCAGCGCTCGTAGCCCTTCATAAGGGCAAGCATGCGCATGCAGTCCGGCTGGCCGGTGCCGTTAGCAAAGGGAGCAATGGAGCAGTCTACGGCATCTGCACCGGCGTTGATGCCGGCAACATAAGCGCCTGCGCCCAAGCCTGCGGTGTCGTGGGTGTGTACCCACACGGGCAGCCCGGTGCTCTTCTTGAGGGTTTCAACCAAAGCGGCCGTTTCACTGGGGGGAATAAGGCCTGCCATGTCTTTGATAACGATGCCGTCTGCACCCATATCAGCAATCTGCTTGCCAAGCTTGGCGAAGTACTCCAGATTGTGTACGGGGGAGGTGGTGTAGCAAATGGTGCCGTGAGCAATGGCGCCTGCCTCTTTAGCAGCGCGGATGGAGGTGCGCATGTTCTCCGGGTCGTTGAGGCAGTCAAAGATACGGAAGATGTTCATGCCGTGCTTGGCACTTGTCTTAACAAAGGCCTCTACAACGTCGTCGGCATAGTTGGTGTAACCTACCATGTTCTGGCCACGCAGCAGCATCATGTGCGGGGTCTTGGGGGCCAGTTTCTTGAGGGTATCAAGGCGATCAAAGGGAAGCTCGCCGAGGAATCGGAGCCCGGAGTCAATGGTTGCACCGCCCCAGGTTTCCAGAGCAGAGAAGCCCATGGTATCCAGAATGGGTGCAATCTCGAGCATTTGCTCGGTAGACATACGGGTGGCGGCCAGCGACTGGTGACCGTCGCGGAGTACTGTGCAGTTGAATGTGGCTGGTTTCATATTTTAAAAAAGGATGAGGGTACAGTTTCCCCCTCTGCTGGTAGGTTAGCATACCTGCTACGGTAAGTCAACGAAAAAACGGTCATTTTTCGTCATTTGTGAGTACGGGGGACGCAAAAATGATTGACAAAGGCGCGCACTTGGTATATCTATCGAATATGCGCATACTTACCACCATATTGCCGATTGCTGCCGCTGCCTTGTTGGGGGCTTGCTCCTCTTACGACCACTCTTTTATTAAAGAGGTGTCAGATATCCCGCTCAAAACGGCAGAGAACCCCGGCACGGACTGGGCATCCGCCCCCCTGCGCAGCCATGCTAAATATGTATTGTATGGTGCAGAGTCTCAAAAGTCTCAGGTGGATCGCGTGGGCGACTATTACTTTGTAACTTGGTATGATGCCGAGCCTGCCAAGCGAGCCCGCATATTAATGCGCTACACACAGGCTGCCACAGGTTCTACAGAGTTGCAAACCGAGAAGATTTACCCCGTGGCGCGTCCGGCTGCAGCCTCGCGTACGGAGCGGTTTTTCTTTACCGGTGAAGATCGCCGCAAAAAGGGGGATATCCTCACTTGGCGTATGGAGCTGTATGTGGATGGCAAAATGGTGGACTCTAAACAGTCTTATCTTTGGGAGTAAAGCCGTAAGGTGTATGTTCTAAAAAAAAGATGGGTCTGACGCAAATTCGAGTGGACAAACGCGCAACCAGAGGGTAACATATTGCCGATGCGCGACCCTAATTTTTATTGCGCAACTTAACCTTTTCAAAATTATAAAATTATGTTCAAAGGATACCAAAAATCAACAACGCCGCAGGCTCCTGTAACACCCGCTGTAGACCCGGGCCCCGCACCGGAGTGGGGTGCACCTGTAGGCACCGTTCCGCAAGAGCCTTCTGCTCCTGAGTCATACTTCGGCGGGGCAGATAACGGGTTCGACCTCGGCGGCTCCGGCCTGGAGGCTTCTGCCGTGGCTACTCGCAATGTGCTCAACTCCGATGTAAAGGTAGTAGGTATTCTGCGCTTTACGGATGACCTGCTGGTAGACGGCTGCGTGCAGGGTGAAATTGAGTCTGAGGGGGTTCTCACCGTCGGTGTAAATGCCGTGATTGAGGCTAACGACAAGGACAAAGTTGCCGTGAACACCCGCAGTGCCATTATCCATGGCCGTGTAACGGGGGATGTTGTGGTGACAGACCGTGTGGAGCTTACCTCCACCGCCGAGCTGCTTGGCAATGTAACCGCCTCCAAGATCTCCATCCAAGAGGGTGCTATCTTCAACGGTTACTGCAAGGTTGGCACGCCCACGGGGGCTACGCTTTCTGCCGCACCGGCACCTGCACCCAAGAAATCCAAGGGCGCTGCTAAGCCTGCCTCCGACAACCTGTTGGACTAAGTTGCCATAACGCAAGCTTCTCTGCATGCCCGAGTACAGGACAGAGCCTCTGATTTCCACCTGTGCCTCCGGGCTTTTACCTGAGGGTGAGTGCAACCGCCGTGTTGCACTCACCTCATTTAATACACGGGAGAATCGCGCCAAAGTACCCGCCAAAGAGGTGGTGTGTTATGAATGCGGGCGTCGCTCTCGTGTGCCTGCCGCCGCACTTTCCGCCAACTGCATCCATTGCCACGCGCACCTGCGCATGACAGATGTTGAGCTCAAGCCCAATTCCAGTCGTCTTACCGTGCGCACCCTGGGTAATGTTACCGTGCAGGCGGATGCCGTGCTCTCTCAGCTCTCCATCGTTTGTCACAACATGTACTTGAATGGCAAGGGCAACGGCTCCTTCCGCTGTACGGGGCGCATGCGCATTACTACAGACACTCAAATTGACGGCGAGGTGCATGTGGGCTCTTTGCATATAAGCCGTGGTACGGCTGTTTCCTTTACACGCGGTGCCTTTGCTGATACGGTAGATATTTACGGCAAAGTTACAGGCAGAATAGAGGCAACCGGTAAAGTGAAAATACACCGTGGGGCACAACTTTGCGGGGATTGCTACTGCCCCATGCTTATCCTCAAATCCGGTGCCTCTCACAATGGCCGCTGGGTGAAAAATGTTTTGTCTGCCCTTCAATGAGGAGCTTTCCATTTTATATTTGAAGTGTTTTTTCCATACCTATAAGAGGGGGCGCTATTTTAAAATTGTTATACGTTTGAGGTCAATTAGATGCTTTGGCTATATTGACCGATGAATTGGTGTTTGTGGGACGAATGCTATCGGTGTGTTGGGTTTTAGATTTGCATTTATAATCAATATATAACGTAAAAATAGAGAGGCTGGAGGTCATCTCGGAATGCCCAAAACAATGGAAATTGGAGGAGAGGCTGACGAGTTGTAGACAATCGGAAGTTTATAATTTGGTCAACCGGTAGGACTCTATGAGGTAAAAACAGCAAAAATGCGTTAATATTGGCGCGTTTTTAGTAAATTCACACTCTTGATATGTAGCAATACTACATACGTTTAAGTTCTTGTGACAGAAATCCGGGTATATAGAGCTTCCTCTCTTCTAAACATAGAATATTTCGCTCCGTGCAAACCTATCTTATCTCAGGATTAAGCATATATAACAAGTGGGAATAACAGGATTTAAGGTTTTGTGTTTTAGTATATTACTTCATTTTTTTCTTGCAATAGATAAGAAATTTGGTAGAATGCGCCTAGCTTCGTTTGATGCACGTGCAGACATGTAGCAAGTGTGGAATGCGAGCAACAATCTTATTACCGAACTTTTAACAGTATGAAAATAGTGAAACTTATTCATAACTGCTTGATGTTCAGTATGTTATTGGGGGGGGGTACTCCAGGCAGCTGAAAGTCAGGTAGCACCGGTTGCTGAAGATTGCATATTTTCTGCAACCGTCGAAGCAAAGGATATTGCATGCAACAAGGTAGTTTTGTCTCGGGCTGGAGAAACCTTGATTGCCAAGTATTTGGTGCAAAATACGCCTTTTTATAACAACTATAACGGCTATGTCGGGGATTACCGGCTGAGCAGTTCTAATACGGATTTACGCCAAGATGTTAACCAATTGGCCTCTTGGTTGATCGTGGTGGATGTCAGCGACCCTAAAGGGCGCAGCAAAGCCATTTTGCAGAGTGCAGCCGTAGCTACGCGCTTGGTGTCTCTCATGTCACCGCAAAGTAATGTGCGAATTTTGGCTATGGCCGGCAGCCAGCAATTAGTCGGCGCGTCGGATGTTCCGGGCTCTCCTCTTTCGGATATCATGACTGAGGGTAAGGAGATTGAACCGATTTTTGTGCCGGGACGCAAGGGGCAGCCTGTATTTGAAAATCCTCTCTACCAAGCCATTGTAACCGGTATAGTGGGATCCAGTGTGCAGAACAGCAATACGAACTTGTGGATTGGTTTGGCTCGCGCTCTCAAAGAGCAGATGCCTGATTGCTCTCGCGGTATTTATCAATATTTGCCCAGAGGTGTTATTCTTATATCCGATGGTGCAGATGAGAGCCGCTCCTCTGAGTCAGACTTTCAGGATTTGGTGAAAACCGCCAAAGATATGGGGGTGCCCATACACACCATCGGTTTCCCTTTTAAAGATTCCTCTCGCAATGAGACAGAGCGTTTCAAGGGATTTGCTGCCATGCAGCGTTTGGCCGTGCAGACGGATGGCTCTTTCCTCAGTTCCGATGAGGTGTCCGGTACGGAATCTCCCGATGCCGTTAAATCATTGGTGAATATGTTGCGCAAGACCTCTGCCGCCGTAATGCAGCTTAAGACCAATATAGATGATTTGCCTGTGTCTCACTCTCTGAAATTAGAGTTAATGGATGGCCAGAAACGTCGATGCGATTTAGAACTGCATCAAGAGGATTTAGGGCTTGTGATAGCAGACCGCGCGTTGGAAAACATGCTTGCCGTTAAGCAAGCTTATGCCAACGCTAAGACATCTGAAGAGCGTGCAACACACGCCCGCACCATAACCTCCATTTTTGTATCTCGTTTGATGCCGTTGACTGCTTTTGATAAGCTTTTTGACGGTACTTCTCAGGATCGTGACTACGCTCGTCGTGTTAAAACTCTGTTACTGCACATCAAAAAGACTGAGGGGCTCAGCAAGAAACCCGACTTTTTGGCAGAAGTTGCTGAGTATTTGACCAATCCAGATGCAGCTTTGCCCGAAGCCGTTAAGGAAAGTCAGAATATCGTTGTCAACACCCACAATACGAATGAAGTGAAAAACTCAGCCAATTCTGCTGCCTTAGCAGAAGAGGAGCAAACCTCCGGGTTGGTATGGTGGGTGCTCGGTATCGGTGGCGCATCTGCCTGTGTTATTGTGTTCCTGCTTCTTATTCGCGCCATGAGCAAGGATGATGAAGACTCCGCCGTTGTTATCAACGGTGAAAACGGGCATGCATCAGGGGCGTCGGCTATGGCTTATCTGGATGACGCTAAGCAACTCGGCCAAAATTGGCCCGTGCTTAAACCCTCCGTCACTGTAGGTCGCAGCAGGTCTGCAGATATCACCTTGCCCTCCGGTCATGTTTCAAAGATTCATTTCACGCTGTATAGAGACGCCTCCGGCCAATGGATGATTAAAGATGCCAATTCAACCAATGGAACAGAAGTAAACGGGCGTCTTATTTCTGCCGCCACGCCCATCCACAATGGAGACTCTATTGTATTGGCTGATATGCAATTAACATTCCGCGCTCAATAATGTTTATAACTTTAACAACTAAATAAAATGATGAATCAACCTTCAGATCCGTATCAACGCAAGGCTATACCTACTATTAACGCCTCCCACTCTGCGGCAGATGATAAAACTCGTCCGTATGGTCAGAATGTGCCCAGCACCTTACCATATGGTAACCCCCATAATCCTGCCGGCGTATCAGAGGATGCCGTCACCATGCCTATGCCGGGTGGTGGTAAGACACTGCCTGTGATACCAGGGCCGGTTCAACCCATGCCTCATCCCTCCATCCCCGGGCAGAATCACAAGCGTGAAACGCTGGGTCCCGTTGCCGGTTGGCTGGTGATAGTGTCCGGCCCCGGGCGCGGACGTTCGTTGGAGCTTGGTTATGGTTACAATTCCATTGGCCGCAATCTCAGTAATGAGGTTTGCCTGCCGTATCAAGACCTCACTATCTCTGACATGGGGCATGCCTTTATTGCCTATGATAACCTTGGGCATAAGAGCTATGTTACCCACGGGCAGGGGCGCAATATGATTTACCTCAACAATACCCCCGTATTGGGTACTGTAGAAATCAATGACGGGGATTCCCTCCGCATTGGCAACACCGTTCTTGTGTTTGTCCCCTTCTGCTCAGCAGATCGTAATTGGGATACTTTCCCCGAGACGGTAAAATAACTCTTTTTCTAAGCAAAAGATAACACCATACATTCTCCCATGGCCGCTAAGACCCCAAAAGAATCTCCTCCCTTACTGGCATCCTTTGCCGATGACAGGGATATAGGCTCTCGTGAAAATCAGGAGGACTTTGCGCTTTGCTCTCCTGTGGGGACGGCTTCCGGCCCTTGCGCAGAGGTGATTTGCGCCTTGGCCGATGGCATGGGAGGGCATGCCGGTGGTGAAATAGCCTCTCGTGTGGCAGTCAGTGCTTTTGTGCGTGTGCTTAAATCTGCACATCCCGAGTCGGGGCAAGAGTATTTGGCTATGGTTAATGCTGCCCAAACGGCAGATGCTGCTCTATACCGGCGCCTGCTCTCCGAGCCGGAGGAATTGCGCAGCATGGGGTGCACCTTGTGCTCTGCGTGGATTAAGAATGGCAAGCTATTCTTCCTCAATGTTGGGGATTCTCTCGTCTTCCTGATGCGTGACAAACGGCTGTACCTTCTTAACCACCGTCACAATCACCGCGAGGATATGCGTCGCCGCGCATTCTATGAGGGGTTAGACTGGGGGGAGGTCTCTCGCCAGGAGTCTGTGGTGCGCTATGGTGCCCGCATTACCTCTTATTTGGGGGGGCGTGGTATCGACCAGGCAGATTGCCCGGCCGAGCCAATTCAGCTCCAAGCCGGCGATACTGTTTTGCTGGCCAGTGATGGGCTGTTAACCCTCTCCGAACGAGAGATCGCCGAGGCCTTATTGCCTGCCCCCGGTAGATCTATTCATGGCGATGCTGAGCATATCTTGGAGTGTGTTTTGAGTAAAAAGGCACCCAAGCAAGATAATGTTAGTGTGGTTGTGATTCGTATGGCTTAATCCTTTCGCTTTTGTCTCATTTAAACAATATTTACTTACAATGAAGAAAAAAACTCTTATTCTTATCAGCCTGTGTGCCGTATTGGTACTTGTGTTGATTGTGCCGCTGGTGCTCATGCTCTCCGGTGGTAAATACAACAGCATAGAGCGCTATAAAGAAGGCGTAAAAATGCTGATTCACCTTCGGGACGACGGTACACTCGTAGGGCACGGTTCGGCTTTTGTGATTAATAATGCCGGTAATATCATTACGAACGCTCATGTGGTCGGCAATGATTTTAATGATGACGGTATCTTGGAGGATCCGCTTCCCGTAGATGTTTTCTATGTGGTGTACGAAAAGCAGCTCAAAAACCGCAAGGTTGTAGTGATGCAGCGTGCGCATTTTGACAAGATGGATGCCTCCCGAGATTTGGCCTTACTGCGCGTCAATTCTCCGGACCGTGCCTATTTTAAACCCTTGTCTTTGGCTCGTACTGCATCTGCCGGTGATCCGGTCAAGGCTCTGGGTTTCCCGGGGATCTATGATACATCCGGCAATAAAGACCGTCTCATCGCTAGTTTTGCAATTAATCTCCTTAAAAAGGGCATCCACCAGTTCTTGCCTGAGCGAGAGGAATTGGAGTGGAGCGCCTCTATGCGTGATTTGCTCGATGTTACCTCCGTAAGTGGTGCTATCAGTAAGATTAATGATAACTATCAAATGGGCACAAGCTTGGGTAAAGATGCTCGCCTGCGAGCCATTACCCACAATGCTACTACTCATGGTGGCATGAGCGGTGGCCCCCTCATTAACGAGGATGGGCAGGTTGTAGGTGTTACCTATGGCTCCCGTATAGGTGAAGATAGTATTAACAATGCCATAGATGTCAGTGAGCTGCTTCACTTCATTACCCCGGCAGGCGGGGACCCCAACCAAGTTGCCATTATAGAAGGCAACCCGGATAGCCCCATTTACATCCTGCGCGCACACTTCTCCAATATGTCTGCCGGCGAGGTTGTGGTTGTTGTGGTAGGTGGCTTGTTTGTTATCTGCTGTGTGGGTGTTTTGTGCTTCATGCTCATCAAGAAGCGTAAGTCTAACTCCCGCGTGATATTTCCCGCCCCCATTCCCTCACCCGCCCCCGTTCCCTCTCCCTCACCTTCTCCTATGCCCGGGCCCCGTCTTGATGAACCCACAATTCCCATGCCGGCTATTGCTAATGGCCCGCAGCTCCTATTTAATGGTGTCAAGCCCAACGGTGAGCCGATTCGCTACCGTGTGCCTCTCAGTACAATCAAGGCAGACAGATTCCTCCTCATTGGGCGCAGCAGTTCCTTGTGCAAATTGCATGTTGCTGATGAAAATATGAACATTTCTCGTCAGCAGGCGCGCATTATGTATGAGGAAGATACCTCCGGCAACGTTTACCTCTACATTAGAGATGAGCAGGCTACCAATACAACCTGTCTTAATGGGGTGCCGTTGATAGAGAAATGCCTGCTTATGCCCGGGGATGTCATTACCTTCGGCGGTGCTACGCTTAAGTTTACCGTCGAAAGTGCTTAATCCCTCTCCATTGACGTAATATACACCATATGCCTCTCGCCCGCGGTACAGTTTTGAATGATATATACACCATTGAGCAAGTGCTCGGGGTGGGGGGCTTTGGTGTCACGTACAGAGCTGTAGATGTTACAACGGGGCGTTTCGTTGCCATTAAAGAGAATTTTCCCTCTTTCTTGGCGCAGCGAGACGCCCTTGGCTCTGTTATCCTTACGGGTGATGTTGAGCAATACAAGTGGGCGCTTCGCCACTTTAAGCAAGAGTCCACCTTGCTCACCCGCATGAATCACCCCGGTATTGTGCGTGGGTATGGTATTTTCGAGGCGTTTAATACCGCCTATTTTGTCATGGAATATGTGGAGGGCAAATCCCTTGAGAAATTGCGCAATCCGGGTGAATGGACCGAGGAGGAATTGCGCTACCTGCTCTCTACTCTTCTTGATGTCCTCATCTACATGCAGAAACACAAAATCTGCCATCGGGATATCAAACCCGCCAACATCATGCTGCGTACCTCCGGGCACCCTGTGCTCATTGACTTTGGTGCTGCTAAACGAGAGGTCTCTCAGCATACCTACAGCTGCAATTTTATGAGCAATGGTTATACCCCGCCCGAGCAGCTTGCAGACCTTAACTGCATTGCCCCCTCTATTGATGTATATGCCCTGGGGGCAACTTTCTACTTTTTGCTTACAGGGTCTCCTCCCCCTCCTGTGCCGGAACGCCAACTTAATCCTGAGCGAGATACCTATAAGCCCTTGGCAGGTAATAAACGGCTTCGTAAGCGTTTCTCCGAGCAATTGCTTGTTTCTATTGATTCAGCTCTTCAGCTTTCCGCAAAAAATAGATTTCCTGATGCCAAGCGTTGGCTTAAGTTCCTGCAATCAGACTATAAACCTTTGCGCCATAAAAAGAATAAGAAAAAAGAGCTGCCTCCCCCCACGCCCCCCAAAAAGACAGCCCCTGCGCCTCCCCCCCCTCATGCCCCTAATGAGCCCATTTATCGCGATGCTGCTCATTCCTCTTGTGTTGCTAAGCAACAAGCGTACCCTTCTTATTATGGTTCTCCGTCCGCTTCTTCGTCTCACGGAGATGAGGATGAAATTATCCCCATCTCTACCGTACTGCGTTGGGGTGCCAATATCATGCTCACTATCGGCGGTATTTTGCTCATGCTCATGCTCATTTCCTTGGGAGCTGCCACCGGCGGTAGCTATGCGTTAGACTCTTGCCTTCCTCTCGCGTTATTTCTCCTTGTTGTTGGCTTCCTTCTTCGCCTTATCCTCCGCTTTTCCGATTCTCCGTAATTCTTCTCCACTTGCCGGAATCCTCCGGTTCATTATAAAAAACAAACAATACAAAAAACATGAAATCACATATACTCAGTAAGGCATTCGCGCTGCTGGCCCTTGCGGCTGCTCCCGCCCTTGCCGATTCCTCCCCCATGTATGAGGCTCCCCTCACAGATGATGATCAACTCTCCCTCGCTTGTGTGGATGTTGACTTCGGTTATATGACGGATTTTGATGATGGCCTTTCCGTTGATGCTCTGTATGGTGTTACACTTGGTACCAGTTATACGTTTGATGCTACTACGGAGGATTATCATAAATTGACTTTTTCCATTGGTATGTATTATGGTACGGACAGTTTTTCATATCCTGGAACTCATATTGATAATATGTTTACTTATCCCGGAAAGCAAAAGAATACACAACGAATTTTTCCGGTGATGATTGGGTACTCATACCATCGTCAAATTTGCTCGGATCTTTCTTTTTACGTAGGGGGACAAGTTGGTGTTTATATTTCCAATTCAGACCAAAAGTTTGATGAAGGCCGTAACGGTAATCTCGTAGGTGAAAATGGCCGTTTCTATCATTCCAAAGTTTCTCCGACTGTAGGTGTAGGAATTGGTGTTGAATATAACATTGCTGATAATTGGAAGTGGAATATAGGTGCTCAGTTTAATTTCAGCCATTCCATGTTGGATGAAGGTTGCCGTACAGATTGTTATATTTATGGTCATGAAGTTTCTGAAGGAGATGTAACAACAACTACTATACATACCGGTTTTTCTTATTCTTTCTAAAAACGAAATATACTAAATTATATGAAAAAAACGTTAAGTGTCATTTTAGGCGTAATTGGGATGGGTGTAGCTCAAGCAAGTAATTCAAACGAGGAACAACAGCTTCAGCATGAACCGTTAATTACATTGCAGTATGGTATTATGCATTCTGAGTGTCAGGAATCTATCGATGCCATTCAATATGTGCCCAGCGTGTTATATGGCTTTTCCTTAGGCTGTCAATGGAAGCTTGCGGAAACTGAGTCTCTTAATCATTACGTAGGTCTTAATATTGGGTATTATACCGGTAGTCAAACGGATATATACTATGGAAGTGAGAAAACAACTGATGTGGATGTTATTCCTTTGTTGTTAACTTACAATATGGAGTACCAATTAAATGATAAATTATGTGTTTATGGCGGTATCAGGGGGGGGGCTATTATACGTGATACTTCTATGAATTATAAGAGATATGGCGAGTCTTTCAACGATACTTCAGTTAATCCAATGCTCGGTGTTGGTATTGGAGCTCGCGCATGGATATCTGATAACTGGGCATTCGATGTAGGATATGATTTTAGTTTTGCATTTGGGGAAGATTGTGAACTTGGTGCTCCGAATGAATACTTGCTGGATACGTCAGATAGGTGTTCCTCTCCTCATAATGCTCGTTACTACGGTACTATTAAAGTTGGTTTCAGCTATTCTTTTTGATTAAGCTGTATTAGCTATCTATAAAGGCGGGTTGGGCCCCACCCAACTCGCCGAAATTAGGTAGGAGAAATCGGGATGCTGAAGAGTGAGTCAATGCCGCTGGTGAAGCGAACCTTGCTACGTAACCGTTATCGCATTGCACGAAAACTGGCGGAAGGTGGATTTGGTATTACCTATCTGGCATCAGATGCCGGAGGGGAGAGGTATGTGGTAAAGGAGCATTTTCCGGCATGGTATTCCTACCGCGACAAGAAGAGCGGGCGAATCATCCCCAAGGCAGGGGAAGAGGCGAATTATGCCAAGAGTATGGATGATTTTCATCGGGAAGCAATGCAGCTTTCGGTATTGAATCATCCTAACATAGTACGTTTGGTAGATGCCTTTGAGGAGAACGGCACTGCCTATTATGTGATGCCGTATTTGGCACAGGGTGATTTGGCTCATGTGATACGCACTATGCATGAGCAGAATCGCTATTTATCTCAGAGCGCATTATTGCAATTGCTGCGTAACATGTTGCAGGCGCTTGAGCACATGCACTCAAGAGAGTTGCATGGGCGGCGTATTTATCATCTTGATCTGAAACCGGCCAATGTGATGCTTCGTTACACGGAGGATCATAAAGACGTAGTGCCCATACTCATAGATTTCGGCGCGCCGGGCATAGGTACGCCGGGGTATTTACCGCATGAGCAACGAGATGCGAGTGACGTAGGGCCATGGAGTGATTTGTATGCATTGGCTGCTGTGATGCACAAATTGCTCACCAATAGTGCTCCTCCATCGCATTTGGATGCCTCGTTTAATGTATTGCCACAGGCACCTACGAGGTGCTTTTTGAGTGAAAATAAGGTGCTGTGCTCGTTGTATGACCAAGATTTGTTGTACAGCATAGATAAGGCTTTAGAGTGGTACCCGGCAGCTCGTTTTCATACGGCTGCGCAGTGGTATGATGCCATTAAGGGAATCCCCGTTAAGTTCATGGATAACGGGGCGAATTTGTTTGATTTTGCTAAGGCTGAAGCACCGGAGAAATCATGGGCTTTGGTTACAGTTGGGGCAATTACTCTGGTTGCCGTTGTTTTGTTCAGTTGGTTGTTGTATAGTTTGATGGCAACACCGTCTGCTGATACATACACAGGTGCCGGGGATGAGTCATGGCAGGGGGAGCGAGGTGTTGCATCTTGTCATCACGGGGAAAGTCCGGATGCCATTGCCGTGGGAATAGATATGGGGTGTGTATCCTGTATCAATAAAAAAAGATTTGCAGATCATCGCAAGCAGGATCACAGCACCTTAGATGATGTCTATGTGGAGATTTGGGCAGAAAAAGGTTGTGAAGCATGTAAAGAAAGATTACCGCTTGTGCAGCATCACAAGCAAGACCATGAGCAGCTTAGCGATAAAGATATTATAAAGTGGGCTGACGAAGGGTGCGTTGATTGCTCGCAGCTCAAACCTTTTGCGGAACACCGCATGGTCAATCATGATGGCCTGAGTGATGCCGCCATAGTAGAGTGGGCCGAAAAGGGGTGTGAAAAGTGCCAAGACCATAAAGATGCTGCCGTGCAGCGCTTGGCATTAGCAGAGCACAGCAAGGGTAACCATGATGGCCTGAGTGATGCCGCCATCGTAGAGTGGGCTGATAAAGGATGCAAAAAGTGCCAAGCACATAAGGATGCTGCCGTGCAGCGCATAGCATTAGCAGAGCACAGCAAGGGCAATCATGATGGCCTGAGTGATGCCGCCATAGTAGAGTGGGCCGAAAAGGGGTGTGAAAAGTGCCAAGACCATAAAGATGCTGCCGTGCAGCGCTTGGCATTAGCAGAGCACAGCAAGGGTAAC
>JAFQEF010000052.1 GCA_017399165.1 Akkermansia sp.
AAAAAATACATTGAACCCCGCCGAATGGCGGGGTGGCAGCTAAACCATGGAATAAAATATAAGGTGTGATTTTAGAAATTCCGCTTGTTATACATCGTGCAGAATGGGATTCAACATCGACACGACAGCATTGAGAAGAAGTAAATACAGATGCCACGCTTTTGCTGCCACCCCTCCTGAAGTCGGGGTTCTATTTGTATTTCATTGGTCAGCAGGCGCTCACGCGCCTGCCTATTGGCTACCGCCCCTGAACGGGGCTCATCAATTCGTCTCGCTAAATAAAATGACGTCCCGCAAAAGCGGGGCTTTTTTCAATTTGCAGGTCTGACTAATTACCGAACGTTATACTAGCGCGACGACACCTCGGGCTCATGTTTGTTATTTACGTTTAGCAGGGGGCGCCCCACAAGGGGGCTGGGGAAATTCGGCGGGCATGAGCCCGCAGGATTACCCCAAACTGCTATTTTTCTAATTACGCCGATGCGAATTAAACCGAGCAAATTGACAAGCATAGTGCTTGACAAGAGAAAAGATATGAATTAAATAGGAGGAGCAATGAGACACCTTACACAACTGCTGGCAATGGCTCTGACAGGGCTGAGCGCCATGACGGCTATGCCTGCCGCCGCGCAGGATCGCATTACCTATGCAGATGTAGAAGACGGGGAGAAGAACGTCAGCTACAAGTTCTGGGTATGTATTGTAGGCTGCCCTAAGCAAGCCGTAACAGCCGTACGATTGGATACGATAGTATCCGTCAACAAGCACACCTACTCCGTGGACAATATGGTGGTGAAAGAATGCACCATTGATACTCGCGGCAACAACAGCATCCGCTTCTATTGCACGAATAACAACGAGTATTCTCAAAAGATGTCGGACCGCACCAAGAACACCCGCAAGCTTATCGACAGCAAGACGGGAGGTCTTACCACCAAACCGGCCAAGAAGTTCCCGGAGGGCACGTACAGCCACAACATTGAGTACTTGATAGATGACCCGAAAAAAATTGACGACATCTACGAATCTGCTCTCAATGCGGTTATCAAAAACCGCGGATGCACCTTTAAAGTGAATTGATTTTTATGAAAAAAAGCACATACACCATCATTGGGCTGAGCCTTGCCTTGGCACCGCTCAGCTTCGCACAAGAAGCCCCGGCCCCCGTTGCCGTGGCACAGCCGTCTGCACAAGAGGTAAAAGAGGGGTTCTCTTACCTCATCGGCCAGCAGCTTGGCAGCAGCCTCGCCAGCGACCTGAGCGAGCTGCAAATCAGCGACCTGGATGCCGCCATGCTCATGAAAGGCATTGAAGACGGCATGGCTAACCGTGTAGACCCCGAAATGGCAAAGAAAGATGTACGCGCCATCATGAACGCCTTTGTGGCAGAGATGGAAAAGCGCACCCTTGCCAAGGCGGAGGTAAATGCAGCTGCCGGTAAGGCCTTTTTGGCAGAGAATGCTAAGAAGGAAGGCGTAACAACCCTGCCCAGCGGCTTGCAGTACAAGGTGCTCACCGCAGGCACCGGCCGCAAGTATGATGCCGCCAAAGACGGCGCAAGTGCCATTGCATTGGTAGCATACGAAGGCCGTAAGATTGACGGCACCGTATTTGATGCCAGCGAGGCACCGGTACAGTTCCCGCTGGGCGGCGTCATCCCCGGCTTCAGCGAGGCACTTAAGCTCATGCCCATAGGCTCCGAGTGGGAGATTTACATACCCTCTGAGCTGGCCTACGGCGAGCAAGGCCCCGGGGTCATCGGGCCCAACGCCACGCTTATCTTCAAGCTCAAGCTTGCGGATATTCAGCCCGGTAGCCAAGGCAGCCCCATGGAGCTTACCCCGGAGCAGATTCAACAGCTGATGAACCAGCAACGCTGATTTACGCATTTTTTATCACTCTGCGCCCGCAGTCATGCAAGACTGCGGGCTTTTTTATGTTAATTGCAATTGTACATATTTTTTCCTCTTGAAAAACGGGGAAAAGAGAGTTATCATACATACAATGAAACTCTCCATTACATCCATTGCATTTTTAGTAGCAGGCACAATAACACAAGCTGCCACCACAATTCCCCAAAAAGGAGTAACGGTGGAGATATGGAACCATGTTAAAGGCGACAAAGTGGCGGATATGACACCCGTGATTGCGCAACGCCCTGCAGATGACATTTATTTTGTTGATAAAATAGATGAAATAGCGGTGGGGGCAGATCATTACGGGGCACGCTACACAGCCCTGTTGACGGCACCGGAAAGCGGAGAATACACCTTTTACCTGAGTGCAGATGACAGTGCAGAGCTATTACTGAGCACAGATACAACGGCCAATAACCTGCGCCACGTGTGCGGATGCGCCTTTTATGTAGGGCGCTATGAGTATTATGAAGGGTGGAATACCGGCAAAGTGAAGCTCCAAAAAGGGCAGCAATATTACCTGGTAGTACACCATAAGGACTCTGAATACGGGGAACACGTAGATGTGGCATGGGCAGGCCCCGGTATAGAGCGTCAAATCATACCGCCTCACTATTATACCCCTGTTATCAAGAACGAAAACATGCCGATAATAGAGCAAACAGCAGCAAAAAATCACCACCTGCGTCATTTGCTCCACTCCCTGCACAATCAGCAGGCAAGCATCATTGATTGGCTGGATAAGCTGCCAAACGAAGATAAAAACCTACTCAATACCCACTTAAGCAAGGTGCTGGGCCTTATAGAGTGGCAAGACGCAGCGAAAAACGCCGAACTGTTACAACCCTATGCTCAAGCCGCCCAATATATAACACCAAGCACCGACACCCCCATTGATAACCCCATAGCCAAAAAGCTGTTATTGCTGGAGAACGCTTGGCTGAGCAACCTCAGCAATGACGAGCTGTTAAAACTGGGCGCACACCGTGCAGCACATACATTGGGGGAGATTGAGGCTAACGCGCAAACGGTATCTGCAACGGTAAACCTGAGCTCTGCGGCCGATAAATGGAGAGATGAGTTGGTATCTACCGGGTTCTACGCTCCCCCGGGCAAAATGGTAACGGTTAAAATACCGGCTCATCTTACCGACAAAAATCTTCAATTACAAGTGGGGCACCATTTTCCGCAAAAAGATAAGCCGCTTACTTGTATGCCCAACACTACCCGGTATTACAAGTTACAGGCAGAGGAAACCCAACTCATCACCCCGCATGGGGGGATACTGCTGCTGCAAGTGCCGTGTGGAGTAGAGCTTAACAACACCCCTATATGCATTAGCGGTGCATTAAAAGCCCCCAAATTTGTATTGGGGCAAGATACGAATGCAGACTGGGAAACCCTAAAACAAGCCCCTGCCCCTTGGGGGGAGCTGGTGAGCGAGCATGTCATTATTCTTGCCCCGAGACAAGCCCTGCAAGAGCTGACCAACCCCACGGAGCTCATGACTTGGTGGAACATTAACAACCGCGATTTGGAGGATTTTTACTCTTACTATCCGCGCGTTCCCTTCCGTATGCATGCCGGGCATTATGCAGAGGAGGGCATCTCTTGGTGGCCGCTGCAATGGGCCCCCGGCAGTATGCCCCATTTGTTTAACCTGGCGGCCTTGCAACAAGAAAACAGTGCGCTCTATTTGCATGAGCACGGGCACCATTGCGACTTTGATGACATGGAGCTCTCCTTCTGGGCAGAATCCACCCCGAATTGGGGCGGGTATTACATGAAAGCCCGAGAGGGTAAAGCCTTTGACTGGAAGGATTCTCATGACCGCCACCTGCGCAACCTTTTTAACCCGGAGGACCCCGGCACGCAGGAGATTATGCAGGAAAAATGGTACAAAATAGCAGACCGCGGCACCCACCATTGGTCTTACCCCATTACCTCCATGATGATAGGCTATGCAGAAGAGTTTGGTTGGGACTGCGTGAAAGAAACCCTGAAACACCTGCGCAACAAGCAAAGCGAGCTGTACCGCGAGGATATCTCGGCACACGAAGATGCGGATCAAGCCAAAATAAACCGTTATCTCATTGGGTTATCTCAAGCAGCGGGGCGGGATGTACGCCCGTATTTTGCGCACTTCAAACTGTATGTATCAGAAAATGCGGCAGCCTATTTAGACTCCCTGCAACTGCCTGCCTGGGATAAAACATATTTAGTACAACCTACTGTACTTGAAATACCCGAGAACTCTGTATTAAGCATACCCTGCGGCAAGGCAGAGCTGCTCGGCTACGCTGCGGGGCCACGCATTGAATGGGAGCCCCAAACAGCCTGCGGCGGCACAATCATGACCCACCGAGACGGCCACACCCTTTACACCCCCAAAGAAAATTTCACCGGGGAAGATACCCTTATCTATCACCTCTATAACGTACACGGTAAATCCGTAAAAAAACAACTCAAAATCCGGGTAAAACCAACATCCACCCCATAAAAAGCCATGAAAATACATTTTTGCGGAGCAGCTCAAACAACAACGGGATCCCAGCATTTGCTGGAGGTAAACGGCAAGCGCATATTGCTTGATTGCGGTATGTACCAGGGGCACCGTGAGGATCAATTGAGGATTAACCGAGATTTCCCCTACTTTGACCCCAAGAGTGTGCATTGTGTAGTGCTTTCTCACGCGCATATCGACCACTCCGGCAACTTGCCGAACTTAGTAAAAAAAGGGTTCCGTGGGTTCATTTACACCACCTACGGCACGCGTGATTTATGCTCTGTCATGCTGGCAGATGCCGCCCGAATACAGGCAAGCGACGTCAAGTTCATGAACAAAATGCATGCCCGCAAGGGTGGTAGCGGCACGGTGGCAGAGGTTATCTACACCGAGCAGGATGCCGAGGCCTGCATGCGCCAATTTTTGACCATAGGCTACCACATGCCCCTGCCCATTGCCCCGGGAGTTACGCTCTCCTTCTACGATGCCGGGCATATTCTGGGTGCGGCTCAGGTTGTGTTGGATATTGACGATGAAGAAGACGGGCAGCACAAACGCCTACTCTTCTCGGGTGACATAGGGCGCGGCAACAACGAGTTGTTGAGAGACCCCGAACCGGTGGAGGATGTAGACATCATGCTCATGGAGAGCACCTACGGCGGGCGTTTCCATGAATCGGGCACACGGGCGGATGACACCTTTATTGCCACCATCAAGGCAGCCATGAAACGCGGTGGCAACGTGTATATACCCGCCTTTGCCGTAGAGCGCACGCAGCAGTTGCTCTACCTGCTCAACCGTGCCTACAGAGATGGCAAAATGCCCAATTACCCCGTATATGTGGATAGCCCCATGGCGGTGAGCGCTACGGAGATTTTCCGCATTCACCCCGAGTGTTTCAATAAAGAGGTGTACGACTTCCTGTTCAATGAGCGAGACCCCTTCGGCTTTGAGCAACTGCACATGGTGCGCACGGTGAGCGAGTCCCAACGCCTCAATAACATGAGGGAGAAAGCCATCATCATCTCCGCCTCGGGCATGTGTGAAGCCGGGCGCATTCTGCACCACCTCAAAAACGGTATCAGCAGAGACAACAACTCCGTGCTCTTTGTGGGGTACTGCGCCGCCAACACCTTGGGCCGCCGCATTATGGACGGCGCGCTGGAGGTACGCATCCTCGGCGACTTATACCCCGTACGCGCCAAGGTTATCACGCTGGACTCCTTCTCCGGCCACGCGGACCACGGCGAGCTCATCAATTACTTTGGCCGCACCGGCGGTAAAAAAAGCAAGGTGTATTTGGTACACGGTGAAAAAGAATGCACCGCCGCCCTCAAAGCTGCGCTGCTCCCCCTGCACAAGAGCGGCGAGATTCACGTGGCACATTTGAATACCACGGTAGAGTGTTAACCCCCTCTGCATTTCATCACAAACAACAGCCGCACCGACACGTGGTCGGTGCGGCTGTTTTAATGCAAACTGATTTTACATGATTGAAAAATCCCCGCGTTTCGGGGAGAAACGCGGGGAGGATAAGGGAGAAAAGCTCTCGAGGAGGATTACTCGCACACGGGCTTAGCCAGCACCTTGCGCAGGCGGGCAAAGCGGGGCAGAGCCTCAACGGTCTTCATGCCGGTCTCGCCCTGAATGAGGGGCAGAGCATAGTCGATGAAGGGGCGCTCGATGCCGTTGCCGGCAGCGTTGATCCACTCACGGGGAACCTTCTTCTCGAAGTTGGCAACGCTCTCCAGGGGCAGGAGCTTGGTGTTGCATACGTACTGGCCATATACGCTGTCGCGCTCAAAGGCAACCATCTTGTCGGTGTCACCGGAAACAGCGGCCTGTACAGCGGTCTTACCGGCAAGGTAAGCCTCTGTGGCATCTGTGGTGGAGGCCAGGTGCGTAGCGCAACGCTGCAGCAGGGAGGGCTCAATGGCGCGAACCTTAGCGGAGGGAACGCGAGCGCGCACAACCTCTGCCAGCTTGTTGGCAAGGCCGCCGAGCTGGGCGTGGCCAAAGCCGTCGTTGCTGTTGGTCTTGGCTTGGGAGATGAAGTTGCCGTCGGCATCATGAATACCCTCGGAAACCACAACAAGGCACTTACCGGTGGCATTGTAACGCTTCTCAACGTCGGCCAGGAAGGCGTCCATATCGAAATCAACCTCGGGCAGGTAAATGAGGTCGGGGCCTGCACCGGCGTAGGTAGCCAGGGCAGAGGCGGCGGTAAGCCAGCCGGCGTTGCGGCCCATCACCTCGATAATGGTGATCATGCCGGTGTCGTAGCAAGAGGCATCGTGCTGCACTTCCATGCAAGAGGTAGCGATGTACTTGGCGGCAGAGGCAAAGCCGGGGCAGTGGTCTGTGCCGAAGAGGTCGTTATCAATCGTCTTGGGAATACCCATGACACGGCACTCGTAACCGGACTTCTGCATGAACTTGGAGATCTTGTTGCAGGTGTCCATGGAGTCGTTACCACCGTTGTAGAAGAAGTAGCGAACATCGAACTTACGGAAGGTCTCAAGAATCTTCTCGTAATCGGTGGGGTCCACATCGGGGTCCTTCATTTTGTAGCGGCAGGTACCGAGAGCGGAAGAGGGGGTGAACTTGAGGAGCTCAAGCTCTGCGGGGTCTTCCATACCCATATCATAAAGCTGTTGATTGAGCACGCCGGTGATACCGTGAGCGGCACCGTAGACGCGGGTGATCTGGGGGGCGTTAAGTGCGGCCTTGACTGCGCCGAGAACGCTGGCGTTAATCACAGCGGTAGGACCGCCGGACTGGCCGATGATGCATGCACCTTTGAGTTCTTTCATAATTAATCTGAATTGACGATTGATGATAATAACCCTTTTGCAGCGGCCGTTGTGCCGGCTGCAAGCAGGCGCGCTATTCTACCTGATTTTTTTCAGCATGACAAGCAAAATAAATGCCATATTAGATAAAAATTGTTAAATTTTAGCAAAAAGTTAACATAAACTCTTGCCAGCAGGGTAAAAAAGTGGTAATATGGGCGCGATGAAGAGCTATCTCATACTCGTAACAGGAGCCGTATTGGCATTAGCCGCATGCACGCAAACGCTGCCATACGGCGCGATGAACGGCACCCTGCCGCCGAAGGAGAATCCTGCTCACCGCCAGTACCTGGCCTTGCCGGGGCAAGGTGCGGTCAACACGCATGCCACAGATACGGATGCAGCGTTTGAAGAGCAAGTAGCGGCCTATACCGGGCAAACAGCACAACCCACCCAGCCCGAGCTTACCCCGCAGCTGCCGGCATACCCCGAGCAGCCTGTTGTGAACAATAACCCGATTGTCAACCCCACCTACAACCAGCCCGTAGTATCCCCTGCATACCCGCAGCCCACACTGCCGCAACCGGCTATCAACATGCCTGCTGCAGACGGCACGGCCGGTTATGCCGTGCAGGTGAACAACGCCACGAATGGCCGCATCTTTGTAGAGATGCATGATGACTCAGACAACATCTTCCCCGTGGCCTCCATGTATGCCGGGCAGCGCATCAGCACCCAACCGGCAGAGCCGCGCCCCATTCAGGGTGGGCTCACCGTAGTTATCCGCGACCCGGACCAACCCGGTGCCCCCGAGCTGCGCCGCTACAGGGTATCCACCCCGCCCACCTCATACATGGGCAAAACCATCAACATTACATTGTTGCAAGGCGGGCGTTACCGTGCTGCTCTTGATGGCGAGGTGTACTATGCCACGCCCGAGCCCACGGAAAAACCGGCAGAGAAAAAGGCAGAAGAGCCCGCTAAAGCTCAGCCCGCCCCTGCCCCTGCTGCAACCCCGGCCGCTTAATTCAACAAACGGTTATTTTACCATAAGGCATGAAAAGTGCCTGCGGAAGGTGCACCAAGCTTGTCTTGGTGCATTTTCCGTTTTATAGAAGAGGCATGTACACATTGTATCCTCACACAGCATACGGCTTGCCCGGCGGGCAAGATAACCTCAACCACACCCACCCCCGCGCATGAAAACGGACATTATCGCCATTCAAAAACACGTGGGTGTAGAGGCAGACGGTATTATGGGCCCCGTCACCGTTAAAGCCATTCGCCGTAAATTAGGCATAGAGCCCACCCCGGTGTGGCCCACCCAGGCAGAGGTGCGCAGCGGGCGCAGCATATTCGGCCGCGCAGGGTGCGAGGCTAATTTAGTATCCGTACTCCCCCCGTACCCCTTGTATTACGAGGGCAGCCCCGTGCGCAGCATACGTGTGCACCGCCTCATTGCCAAACACGTGCAAGCGGCGTTGGAGGAGGTGCTTGCCACCTACGGGCAAGAGGCCATACACCGCTTGGGGCTGGATGTTTACGGCGGCTCTTACAACTACCGCGCCACAAGCAGCGGATCCGCGCTATCCATGCACGCTTGGGGAATTGCGCTGGACTTTGCCCCCGCCGCCAATGCCCTGCACTACAAAGCACCGCGTGCCACATTATCCCGCCCGGAGTGCGCCCCCTGGTGGCAAATTTGGGAGAAACACGGCGCGGTATCCCTTGGCCGAGAATGCGATTACGACTGGATGCACCTGCAATTTGCCGCCCTACGCTAAGGTGACGGCTCGCTTTCAACAAAAACACCACGGGCGACTCTGTATAAAACAGGGTCGCCCGCGGTCGATTAAAATTCTCCGAAGAAAGGGGAGAAAGCCTTAAGCCTCAGCTTTTTTCTTAGCAGGTGCCTTCTTGGCAGGCTCGGCATCTGCCTTGACTACCTTGGTAGCAAGCTGCACGGGAACAGCGTTGGCGCTGTTCTTGGCGATTTCCTTCTGACGCTTGATGTAGGCGCTGCGGCGGCGGCGCTTCGTTTCCTTACGGTGTTGTTGACCCATTTTCTGTTAATGTTTGTAGGGGTGGTGTAATGCACCCCGGAATTTTAATGAAGTGCCCTTTTAATAACTCATTCTACGGCATAAGGCAAGGCAAAAATGTGGCTTAACGGTTAAATTTATGCCTTAACGGTCATAAAACGCAAAATCCGGCATCCTGCAGCCCGCTATTTTCCTTTACAAATTGGTAGTTGTGGGGGGAATACTATCGGAGTGTTGGACTTTAGTCCAACATTTATTATAAAGGCATGCCACCAATAAAAAGTGGGACTTAAGTCCCACCCTACGATAGAAACAAATTGCCATTTGGCGAGTTTTTCGAGACACCCAATTCATAAATCTACGTGTCCCAAATCTTTGGGTCACGCACGGGAAAACCGCCGCATACTCAATTTTAGTTTGCGCAAGGAGGGATAAGGTGCTAGGATAGGGGGCATGAACATTGCCATATTGGGAGCAGGCGCATTGGGGTGCTACTACGGGGCACGGCTGGCACAGGCCGGGCACGGGGTTACCTTCATCATGCGCTCGGCCTATGAGCCCGTGCAACAAAACGGGCTGCACATTAACAGCATATTCGGGGATATTCACCTGCCCCGCCCGCGTATTGCGCGCACCCCGCAAGAATGCGGGCCGGTGGACCTAGTGATAGTGAGCTGGAAAACCACCTGCAACTCCCTGCTGGAGCAAGCCCTGCCCCCCTTGCTGCACAGCGGCACGCGTGTGTTGACCTTTCAAAACGGCATGGGTAACGCAGAGGCCATAGCCCGCATAGTACCGGCGGAGCGCGTGTTCATAGGGCTTTGTTTTGTGTGCGTGATGATGGATGAGCCCGGCACGGTCAACCATTTGGAGAAAGGGGATATTCAATTTGCCCCATACGTGGCAAGTGGTGAAGGGCTGCAAGCCGCGAATGAGCTGGCAGCACTGTTTCAGGGCACCCCCATACGCACCTCTTGTTTCATGCATGCAGAGCAGATTTTGTGGTGCAAACTCTCTTGGAACATACCGTTCAACGGGCTTTGCCTGGCACACGGCGGTATCAGCATACGCCAACTCTTTACCATGCCGCAAGAGGTGGAGCGCGCCCGCAACATCATGAACGAGGTGTGCCGCACGGCAGAGCTGCGCGGATTCCCCCTACCCGCAGAAATTGTTCACAACCAAATGCAAAGCACTGCCGCCATGGGAGATTTCATACCCAGCAGCGCGGTGGACTACAACCGCCACCGCCCCGTGGAGTATGAGGCCATTTGGGGCACCCCGCTGCGCTTGGCACAAGCGGCATCTGCCCCGGTACCGCAATGGGAGCACTTGGCCGCAGATATTCGCACCCGCTTGGGCATGACCCCATAAGCACACACCATGAAAACACCGCCGCGCCCCCTGTTCCGCAAACTATTTACCTATGCTGCCGCCATGGCGGCATTGGCCGTGGGGGGCATGCTGGTATCCCGCCCGGCAAATGCCGTTTACAAACAACAGCAGCAAAGCGGGTTGCAGCCCCCCGCCCTGCAGCCGGACCGCAGCGATAAACTCACCCAGCAACTCGCCTTCTTTTCACTGGGCGGGTTGCGGTCTCTGGTGGCAGAGGTGCTCACGCTGGATGCCACAGATGCTTGGAGCAAGCGAGACTGGCCACGCGTGCAACGCCGCTGGGAGTCCGCCACCACGCTCTCCCCCCACCGTGTTAATTATTGGATCAATGCCGCCACGGATATGACATCTAACGCTGCGGGGGATGTTGCGGCCGCCCGCGGGCTCTCGTGGGCAGAGCGTTTGGCAGAATCCCGCGCCTACATCAACCGCGGGGAGCAGTTTTTGCTTGCCGGCATCGCCAACAACCCCGACAGCTGGCGCCTGCACGTTGCCTTAGCAGAGCAATATGCCAACATTTACCGCCGCCCGCAGTTCAGCAACGCTGCCAAGGCTTTCCAAAAAGCCTTGCAGCTCGGTGCTCCGAGCGATTTGGAGCGCCCGCTCTTTTACAGCTTATGCCGCACCCGCGGCAAAGAGCAAGAGGCCTGGCAACTGGGCCGCAGGCTCTTTGAAGATGAGGAGCACCAAGTACCCGCCCTGCGTTTCTTGCTCTTTGTACTGCAAAACAAAATACAAGTGCCTGCGGATGAGGCCTTGAGCCTAGACCGCCTCTACCGCCACTCCCCCCAAGAAACCAAGCAGGAGGTACTGCAAACCGCCCGCAAAGAGATTCAGCTCTTTTTGAATAATGACCTGCTCTACCCCGTTAACGGCGCAAAAGAGTTTTTGGGAAACACGCCACTAAAAGAGTAAGGCCACGCTGCTGTCGGCCTCCTTGCTACGTTGCGTCGGGCTCCAATTCGTTTTGCTTCAATACCCGGAGCTGCGTCGCTATCGCGACTTGCTCCGGGCTATTGGTCTTTCGCCCCGCCGGTAGGCGGGGCTTGTGAATCTATGACAGCATCCACGCCTCTTCGCGCGGCTAATACCAAGCCTTTTATTATAAGCCCCGCCAGCCGGCGGGGCGGAAGAATAATAGCCCAGGGTAAGCCGCGATAGCGGCGCAACCCTGGGTTAGACGCATAAAAAATGGGAGCCCGACGCAGCGTAGCAAGGAGGCCGACAGCACGGTTGCTTACAATAATCAACCTTACACCCTCTATATATCCCTCTTTTTTATCATCCCGGTTTCTCCATCTCTGCAGTATCCATTTTTCTCAAGAAAGAGAGAAAATTCTTCCTTAGCAGTTCGGCTTTGATGATGAGTTCTTTGCTGTTCTATATATTGAATAACAGCGCATTTATTCGATTCGCTGACTGAAAATGCGCCATAACCTTCTTGCCACTTGAATCCTTGGTAATAAGCATCTAAACTTTTTATCCATTTAGATGTATTGGATTTTATAATACGCACAAAATCTGCGATGCTTGATGCCATGGGCAACGCGGCTAAGATGTGAATGTGATCCGACATTCCTCCAACTTTATATGCATAACCCGATATTTCTCGTATGATTCCACCAATATATTGAAATATACGAGACAAATCCTCCTCCCTTATAACACAGGAAGTGTTCTTAATATGAAAAATAATATGAACATTAATATTGGTGTACGTATGAGCCATGCAATTTATTGATTTCTTCAATGTTATCATTATTTTTACGGTATAGCAAGTTCAAATTGGCAGGCATAACGGATGGTGGCTGTAAACGTACGGTCGGCCTTCTTGCTACGCTGCGTCGGGCTCCAATTCGCTTTGCTTCAATACCCGGAGCTGCGTCGCTATCGCGACTTGCTCCGGGCTATTGGTCTTTCGCCCCGCCGGTAGGCGGGGCTTGTGAATCTACGGTGCCGGCCACACTTTATCGCTCGGCATCCCTCCGCGCCAAACTTCGTATTTCGTATCTCGTATTTCGTACTTTCCTACTTTCTCGGTCTGTGAGGCTCGAGGGTTTGTCTGGCTTCTTGCTCGCGGGTGCGGGCGGATTGCCAGGCGAGCTCTTGCAGGTGTTGTTGCATGGCAAAGGGTTTGGTGCGGGGGGGCGGGGTAACGGGCACGGATGTACCGTCCGCACGCACCACATAGGCTTGGGCGGTGTCATTAAAACAAGCATCCAAAATGGCTTGCACACGGGTGGACAGCTCGGGGTTTTCGATGGGCACCATCAGCTCCACACGGCGGTCCAGGTTGCGGCTCATCCAGTCTGCACTGGCAATATACACCAAGGGGCTGCCACTGTTGGCAAAGCAGAAAATGCGGGCATGCTCCAAATAGCGGTCAATAATACTTATAATGCGGGTGCGCACACGGCCTTGGGGGGTGCCGGGGGTCCAGCAGCAAATGCCGCGCACATTCAGGTTAATGCGCACGCCTGCTTGAGAGGCGTCCTCCAGTGCCTGCATCACCTCCTTATCATTCAGGGAGTTCATCTTGGCGCGAATCTCCGCAGGCTCCCCACGGCGGGCGCGCTCGGTTTCGGCTGCTATCAACTCCAGCAGGCGTTTCTTCATCATGCCGGGGCTGGGGAACAGGCTGCGGAAACGCATCAAGCGCGTCAACCCTGTGATGGAGTTGAAGAACTGCGAGGCATCCGCCCCCAATTTCTCATTGCAGGTTAAGAGATTAAGGTCGCTGTACAGCGCAGCGGTGGTCTCATTGTAGTTGCCGGTGCCAAAGTGGCAATAGCGGCGCAGCGTGCCATTCTCTCGCCGCACTACCAAGGTGATTTTGGCGTGTGTTTTAAAGCCTTTCACACCGTATACCACCTGCACGCCGGCTTTTTGCAACTGCTCTGCCTGCATCAGGTTGCGGCTTTCGTCGAAACGGGCTTTCAGCTCCACCAGCACGGTCACTTGCTTGCCGGACTCTGCGGCACGGCACAAGGCTGCCACAAAGCGCGAGTTGCGCGCCGTGCGGTATAACACCTGCTTAATGGCCACCACATCCGGGTCTGCCGCGGCTTCTTCCACAAAGCGCACCACGGGCTCGTAGCTTTCAAAGGGGTTGTGTATCAGGATATCACCCTGGGCTATGTTATCAAACATGCTCAGCGCGGGGTCCACTGCAGCGGGCGGCACGGGGGTCCAGGCCTCCATCTTCAGGTGCTCGTTGCCGGGGTCATACGCCAGGCGGCCAAAATCCACCAACTGCAAGGCCCCCTGCACCGGGTAGGTGCAAAACTCATCTGCCCCCACCATGTCGGCTATGCGTCGCGCAAACTCCGGCGGGGTATCGGCGGGTATCTCAAGGCGCACACAGTCGGAGAATTTGCGTGCCACCAGCACCGCCTCCATCTCCTGCGCAAAATCGCCGCCCTCCTCCTCTGCCACGGCTATATCACCATTGCGCGTTACACGGAACGTGCTCAGGTTCACAATAGGCTCCCCGGGGAACAAGTGGCTGATAAACTCGCTCACCAGCTCCTCCAGCAGCACATAGCCATCCCTACCCAAGGCGGCAGAGTGCACACGGCGCGGCAGGGCATCCGGCAGCACCACCGTAACCAGGCGCGTGGCCTCGCTGTCCGGCTCGCGCAGCTCTATGGCCAGTATAATGTGCAGGTTGGGCAGCAGCGGCGGGCGCTCCACCTCCATGGCCAATGGTGTTAGCAAGGGGGCTATTTGGTTAAGGAAGTGCTCCTCCAACGCTGCATACTGCGTCTCTGTAAGCTCACTGATGGGCAAGGGACTGATGCCCGCCTGCTGCATCAACGGCATGAGCTCTCGGTTCATCAGCAGATATTGGTCTGCCACCATGCCGGCGGCGCGCATGCGTATCAGCTCCAGCTGCTCCGTGGGGGCAAGCCCCTTGCGGTCCGCAGCGTACTTGCCGCTTTGGCGCAAAAGCATCAAGCCACCCACGCGCACTTGAAAAAACTCATCTAAATTGCTCGCGCTGATGGACAAAAACTTAACCCGCTCCAAAAGCGGCAGCTCCCGCCGGTATGCTTGATCAAGCACCCGTTGGTTAAACTCCAGCCATGATATCTCTCGATTTATGTACATCTTTTCTCTCGCGCGCCTGCTATTGTAGCATTTTCTCCCCCGCATTTCAAGCAGGAAAATCCGCCATGCCATACGTGTCCCAAAGATTTGGGACACGGTGATTTACGAATTACAATTTACGATTTACGAATTAAAAGTAAGCGGCTTACGCCGATGTCGGAAGAAAAGGTTCGGCGGGCATTCGCCCGCAGGGCCATCCCTATCATTTGCTGTTCGTTGCGTTTTCCGAGGTCCCCCGAATGACGATTTACCCGTCCTCGCATCACATGTTCCCCGTTAATCGTGTAGGGGGCTTTCGCCCCCTCACACACCACCGTACGTGCCTTTTATGGCATACGGCGGTTTCCTAACCATTACAGACTACGCTCTGCAATGAGACTAACCCCTGTTTCCTGAACCACTCCTTTCCCATGGCTCG
>JAFQEF010000007.1 GCA_017399165.1 Akkermansia sp.
ACAAATGATACCGGAATCCGGGCTCGTTATTTTACGAATTTGTTCATAAAATGGGTTTTCAGTATCATTTGAGGCCCCCATAGCATAGGAGGATATCCCCCAAAAAACAAAGATGAGAAATAGTTTATCCATATATTCATGGATAGCATTTTTTTGAAATCAGTGCAAGGATTATTTCTAAAAAAGATGACACGTACGGTAAATGAAAGAGGCTTGACTTCCATCAATTATACGTTGTATACTGCCCCCACGGTCAGAACAACTTACAGCTCTATCCCCACCTCTACCATTACCGCTTGTGCCGTAGTGGCAGATGGTTTTACCCTGTCTCAAACAGATTATGCCGGTATCGCCTCCACCGCCGCACGCAACTACACCGCCAGCGGCATGGTGCTGGTAAATACGGATGGGCGCAACAACGCTACCACCGCTATCACTGACCTTGCCGGGCGCACGGTTTCCGTGACAGGGCGCCAGTTTAGATGTTTTGCACCTAAAGAAGAAACTGTAGCTATATCTCAGGGGTACCCAAAATATGAATATCTGAGGGGTGGAGGAATTATCTTTGTTTAATTTTATGTCGGTTAGATATACATATCGTAACAGTGAAGAAATATCTGTTGGTGATCTCATTACTGTAGACTATGGGTATGAACATTGTATAGTACTTAAATTATTTTTTAATAAAAGTGATTTAGAATTATGGGGGTGGATATCAGATCCCGGCCCCGGTGTTTTTGCCTACAATTATAGGAGTAAGTCAATAGATTTCCTGCCGTTAAAAATACTCCAATCTAAAGAAACACAACTTTTGGGTAGATGTAAAGAGAAAATATTCAGAGACGATATTATATAGTTAAAATTTCGTAGGAAGCTTTTGCTTCCTACGAACTTAAGGAGAAAGAGTCAGAAAAGTGGAAATGAGATGGGATAATTGTTCCACCGTTCCTACATATAACATAACACCTGCTTCAATTTTTAACAATACTAATTTATTCAATTGATATATCATGAAGAATTACGTGATTTCAGCAATCTTTATTATAACGCTCCCGAGTATAACAAATTGCATACAGGAACAAAGTCTATGCAAAACAAAATACCACAGTCAAAAATATATACCGACTGCGCTTTTGAAAGGCACGAAAGGATTTTTATGCACAGGCATTGGACATTCTCCTATTACTCAAGAATATACATATACAATAGAATATTGGCTATATGATTATTTATACAGAGAACAAGCATCTATCTCACAACTTCTATTCAATGATTCGACAATGATAACATGTACACTCGACAATGAAGAATGGAAAACCGACCTACTGAAGGATGGGTGGATTAATATAATTATTAAGAATAAATCGCCCCAATTAATAGTATACGCAAAAGACAAAATGACATATGATTCATTTGCTTTATATTGTGACTATTTATATGTAAGATTAAAAAAGCATATGTCGTTTTTTCGGAAAAATTGCAATTCTCAGTTAAGCATAGATATGATAGACAGAGAATGTTCATCATTTTTTGATAATATGAAGACGGCACTATAATATTTTGATTGCCATTATATTGACTAGGAGTTAATAGTAAGATTTCCCCTAAAGATTGTTATATCTTTAGGGGAAGCTTATAGGTACGTCAGGCATGACACGTAACTGGGGTGGAAGTCCCCAATGAGCCGCTGACAGGGCAGAATCAAATACCGCGTCACTGAGATGGGGGGAGGGAAGGAAGCCGGAGGCGAAACACAGACAGGATGAACAAGAACCGAATAGAAGGCCAAAACGTACGAGGTGAGGCAGCGATGGATGCTTACGCCCGATACTCTGTCAAGAGTGCGCATGGTAAATTCGGCCTGCACTGTGTAAAAGCTGCGTGCCTTATCCTGAGAGACCCGTTGTTCTGCCGCAACAAACGGCTACGAGCGCAGCGATGCGCAAGGAAGAAGCAACGGGAGTCAGCAGAGGTCATAGTACCCGCCCTCCTGCGGGGAAGGAGCGAATCCAAACCGGACAATTCAGCCGGATACCCATGAACACGGAGCAGCAGGCGCATTACGAGTGGGCAAGGAAAAGGTGACGACTCTCCAAGACCAGGGAGTCCCACCGAGCCTAACGCGTAATGTTTTATGATTATTTAAGGGCCTTGAGGGCGCGCAGGGTTTCCTCAACAATGAGGTGGGCTTCCTTTACATCTGAGGTGTGTTGGCGGCCTTTGCTTCTTTGCACGGTAAAGAGCGAGGCGAGGCGCGCATTCATGCTGTCTATAATGGCGGCAGCCTCGGGGGATTCCTTGGCTTGTTCCCTCAACAGATTAATTTTCTCATACTCCTCAATACCGTCGCGCAGGCGTTCAAAGCGAATGGAACTGCGGTTGCCGGGGTATACCAAAAAACAGTCACCCGTGGGCCAGGTGCCAAAGTCTGTAGACTCCATCGGGTTGCGATTCCAGGCATTGTATGCCCAGCGCAGGAAACCGTCCAAGTGATTAGCGGCGGCAAATATCCCCAGCCACTCAGCCTCTGCCGGGGCAGATGTGGTGAAGGTGTTAGGCACTACGGGGTGCAGGCACACATAGAAGGTTGTAATTTTGCCCGCATTTTTACGCTCTTTGAGCAGGCTGCCCAAAGTGGTACCGGCATGGGTGATAACGGGGGAGATGTTATAGACATCGCGCGTGAGGGTGGAGGGCTTATCCACCGCAGAGGCAATGCGGAAGCTTGGGGCGTTTTTCTTGATTAAGCGCATGGCTTCCTTCACCATGTGGTCCGGGCGCTCATCTATGGCAATGCAGGTTTTATCTGCCCAGCCTTTCTCTTGCATGTGGCGGTAAAAATCTTTAAGGAACGGGCCCCATACAGCCTCAAACTCAGGCTTACCGGGTTCTGCGCTCAGGTAGGCATCTGTGCCGGTGGTTTCATCAAAGTAACGCACTTTGAGGTGCCATGGCAGCATGGAGTAGCAGCTGATGTGCCCCTGTATGCCGATTTCATCGTGCATGAAATGAATCCAGGCATCCAGTACGCTGTAATCATAGCGCATCACACCATCTTTACCACGCACCCAACGCACCATGGAGGGGTACCAATCGTAGGTTTGGGCGTTCCATGCTTCATCCAACAGGGTGCAGGTTATGTATTTTTGCCCGGCTTGAGCCAAACGTTTCATGATGGGGCGCAAAATGGCAAAGTGCGCCTCGGACCACGGCTCTACATCATGCCAACGGGCTACGGAGTACGGGTACTGCCACAGATCCAGGTGTATTTTCCAGTTCTCGGGGGTGGGCAGGCAGGCATCCTGCACCTCCAGCACAACTTCCATCGTGGCCGGTTCTACCCCGGGTGTGCTTACTGTGATGTGCCCTTTGTAAATGCCGGGTTGGGCATTCTGCGGTATATTAACCTCATACCACACAGCACGGTGTACCCCGGCGGGGTGGTCGCAGTGGTTGGCATTGTCAATAATGTCTGCCACCACTTTACCGCCGCCTTCCGTGTAGCGTATCATGCTGACGGTGGGAGAAATACTATGCCCGTTTTGGTTGAGCAGGGAGCAGCTTACCTGCAATGGGGCAGCGTGGCCACCGGTGGATATTGCCAACTGCGCGCTGCAACGCTCGCCTCGCCAGCCCTTGAGTTGAAGCGGGCTTGCCTCCGTTTTATCTGTAAAGGGGTAGGCATCTCCGGCTATCAGGCGTTTATCTACAGCCGGGGCAATTTTAAGCTCTGTGGGTGTACCGGGCAGGGTATAGGTGCGGGGGGCCACAACATCGTACACCGGGTGACGGTCTGCGGGGTCTTGAGCTATTGTTGTTAATGCGGTTGCCACGGCCAGGCAGGCCACGAGCGGAGTGCGTAATGGATAAAACATGGTTACACCTATACCATATTTTGCCCGGCATGTGAATCTGAAAATGCTTTATGCCCGGTTTTTGCTTGCAAGGAAGTGTGGTTGTTTTTATAATGGCGGGTATGGTTTACAAACATATTTTACCCATGCTTGCGTGTGGCTTGGCCTGCGCGACGGAAATTTTGAATCTTACCCTGCGGGGGAGACCGGGGATCTGAGTACCATGTATGGCTGCCTGAGCGGGGATGCCCTCATCTCTACCGGTGCTGCCCGCAGCGGTAAACAGTTTTTGCGCATTAAATGTGCTAAAAACAGGTGCGTAAAACTTACCTTTACCGAGCCCTTGGCAGATGTAGCAGTGCTCAACTTTTGGGTACAACGGTGGACAGCCAAAGGGGCATTTCACCTGCAAGTTGTTGCAGAAACACCGGATGGGAATGTTGTGGTGCAAAATAACGTTGCTGCCGTTGTTAAAGAGTACAAACAAGCACAGGCTGTGTTGCCTGCCGGTACCACGGGTGTAAAGTTGATATGCTCCTCTATAGAGGGTGGGGGTGCTTTGGTGGATGATGTGGAGCTGTTACCCGAACTCCGACCCTAAGCTGCGCAACCACATGACGGTGCATGCCTCTACGGATGACGGCCTTACATGGAACAAAGGCTTGGTGTATGATGTGCGAGAGTGCCGGGGATACTCCTGCATTGCACCCATAGATGACGAGCACATCGGCATTATCTATGAGCCCGCCCACGTGAGCGAGACCAACGATTACCACGGCATGGGTTTCCTGCGTATTCCGCTCAGCGAGATTCTTACCCCGGCCCCGTAATTCAACCCATTACAGCTATACAAAATCCCCCGCACGCGCTGATACAACGTGCGGGGGATTTTATTGATGAAGCCGCGGCCCTTATTTAAGGCCGGCAAAGAAGTTTTTGAGAGAGGCGAAATCTGCCTCCGTGGGTTGGTCTGCGCGGGCAATGGCCTCTTTTTGTGCCTTGGTGATGGCGGCAATACCTTGGGATGCCAGAGAGAGCATCTGCGCCATCTCCTCTGCGGTGAATACGGCCTCTTCCCCGCTGCCTTGCACCTCCACATACTGCCCGCCCTCGGTCATCACAATGTTCATGTCCACCTCGGCATCGCGGTCCTCCACATAGCAAAGGTCCAGCAAAGGGGTGCCCTTGAGCTTGCCCACGGATACGGCAGACACCAGCTGGCGCATGGGGTTGGCGGGTATAAGTCCCTTGGCCATAATACGGTTAAGAGCAATGGCCAGTGCCACCGCAGCACCGGTGATGGAGGCTGTGCGCGTGCCGCCGTCTGCCTGCAACACATCGCAGTCAATCCACACCGTACGGGCCCCCAAGGCCTCCAAATCCATCACAGCGCGCAGCGAGCGGCCAATGAGGCGCTGAATCTCCACAGAGCGGCCATCTTGCTTGCCGGCAGCACTGTCTCGCTTCTTGCGGTCTAAGGTAGAGTAGGGCAGCATGGCGTACTCTGCCGTAAGCCAACCACCGGGCACACCCTGCATCTTCATCCAGCGCGGTACATCCTCCTCAATGGTAACGGCACAAATCACACGCGTGTTACCAAAGCATGACAACACGGATGCCGTGGCATGCGGGGCGACATCCAACACAAATTCCAGCGGGCGCATCTCATTGAGTGCGCGGTTGTTCAAACGTTCCATACCCACACTTTACCACACCCGCCCCCCGCTGGCAATCTTCATTTTGCTGATTCTGCCGCAAACATCGTCATTCTTGTTTCTGTGTATCCGCGAAAAGCTGAATTTCTGAGGGAGGAGCCCGATTTTTTTTGCACTCGGGGGAGCTATGTGTTATAGTGCAGGGCATGATACGATACGCAGTTGCCTTGTTAAGCGTGCCTGCATGTGCTATAAGCCATGCGCAGGAGGCAGGCGCACCGATTCCCTCATCGAGCATCAAGAGATTTATACAGCCCTTCAGGCGCATGCCAAGAGCGTTTACAGGCGCTTACCTGCCATGGACAGGCTATACGTATTCGACGGGCCGGGATTCACGCGTGAAACAGCGTGGGTGGTAGATGGCGCAGAGCTTTCTCAAGCCCCGGCGGCGGTGGTACGCCTCATGTTCAATATTTATGCAGATGAGGCGCGTTTTCCCGTGGTAGAGTTTTACCAAGACCGCCGAGAGATTGACGGCACTATCTACCTTTACACAGGTAATGTTATTTTATATGAAGGCAAGCGCTACCTTATTGAGCAATGGGTAGATATTTCCGCCTATTTCAGAAAATAACCGTAATATTATTAAACGAAAAACCCGCAGCTTGTTGCTGCGGGTTTTTCATTAATAAGGGGGAATGGTGATTAGGCCTCCTCGGTAGCGGGGGCTTCCTCTGCGATAACCTCGCCCTTAACCACAAGCACAACCTTGACGTTGGCGGTAACCTGGGCATGAAGCTTGGCGGGTACATCGTAGGTACCGGACTTCTTGAGGGGCTTCTCCAGCTCGATGCTGTGGCGGTCGATCTCGATGCCGAGAGCAGCCAGACCCTCCGTAATTTGCTGGTTGGTGATAGCACCGAACACCTTGCCATTCTCGCCGGCTTCGAGGGTCAGGTTGACCGTGACGGCAGCAATCTTGGCGGCAATCTCCTGGAAGTTGGCCAGCTCTGCGGCCTCGCGCTCAGCGCGCTTCTTCTGGAGCATGTTGATGAAACGCTGGTTGGCGGGAGTTGCCTCGAACGCAAGGCCCTGAGGAATCAGGTAGTTGCGACCGTAACCTGCCTTCACGGTAACAAGGTCGGCTTCACAGCCCAGACCTTCAATCTTTGTAGCGAGAATAACTTGCATGTTAGCCATAACTCAATATTTTTGGTTTGGTGAGCGGGTCTTTTACACTGTTTTGGCCTGATTGTCAAGCAAATTTCGGTAATTTTGCAAGAAAATTCAGTTTCAGGCGCAGCACATTTCCTTGCGCAGGGTAGCTACATCCTTGCCGAAATAGGCACCCAGGGCAAAGCCGAACTCTAATGCGGCACCGGGGCCACGGCCGGTGATGATGTTGCCGTCCGTCACAGTAGGTTTCTCGCAGAGCGTGGCAGATTTAATGTCGTTTGTCACGACATCTGCGGGGTAGCAGGTTGCCTTGCGCTCCTTGAGCACCCCGGCGGCCTCTAAAGCAATGGGGGCGGCACAAATGGCAGCCACAAGCTTACCTGCTGCGTGCATGGTGCGCACCAGCTTAAGCACGGCGGGGGTATCTCTCAGCAGCCAGGAGGCAGCACCACCCGGCAGGATAACGCCATCGTAATCTGCCGGCTCTACATCCACCAAAAGCATATCTGCCTGCATGTGGATGCCGTGGGCACCCTCCACCAAACGTCCCTTAACCCCGGCTGTTACCACGGGTACCTCCAATCTGCGCAAAATATCCACCGGGGCAGAAAACTCAATCTCCTCGAACCCCGGGGCAAGTAATACTAATAAAGGTTTCATGTGCTTGATTATACAGTATCCTCATGCGTAAAGCAATACTGAAAATGGACTTGATTGCTGCGGTAAATCGTGGTAAAACTGTGTACAGACATGTGGAGCGAGTTTGGTGAATATACCCCTGATACAGAACCGGAAGGGGCACAGCGCCTGTATGTATGGCAAATGGCGGTAGGGTTGCAAGCGGTAGATGGCTTGAAACCCTCGGACTTTCTTCTGCAAACTGCGCGGCGCAACATAGCCGGTGATATCGGCATAGACGAGGCGCGCCGTTTGGTGTATGAGTATTACGATAAACGCGAGTTGCGCACAGCGCAGGAGCGTGCTGAAAACGAGGCAGATAAAGTATCTGCCAACATCGCTAAGCTATTGGGAGAACGCTCGTTTAAGCTTTTTCCCGGTATAATACGGGGTATCCATCAACGTTTGTTTGAGGGTGTTTACAGTTTTGCGGGGGAATACCGCAAGGTGGATATCTCTAAAAAAGAATGGGTGCTGCGTGGGGATAGTGTTCTGTATTGCATAGCCCCCATGATAGCGGAAAGCGTGAATTGGGATATAGAGCAAGAGCTGAAGCGTGATTACATAGCTTGCTCTATGCCGCAAGCTGTAGAACAGATTGCAAAGTTTATTGCGGGTTTGTGGCAGATTCATCCATTCCGGGAGGGTAATACGCGTACCATGGCGGTCTTTTTGATAAAGTATTTACGCTACATGGGCTTTGAGGTGGATAATACCCCCTTTGCACGGCATTCTTGGTATTTCCGCAATGCATTGGTGCGTGCCAATTATTACAACAAGCAGAAAGGTATTCAAAAAGATTCTACTTATTTGATTCGCTTCTTGCGTAATCTTCTCATGGGTGAATCCCATGAGTTGAAAAATCGCTATCTGCTTCTTCCGGATACCGATGCCCCCGTGGCCACCGAACAAGTTACCGAACAAGCTCGGCGGAACTTGTGAAAAGTGCCTGCGGGTGGGTGAATTTGATTTGCAGGGGCGGTGTGCCGCTGTAAAATGCACGGCATTATGGGATTCACCACTTTAGCCACCGCCGCCGTTACCGCCGTAAAAGCCTTGCCGGATGCCCTGCAGGCATATTCTTTTAACAAGCAAGCCAAAACGCTTAATAAAATTGCAGCCGAGCAAGAGAGCTTGGCAAACACACAGGCCGCGCGTATGGAGAATACTGCCGTGGCAAACCAACAGCGTGCTGCACGCAATGCAGCTGCTCAAATGGGGGCAGCGCGGGCAGATGCCGCTGCCTCTAACCTGATGAGCGAGGGCTCTGCCCATGTGCGAGAAACGGATTTAGCCACCCGCCTGCAAGATGAAATCACCCTCAATGCTAATGCTGCGTTGGATGAAGCCACCCGCACCCGCCAACAAGGCAAGCTGAATGCCTGGAACACGCGCCATGCCGCTGCTCAAGCCAAAATGAGCTCCGTAGGGGCCGGGTTATCTGCGGCAGGTAACCTGTTTTCGGGCATTGCCGGGCAGTTGAAGGAATAATAATTGGGATTGACCCTAATAATTTTTTTGTTGTTATTCATCTTACAAAAAAGCACCTCACGAAAGTGAGGTGCTTATCAGTAGGGCTACAGGGACTCGAACCCCGAATAGCGGTGCCAGAAACCGATGTGTTGCCAATTACACCATAGCCCTATGTTGCTTGGAACGCCGAGAGTATACGCCTATGCCCCCGAGCTGTCAAGCCATTTTCTGATTTTTTTTACAAAAAACGGTTAAATTTTAAATTTCGGAGGTGATATAGGCCAAGAACTGTCGCAGGGCATCTGCACGGTGAGAGATACGGTTTTTTTGCTCGGCGGGCAGCTCTGCCATGGTGCAGGAGTAGCCGGCGGGTACAAAGAGGGGGTCATACCCAAAGCCGTGGTCACCTGCCGGGGTGGCGGTAATGTGGCCCTCTACCTTTCCGATGAACTCTGCCTTGACATGCCCGCCCTCTGCCAGGCACATGGCGCACATAAAGCGGGCGGTGGGGGCTGCGGTGGCGGGCAGGGCAGCAAGGTCTGCCAATAACTTGGCGTTGTTGGCGGCATCATTACCATGCTCTCCGGCATAGCGGGCGGAGTACACACCGGGCGCGCCCCCCAAGGCATCCACACACAGGCCGGAGTCATCTGCCAGCACCATGCCGGGCAGGGCGGCGGAGATACCGCAGGCCTTGAGCGCAGCGTTTTCTGCAAAGGTGGTGCCGGTTTCCTCCACATCGGGCAGCTCGGGGTAATCCGCCAAGGTGCGCACGGTAAAATGCGGGGGGAGCATGGCGGCAATCTCCTGTGCTTTATGAGCGTTGCGGGTGGCGATGGTGAGGATGGTAGGACTCATGGCGGTGGATTAATCGTTGTTGTGGAAGCAGATATTCTTTTTGGGGAACACTTTGGCCAAGAAAAGCGCAATCACGGTAAAGCCCATCAGCACGGCCAGAGCATCTGCCACTACTTGAGAGTACCATATACCGGGCTCGCCATACCAAATGGGCATCAGAATGAGGCAGGGCAGCAGGAAAATGAGCTGGCGGGTAAGGGTCAGGAAGATGCTCATCACAGGCCGCCCGATGGCCTGGAAGAAGTTACTGATGACAATTTGAGACCCCACAAAGGGGAACACCATGCTCACCACGGTGATACCGTAGGTGGCCAGTGTAATGATTTGGCTGGCATTGGCATCGTCCTCTTTCACAAAGAGAGCCACGATTTCACGCGGGAATATCTGCACCAGCAGGGTACCGAAAGTGGTGACGGCACTGGCAAATACCATGGCGTTGATTAACACCTTGCGCACGCGGCAATATTGCCCCAAGCCCAAGTTGTAGCCGGCAATGGGCTGCATGCCTTGGGTAATACCCGCCACAATCATGACAAAGAAGAAGATAACACGGTTGACCACGCCGTAGGCACCCACACCCATTTGGCCATCGTACTCAATGAAGAGCCGGTTGAAGATGAGCACAATCACACAGGCCACAATATTGAGCAGGCAGGGGGGTAGACCTATGGTGCAAATACGCCGTGTAAGCGGCCAGCTGATGTTGTAGATTCCCTTTGTAAAGCGCAGCACCACATCTTTGCGGAAAAAGTGCATCAGCACCCATCCCAAGCCCACGGTTTGAGCTGCTGCCGTGGCCAAGCCCGCACCGGCAATACCCCAATCGAAAGTGTAAATAAACAGCGGCGCAATGACCACGTTGACCACCATGGAGATAATGAGGCTCACCATGGCTTTTTTGGGGTAGCCGCTGGCGCGCATCAGGTGGTTGAGCCCCAAAAAAACAGAGTTGAAGGGAAACCACAGCATGAGCACCAACATGTAATCGCAAGAGGGCTTGAGGGTGTTCTCATCCGCCCCGAACGCCAGCATGATGTCATCTATCCACGGTATGGGTAACCAGCCCACTATCACACTGCTCAAAAAACTGAGTATTAAACAATGCCCCAATATGTTCTGTGCGCGGCGTCTTTTGCCTTGCCCCAGCGCAATGGAGGCACTGGCCGCACTACCTAAGCCAACCAAGGTGCCCACGGCTACCATCAGGTTAATCACGGGGAAGATGAGCGCCATGGCTGTTACCGCATACGCACCGCACCATTGCCCCACATATATGGCACCCACTATGTTGTATATGGACATAGCGGCCATGCCCACAATGGCAGGCAAAGAATAACTGAGCAACAGCGGCAATATGCGCCGTTTTTCCAATTCTACCAACTTTGCATCACTGGCCATAAGCTGTTGTCAGATTACGCCTGCTTGCGCCATAAGTCAAGTTAAATTGTGCTTATCTGTATCAATTCCGTCCTGAGCAAAATAGCTCCGGGTAAAACCTCTAATTGTTCCCACGCGTATCTATATTTTGGTGGAGCAGCTGAGACCATCGCGCAAGGGTGATATCAGTTTCTTCAAATCAGAGTACATTCAAGGCAAATCGAACCAATAAAAAGGTGAGGATATACGGTCTTTCTACCGTAATGCAAGCTTGCTTCGAAAAGCTACTCATCCTCACGGCGCTGATTCAACCATGGCACCGCACAAAAGTCAACCACAAAAGCAAAAAAGAACCATGAAATTCAAAGGTAGAGACAATCGAACGGCCTATTCATTGGGGCTCCGGGTGCAGCCGCCGTTGCCTTCCAGCGGGGGCCATCAGGAATCCTGACAGGTTGTCCCGAGGTCGTCGGCTGCACCCACGAGCTCAGAGTAATCCCTAAAAGAATAAAAGTCAACCATAACAACGCGATAGAATGAAAAATTGCATGAATGTAGAACAAAATAAATTCACCGCCGGGAAAGCATCCTTATTCGACCTGCGCCGCAGGTTGAATAAGGATGCTCCCTCCCTGCGGAAACGGCGACGCGCGAACCATACGCAAGAAAAAGGAAAAAGTCAACATCAAAAAACGATAAAAAATGAAAAATTGCATGGTAGAAATCTTGAAATAAAAAAACGCAGGTCAGGAACCTACGTCTACAGGCAGATGCACAGGGTTGGGTCCCTCAGCTACTTATCCAGCCATCTGATTTCAATCTTGCCTAGTGGAAGGAAAGGTGCCGCCCGGACGCTCAGTTTAACTTGCAACAATGGAATAGTCAACCACAAAAGCAAATCTGAAACAGACCCCGATTCGCAGCGGTTTGCGCTCCTTGCGCTCTGTAACACCGGAGCAAAAGGAGGAGGTGCTCTACTCTGCCGCCGGGCGTGTGCGCAGCTTGGTGGAGGACCACTTCCGCGCCCGCTCCTCACGGAGATTCTGGAAGGAGGCGGCGGATTCCGTGCACGTGGAGCCAGGCAGCAATGGCACGCTGCATGTGGCCATTTACAAGCGTGGTGTGCGCCTGCGTTATGAGGGCGGACAAAGCGCCCCCCGGGGCTCTTCCATTTAGTGAAGCAGCGGTATTAGTGCAAGCGCACTCAATGTGCCAACAGTGGCCAAGCTTAACCACAGCCACCGCTTGACTCCACCGGCAGCAAGCCATTCTTCATGAATGCCCGCCGGTAGCATTGTGCCTACAAAAAGCACCACTAGAAAAAATTCTATCACGCCCGCAATATACCATTGCTGAGCCTCATGTGCAAGTTCCTTTTTTTACTTCTATGTCTCCCTCTTCCGGTATCCAAGTAACCCCACCAAATCCCGCGCTTTCCATATTTCTACGGTGTACAATCATCCCATCATTGGGTGTGACCATCAAAGAGTTCTTTCAGTTTCTGTATTTTTTATTTTCTATTGTTGATGTGTTGTTTTTATCATTTTCCTAACGTCAGAAAAATGATGAAAATGCGAGTGATTCTAAATGGTATACTTTTGGATGAGCCGGAACCTGCACTCCATCCCGCTCTGCCCGGCATCGATTTAAAATATCACGATGGAGAGTTTAAGTTCTATGATTCAAATTTACCTAATTTTGTATTTTTTGGTCCATTTTTGGCCCTTTTGTAATATATTGCAAATCAATAAGAAATGCATTTTTTTCTAAAATATGCTTGAAATTGACCTATTTTTGGTCCATTTTTGGCCCTTTTAGATTTCTTAAGGATTTTCAGATGCTGAAATAGAAATCTCCCCTCTGTCGCGCAATACCTGTAATCCGATTTGTAAAGCTTTTAGCATGACCTTGTTTTTCTCAGCGTATTCTTGTGAAATTTCGTATCGTGTACCGGGGCCTGTTCCTGTGCGAATCAGAATTTTTCTTTCGACGTAGCCGCTTATGATATTTCTCATCTGTTTCCGGAAGTCCCCCAGTTGAATATGCATACAATGACAGAATGAGCTTTTCAATACTCATTTCTTTGGGACAACCGCAAATAGCAGCAAGCTCCCCCGGGTTTCGTGGGGGAAACGCGGGGGAGGAAAAGGGGAGGGGAAGGGAATTCAGCTAAGCCTTATGCGTTTGATGGGGTGGTGTCATCCTCATCATCCTCTTCGCTGTCATCCACCTCAATAATGCGGCGGAGACGGCGGGTAAGGAAGGGGCGTACGATGAGGCCGTAGCCCAAGTAGCAAAGGAAGATGATGGCGGGTGCAATCCACGGCAGGCAAACAAAGGCGCAAATGGCCGCTGCAAACAGGAGTATGGCGGTGATGGTGCCGCGCTTCTCAAAGTTGATATGCTTGAAGCTGGGGTAGATGACACGGCTCATCATGAGCAGAGATACCAGTGCCATCATACCACCCATAACATAGAGCCAAGGCGTGTCAATGATGAGGTTGTGGTGCGTGGTGACATCTATGACTAAATACATGGTGCTTACCACGGCACCGGCAGCCATGGGCACGGGCAGGCCCACAAAGTCCATGCTTTGGTTGGGCTTTTTGGGGGCGGCTGCCATGCAGTTGAAGCGAGCCAGGCGCAGGGAGGCGCACAGCAGGTAGAGCACGCCGATACCCATGCCGAAGGCGTCCGGCAGGTCAAAGAGCACGGCACGGCTCAGCAGCATGGCCGGGGCAACACCAAAGGAGATAACATCTGCAATGGAGTCAAACTCGCGGCCAAAGGGGCCATCCGCCTTGCACATGCGGGCTACGCGGCCATCCAACAGGTCAAAGATACAGGCTGCAAATATGAGGTAGGTAGCCTGTTGATAATAATCAAAGGCCTGCACGGAGCCATCCTCAAAGGCCATGCCTTTAAAGATGGTGAGAATGGCAAAGAACCCGCACAGCAGGTTGCCTGCCGTGAGCATGTTGGGCAGAATGGGGATTCTGGGTTCATCCGGGTAAACCGGTGGCTGGTTGTTTTTTGACATATTTGTGTAGGTGTGTAAGTTAATGATAATCAGGAGAGAGCTTTCTGAGCCTCTGAAATGAGGGTGGCCTTGGCTGCCAAGTCTTTACCGGAGCCACGGGCCATGTCTGCTTTGCCGCCGCCTTTACCACCCACAATGGGGGCCAGGTTGCGGATAAGGTCGCCGGCTTTGAGCCCGGCGGCTTGAGCGGCTTCTCCACAATAGGCACCAAGGCCGAGGGAAGCGCCATCGTTAACGATGAGGAAGGCTGCACCGGCGAAATGACGCTTGCGCAAGCCGTTGAAGAGTTCTGTGAGCAGGTCGTTGCCGCCCTCTGCCTCCAGCACGATGTTGGCGCCGGTGAGCTGCTCGTTTAAGAGGGCATCTGCCATGGAGGCCGCAGCGGCGCTCATGGCCTTCTTGAGGCGTTTTTCGGCCTCCAACGCGGCTTCTTTGAGTTTGTCGCAGTAGGCGTAATACTCATCGAGCAGGGCGTTGACCACGCGAATATCCTTAGCCTGCACAGCCTTTTTAGCGGGCTGAGAGTCATTGGTGGGTACGGGTACAGTGGGTTGGCCGAGTTGCTCGAGCTTGCTGTTGGCTAGGGAGAGCTTCTCGAGCATCTCTTTGCCCTCGGGCAGGCGGGCGGCGATGGCCTCTTTAACGGCATCCAACCCGGCTTGACCACAGGCAGCCTCAATACGGCGTACACCGCTGGCAATGGCACCCTCGCTCTTAATCTTGAAGAACCCTACCTTGCCGGTGGAGGCAGCGTGTGTACCACCGCAAAGCTCCATGGATACGCCGTTGAATCCATCCTGCTCGCCGCCTACCTGTACCAGGCGTACAACATCGCCGTATTTATCGCCGAAGAACTGGCAAATCTCGGGGTGTTTCTTAATCTCCGTCATGGGGTATTCTTTGCAGAGCACGGGCAGGTCCTCTGCCACCCATTGGTTGACCAGCTCTTCCACACGGCGCAGGTCTTGCTTGGAGATGGGGGCGCTGTTTACATCGAAACGCAGGCGGTCGGCATCCACCAAAGAGCCCTGCTGGGCAATGTCCTCGCTTACCAAGGTGCGCAATGCTTTGTGCAGCAAGTGAGTGGCGCTGTGGTGGGCCTCCAGCGCGCGGCGGCGCTCCGTGTCAAGCACAAGCTCCACGGTATCGCCCACGGCGGGGGCTACGCCATCTGCCACGGCAATGAGGTGGGCGCGGGCTTGGCCGATTTGCTGCACTCCCAGCACGGGGGCACTGTCGCCACCCAAGGAGAGCGTGCCGCCATCGCTGAGCTGGCCACCCATCTCGGCATAGAAGGGAGTTTTATCCGTAATGACAAAGAGCATGCCCTCTGCCTCATGCACCTCTGTAACGGTGGCGGTGGTGGTGTCTTCCGTGTAGCCGGTGAAGGTGGTAACTTGCTCGGTTTTGAGGTCCAGAGCGCGCACCACCTGCTTCTTTTGGGCGGCTTTGGCGCGCTGGCGCTGCTCCTCCATCAGGGCTTCAAAACGCTCTGTATCAACGGTGAGCCCACGCTCACGAGCCATCAGTGCGGTGAGGTCAATGGGGAATCCGTAGGTGTCATACAGCTTGAAGGCGAAATCGCCGCTCACTTTGCCGGTGGCTGCCACTTCTTTGTCAAAGAGCTCCAACCCGCGGTCCAGGGTCTCGTTGAAGGAGGTCTCCTCTCTCAACAGTACATCTTTAATGGTGGCGGCACGGCCGATAATCTCGGGGAACACGCGGCCCATCTCGGCTGCCAAGGTGTCCACCAACTGAGAAAGGAAAGGTTTTTCAAGCCCCAGGGTACGCCCGTAGCGCACGGCGCGGCGCAGAATGCGGCGCAGCACATAGTTGCGGCCGTTGTTGCCGGGCAATATGCCGTCTGCAATGGAGAAGCTCAGCGTGCGGATGTGGTCCGCAATCACGCGGAAGGCGATGCTCTCTTTGAGTACGTCTCGGTTTTCATCCGTGGCATCCTGCGGGTAGATGTCTACATAGGTGCGGCCGGAGATTTCCTCAATCTTACTGAAGAGGGGGCGGAAAACGTCTGTGCTGTAGTTGGAGACGCGGCGGGAGAAGTCCGTAAAGCCGTTGGTGCACTGAATCATGGCACAGGCACGCTCAAAGCCCATGCCGGTATCCACGTGGCAGGCGGGCAGGTTGCGGAAGGTGCCGTCGCTCTCGGCATTGTACTGAATGAACACAAGGTTCCAGATCTCAATGCACTTATCGCTGTCTTTGTTAACTAGGGAGCCCTCTGTCTTGCCCTCGGGGGTGAGGTCCACGTGCAGCTCGGAGCAGGGGCCGCAGGGGCCGGTCTCGCCCATCATCCAGAAGTTGTCCTTCACACCGCCGTTGACAATGTGCACCTTAGGGTCCAACCCCTTGGCGATAAAGAGGGGTGCCCAGGTATCCCAAGCCTCTTGGTCAAACTCGCCGGGGTCGCCCTTGCTCTTGTCGGGGCAGTATACGGTGGCGTACAAGCGCTCTGCGGGGAACCCCCAGCGCTCTACCACCAGCTCCCAAGCCCAGGCGATGGCCTCTTTCTTGAAATAGTCGCCGAAGGACCAGTTGCCCAGCATCTCGAACATGGTGTGGTGGTAGCTGTCCTGCCCCACATCCTCCAAGTCGTTGTGCTTGCCGCCGGCGCGTATGCACTTTTGTGTGTCCGTGGCACGGGCGGGTTTCCACGGCGGGGTCCATACCCCTAAAAAGTAAGGTACAAACTGGTTCATCCCGGCATTGGTGAACAGCAGCCCCGGGCTCTGCGGCATTAAGGAGGCGGAGGGTACTACGGTGTGCTGCTTCTCGTGGAAAAAGTCCAGGAAGCTCCGGCGAATCTGCGCTGCGGTCATCATATCAACGTGTCAGATGTTGTTATCAAAAGAAATTTTTACACGCACAGCTTACCACCCTTTCGCGCGCGTGTAAAGCAAAATCAATGCTATCAGCTTTTCCGTACACGAAAAAGTGCTTGAATTTCAGTTTGTGAGGGCCTGCATGCTGAATAGTTAAATCAGCATGAGCAGAGTTGTGCAGTAAGTTTCATGGCAGCGGCCATGGCGGCATCCATGTTATAGTACTCCCACTCTGCAAAACGGCCCAGCAGGTAGATGCCGTGCGGGGCAAGCTGTGCTTTGGCATCTGCAATAATGGCAGGTGTTTCAGCAGTTTGCACAGGATACGTGTACGGGCAATAGTGGTGTGCGATATAGCGCGGGGAGAAGGGGATGAGCTGTAACTGCTTGAGGATTTCTTCTTTATCCAACTGCAAGGTAAACTCAATGGTGGCGGTAGACATGCCGGCTGGGGAGTTGGACTCCGCAAAGTTGCCGGTGCAAATCACGCGGTGGCTTTCATGCTGTGCGGAGGGCATGTATACCCAGCTGTACGGGTTGGCCTCCACCTCGCAAAGAACGGAGGTTGTGCCGTGGGCAGACAAACGCTCCACACCGCTTAAATCAACATTGATGCCCTTCAACATGGCAGGCAAATGCTTAACATTACCACAGAAGATAACGGCATCAAACGCCTCACCATTCACATGCCATTGGTTGCCCACCTTCTCCAAAAGGTCTACAGGGCTGTTATAGCGTACATCTAATCCGGCAGCAAGCGAGTCTGCAATGTGTTGAGAGCCCCCCTGTTTGGGGTAATGGAAGGTGCTGTGCACCATCTTCATCTCCTTAACTTGCCCTATATTAGCCTCCAAAATTTCTTTGACGGTGGGCATGGGCAATTTTCCCTCCAGCCAGGTCAGCGGAACATCCGTAAGCTTGCGGCGCCATATTTTGCGATTATACGGTGCAAAGTATTCGTTGTACAAGGTATTGCCGAATCTGTTGCGTAAAAACTCATCAAAATTATCTGCCTGTGCATAGCCCTTGGCAGCTATTTGTAACAGGTCATCAATAATGGCACTGCGCAGTGATTCCTGCATTTGGTAGAGGTGGTTTTCTATGGGGTAATCCACCTTGGTGCCATCTTCAAGAGAAACAACGGCATTGCGTGTAGCCAATTGAAAATCGTTTTTATCGAGATGCTGCCAAAACCAATCCAGCACCTCCTGTTTGCGAGAGTTAAACACATGCCCGCCCACGCAGTGGTACAGAATCCCCTCCACCCGTGCGCAACGTACCAACCCACCGGGGGTGGATTCCTTCTCAAAAACCGTTACCTCACAGCCGGCTTCCTTTAACATGCATGCAGTGGATAACCCACTTACACCACCACCGATAATTGCATAATGTTTCTTATTTTCTTGAACGGCCATGTCGCGGGGTATTATAGTATAAACCCTGTTTAGCGTCAAGGTAAAATATGATACTATCGCAATTCCGGGATTATCACTCTTTCAATGCCTTGGCGGCTGCGGTGTAACCTTTGGCACGGGCGTATTGATAGGCTGTTTTGCCGGCGGAATCCGTAGCGTTGCGGTCAGCCCCGTTTTGGAGCAGAAAACGGATGGCTCGCACATGACCACGCATGGCAGCACACATGAGCGGGGTGACGCCATGGGTATCTGCCGTATTGACATTAAGCCCCTTTTGTAAGAGGTATTGAATGGCAGGCACATGCCCGCCGAAAGCGGCATGGTGCAGAGCGGTAGTACCGTTCCCCGAGCAAGCATTTACACTCAGCCCCTGTGTTATCAGGTAGTCCAGCATCTCCGTACTGCCACCCCAGGCGGCATACATCAGCGCGTTGGTACCATCTTTATAGGTGCTGTGTATGTCACACCCCTTATCCGCCAAGTAACGCACACAATCTACATTGCCACTGAATGCAGCGGCAATCGCCGGGGAGCCTCCGTTATCTCCGCTTGCAGTAATATCTACTCCGTTTGCTGCCAAATACTCCAAACACTCTATACTGCCGGCCATGGCAGCATACAGATGAATACCTTGTCCCATGGCATCTTTTCTATGGAGTTGGGCACCATCGGCATGCAGTTGTTTCAACAATTCAAGTTGCCCACCGTATGCGGCAAACATGGGGTAGTTTCTTCCCATGGGGGTATTATCCGGCATTTGCGGCGGGTATCCCTGCTTGGTAAACCATGCAATCAGCTCGGGGTCCCCCATGTAAAGGGCGTAAAAGGATGCAAGGGTGCCGTCTGTGTACGGTTGCCCAACCAAGGCACCGCGGCTGTGCAATTCTTTAACCATGGCAAGCACCTGCGGACGCAAGGACGGCTCACAAGCAGCCACAGACATCACCACGGCAATATAGGGAAACTCCTCTATGCCCTCTTGCCCGGCGTAGTAGCGGCGGTAATGCTCCATCAACAGCTCGCGGTCACTTTCTGCCTCTGGGTGGAGGCAGGGTTTCTCCAAACAGGCTAATTGTTGCAGGTGGGCGTTGTCCTTGCATGCCGTAAACACACAAGGCACCACTAACAAAGCTGTCAACAGAGGAATATATTTGAGCATGCAGCCAATATATTCCATTTATGATGAGGCTGCAAGTTTTTTTTGACAGCTTCGGAGGACGATGTAACAGGGTCAGGGAGCCGGTGCGTGGTGGGCACGGATGAGCTCCGCACATGGGGCGTGCCCATTTTTTTCTGCCAAGTCAAGAGCAGTCTCACCACCTTTATCTCGGGCATGGATGTCGATACCGGGTGTGGCGAGCAACAGACGCACAATTTCTGTCAATCCGTTGACGGCAGCATCATGTAAAGGCGTGCGGTAACCATGGTACCCCATGGAAGAGCGTCGGTTAACATCTATACCATCGCAAGCCAACAAAAGCCGCACCATCTCTGCATCTTTATGACTGATAGCCACATGCAGGGGAGATGATAAACTGTTGTTACCATTCGGATTAATAGCCGGCTGTGTCAATAAAATACGCACGCACTCCGGTTGATCGTTCAGAAGCGCCCAATTCAACAAATTAATACTGTCGCTCCACATAGAACCTAATCGGACCAAGGGTGAATTCACATCAAACCCCGGCACGGCTACACATTGACGCAAAAGTTCAGCATCCCCCTTTGTTACAGCGGTAAATGCGCGTAGTTGAGCTGTTTCCGCCGGTTTGAGCAGGCGCATCTCCGGTGTGAGCAAAGCTTCCATACAGGCACTTGCGCCACATAAAGCTGCGTGAGAGATTAAGAACGGCCGCAGGGCATCGCCTATATAAGGGTGCAGTGCGGTGGGGGTGTCTGTTTGGATAGCATTCAAAGCATTCTCCGGCAATGGCCATGTGCCGTAGGGAATTTCCTGCATGCGCCTATCCCAAAAGCAGATTCGCCCGCAATAGTACTCATATTGATCTACCGGGTCTTGAGTAGCGGGGAAACACAAGCTGCCCGTTTTAAACCAAAAACCACCACACCTCACTAAAACATGGTAACAGCGTTGAGCGGGCGAGGCCTCCTTTACATAACTTACCACCATGGTATGCTCATGCTCAATATAATTTACCGTAATATCATGCAATACAGGCGGGGCTGCACTGTCCTCGCATGCACGTGCCACCCATTCATGCGCTTTTTGCCGGCTTTGTACGCTGCTTGCTGAGGTTTTCGCTTTCAATAATCCGCCTTTGTAAACCAAATATACCGCATCTTCATGGCACAAGGTTTGCACCGCCTCAAATGTATCGGGCATAGGTTCCTGTGCTATGCTATTCAGGCACAGCATGAATGGCAGAATCAATGAGATAGACCTTATTGCAAACATACCCCCACTATACCCCCTTTGTTATGAGTTGTCAATTTTTTCTTGCCAACTCAGCTAAAATGCTTTAGTATGGTGGTGTCATGAAAAAATGCATTCCCGTACTTGCCCTGTTAGCAGCTACCCCGCTTACCCATGCGCAGGGTGACATGCAGCAACCCGCCACACAACAAGTGCCTGCCGACCGCGAGTCTGCCAAACAGCAGATGATTCATATCGCCCTTGAAATGTTTAAACTCATGGAGAATGTGACTGATAAAGAATCTGCGGATGCCACGGCAATCTACATGATGAATGCGGAGAAAACAGGCCGCGAGCTCGGGCTCCGATATGGTATCAGCGATGAGGAAATGGTAGCAGCCCTTGCCGAACTGGGGTATACCAACGATTACGCCCTTGATTTGTTCAATCGGATAGAAAAAAATCGTTACTACGGCTCGGAGACCATGGCCAACCTGATGGGAGATACCCTTGAGGAGATAGAAACCATAGAGGCCGTGCCCTCAGACGATGAGCCCTATACCCCCACCCCGCAAGATGCAGCCCGTGTAGGTGAGTTTGCCGATATGTTGGTGCAGGTGCTCAAGCAGATGGAGGGTATCAGTGACAAAGCAAGCGCAGATGCCGCTGCGGCAAACATTGCTCCCCTCATGAAAAAAGTGAACGAGATGAGCTATGGGTTGGCCATTCCCGTGGAGGCTATAAGCGCTCTTTGCGAGCAAAAAGGGTATTCGCAAAGCCGGTTCTTTGCCGTTCATAATGCCATCAACACCAACCGCTTTTACGGCTCTTTCAAACTGGCGGAGGCCTTGGGGGCATCTCCCTGTGCCGTTATGGACCCCATTGAGCCGACTCCGCAGGTAAAAGCCGTGCTCGAGCCCATGATACGTCAAGCTGTCGAGTCTTTGGGCATACCCGTAACCGGGGGCCCCGGTCTTACGGAGGCAGAGCCGTGGGTCTTTACGCAGAGTGATGCTCCCGTGGACATCGCTACCGTGATTCTGGCCCTGCCGCCGGATGGATTTCACCGCTTCGCCATGGGCAGAACCATCACCGATGACGGCCGCCGCATGGAAAGCGCCACCGTTTTCTATGTGTATGAGGAAAAGGTGTACGAGGTGAACATCTATATTGATGTAACGGCCTACCTTAACGGCGGGGCTCACTAAAAAGAGCCTCTGCCACCCCTCAAATTCACTAATTTGTGGGGCATGTTTATTTTTGAAATGCGGTATTCACATCATGCAGCGGTACAGAGCCTGCCCACTGTATCTTGTCGCCGCTTTTTTCACCATATTGCAGCACATTGTCTTGCAAACGGCAGCACCCCCGGAACATGTTAGGCTGAATGGGGGAGTGTGCTCTGCCCTGAATTTGGCCTACCTTGTACCAATAACCCTCTACGCGTCGGTAAACGGTCAGGTAAACTACAGTGGAATCGATACCGGAGGTGAAGCCGTGGTCGAAACGAAGATGCACGGCCATATCCTCGCAGAGGGGGTAGACATACTCGTTGTGAGTGGGATGGATAGCCGGTAAAACGGCAGATTCCATGTAAGTGGGTACCCATTCATGTGCAGCAGGGGCTTGAGTATACCTTTTGCGCAGATTGGCATGGTAGGAAACATACACCTGCCCGTGCAGTTGTTGGTGCCCCCGTTGATTCGTCTTCAATCTCAGGCTTTTTTTACCATGTGGCGGCAGCAGAATTTCCTGCGTAGATTCTGCTGTAATAGTGCCGTAGTGCAAGGTGCCGTCTGCCTCGCGGTGAGAGAGAATAAAATCCCCGGGGCGAAGGCGTACACTGCGGTTGAGCATGTTGGTGAGTTGAATGTTTACATGCCCTTGCGAGATACGCCCATCGCAATGCATTTGTACATATTGCGGGGAATCTGTTAAGGCGCCATGCAGCGCAATGCTTGCCACCGGCAGCCCCTCAGCATCCACACATTGCAGCTTATTGTCACACAAACGGTAGTGCAGCTCGGTATCAAACCCGCGTGGCAGCCCGACTGCGCCTACCGTGTGCCAGCGAGAATCCTTCAAACGCAGCACGGCATGGTACACGGTGGTGTCATGTTGCAGTTTTTCTGTAGCTCTCACCACAAGAGTATGCGGGTCCGGCAACTCGGCATGCGTATTTTCATACTCGGGGGGTGTCCAAGTACGAGTTTGCGGCAGCATCTGAAACAAAAATGAGGCATCGTTTGGTGTGGCAAGGGGTATGGGCTTTACCTCTTCAACGGGTGTATCCCCGCGGTATGGCACCAAAGCATCATTCTCGATACGCCAGTGGGAGGGCTGCTCGCTGTGAGAGGGTACCAGCTCCGCATTCACCCAACCGCCGTGAAAATAACGGTAGCACCACACACACCAATATTGTTTTGGGGGGTGCGTCGGCGGCGAGCAAAATACCACCAAAGTGTCAGATTCGTATACCTTTTGAGAGGCTTTTGCCATGGTGGGTTCCCGGTTTGTCAGCACTTGCTCCAGCGGCACGGTTGCCGTGTTCGCCTCTGCCACATATCCGCAGGCGCAGCAGCTTAACATCAACAAGGTATACAAGGTGGGTCTCATAGCAAAAAGCATTATACACACCGCATGGCAGAAAACAAGTCTTCAATTAAAAAAGGCAGGAATTCTCCTGCCTTTTTACGTGGTGCCGTGTAATGAGTTATCGTGGCATGGATTCGGGGGCGGCGGGGCTGCCGTCCTCGTGCCTGAAGTTGATGTTCATCTGCTTGAACCAGGGGTACTCTGCCTTGATGCGCTGCAAGAACTCATCTGCATTACGCAGCTCTGCGGGGCGCCAGGCTACCTCTGCCAAGGCACAAATGCGGGGCACAACCTGGTACTCCAATTTGGAGCTGTTTTGAATACTCTCGCTCCAGCAGTTGGCTTGCAGGCCAATGATACGCTTGCGCTGCTCTGCCGTGTAGTGGGCGGGCAGCGGGTTGTAGGAGTACACATGGCGCCAGTCTTGCTTGGCCTCTACCCAGCCGTGCGGGGTGTAGGCGGGGTCTGCCGGAATTTTGCCTTGGGCAAAGTTGAAGTAGAAGTGAGAGTCCGGGGAGAGGATAACATCGTGCCCGCGATTGGCGGCGGTGAGGGCGGCATCCGGTTTCACCCAAGAGCGCCAGGCCATAACCACGGCGGTGGGCGGCACCTCGCCATCCATCATGATTTCATCCCACCCGATGATGCGGCGACCGTGCGGGGCCAGCATCTCTGCCACGCGGTGGGTAAAGTGGTGCTGAATTTGCCCGGCGTTCTTCAAGCCGTGCTGCTTCATGTAGGCTTGTGCAAAGGGGCTTTGTTGCCATTGCTCGCGCGGGGCTTCATCGCCGCCAATGTGCACCATATCCGCCTTGGGGAACAGCGGCAGCACCTCTGCCATCACCTCCTCAATAAAACGGAATGTTTCCTCCTTGGGGGCCATGGTAAAGGGCAGCACACCCCAAGTGGTGGCAACCCTGGGGGCATAGCTCTCAATATCACTGTTGCCCAGCTCGGGGTAGGCGGCAATGCAGGCGGATGCGTGCCCGGGGATTTCGATTTCCGGTATCACGGTAATTCCCAAGCTGTTGGCATAGGCCACTACATCCCGAATCTCATCTTGCGTATAGAAGAAGGGGCCGGTGGGGGTGTTGTCGTTCTTCTCGTGGTTTGTGAGCAGGGGGGTGCTGTCTCTGCGGCTGCCCACCTCGGTAAGCTTGGGGTATTTCTTGATTTCGATGCGCCAGCCCTGGTCATCCGTAAGGTGCCAATGAAAGCGGTTGAGCTTGTAGCGTGCCATAATGCGCAGCATCTTCTTGGTTTGCTCAATGCTCAGCGGGTGGCGGCAGGGGTCGAGCATGAGCCCGCGGTAGCTCAGCATGGGCTCGTCCTCCACCTGCATGCAGGGCAGGGCGGGGGCCCCGGTTTCATCCTCCGTTATGCTTTGAGCCAGTGTTTGGGCAGCAAGGTACAGGGCGTTCAGCTCGCTGACACGCAGGTAAATCTGCTGCGGAGTCACGTGTATGGCATACCACTCCTTACCATGGCCGGGCTCCACCGTTACCGTCAGCTCGCCCTCGTTCTCCTCCGGCAGCACATGGAGAATACCCGCTGACATGAGGGCGCGTATGGCGGCTGCCCCCTCCGCAGAGCGGCTTACCTTGTAGTGTACCTTGATTCCCTGTGCCAAAGAGAACCCGGCCTCTCCCACTTGGGTTTCATACCGAACCGGTTGCGGAATCACGCTCGGGCTCGTCTGAACCGGGGCAGACGGTGCCGCCCATACCATACCACCATAAATACCTGCAAAAAATGTAGGAATAAGCACTTTCATTGCGCACACTATACCCAAATCCACCCCGCGTGTCAAGCACGCAGAAACACGAAAAGACATTTACAAAGTCAGCTCAGCACAGGCTTTGCCGTCATTCAGTCGTAAGTCTGCTGACTCGCAACTTTATAAATGGGGCATTATCACGTTATCATCACCCTGCACCCCAGGGGGACCATATCAAACAGCGTGAGCATATCTTGAGGTGCCAGGCGTATGCAACCGTGGGATACCGGGGTGCCGATGCGCTCCGTATCACTTGTGCCGTGTATGTAAATGTAGCGCGCGCGGGTGTTGGCGTTGTGTGGCTCAAGCCCCTCCAGCGCCAGTATGCGCGTTAACACAGCATCTTCTCCCTGTGCGGCCTCGGGGTAGGTGCCCACGGGTATTCTGCCCCTGAACACGGTGTGTAGCGGTGCATTGAGCCCATGGCGAGAGCATACCTCAAACAGGCCCACGGGCGTTTTACCGCTGCCCTCCTCGCTGCCTGCTCCCGCCGCCCCGGTGGAGATACGGAATCGGTGCCCGCGGTATACCAACTCTTGCCGTGATATGGAGATTTCTATCATGCCTCTCATCTTATCTTGCTCTCTACCACCTGTCAATCTTAAAAGATACGTTGTGAACTATCTGTAAAAAAAGAAGAGCCCTCCCGCAACGAGTCGTGTTAACGGGAGGGCTGAGAGTGTATGGGAGGCGTGCTCTTTATTGATCTGCCGCAGAGATAAAGCGTGCAAAGATTTTGCAGGTGGCAGGTATGACCAGCAGGTTGAGAACGGTGGCAGATACCAAGCCACCGAACTGTACAATGGCCAGGGGTGCCAGCAGCTCGCCACCGGGTTGATCCTTGGCCCAAATGAGGGGTAGCAAGCCCAAAATGGTGGTGAGGGAGGTCATCATGATGGGGATAACACGCTCCGTAGACCCTGCACGTATGGCATCATCGGTGCTCATGCCGCTGAGCTCCAACATGCGGTAGCGGTTGAGCAAGATAAGGCCTGAGCGTATGGCAAAGCCAATAACAGTAACAAAGCCCACAATGGAGCTTACGGAGAGAATGGGGTGCACATAGCCCGTGCCGCTGAGAACGGAGGACACCGTCTCCGGCGAGGCCAGGAACACCGCCACAATGCCGCCCACCAAACACAGGGGGATGTTGATGAGGGTGACAAGCGCACGGCGTACACTGCCCAGCGAGCTGGAGAGCAACAGCACAATCAGCACGCAAACAATGCCGCCCAGCATGTACAGGCGCTGCCCGGCTGCCTCTCGGCTCTTGATGGTGCCGGCGTATTCTACGGAGCAGCCCATGGCGTTCATGGCGGGGTCAAGCTTTTCTCGGCAAGCATCGGCCAGGTCTCCCAGGTTGGAGTCCGGGGCGGGGTTGCAGGAGATCATGGCCTTGCGGCGCGAGTTGTCTCTCAGAATCAGGTTAGTGGTCTCGGCGCGGTATACGTGGGCTACTTCTCCCAGCGGTACTTTCTTGCCGCCGGGGGCTACCAGTTGCAGGTTGCGCACGTCGTCCATGCTTTGGCGCAGGTCTGCATCCAAGCGCAGCACGACATCCCAGTGGTCCAGGTTGCGGATGATTTCACCCACCTGCATGCCGTTGAGCGCGGCGGATACCTGGTCTGCAGCGTCTGCCATGGTAAGGCCGTAAGCTGCCAGCACCTCGCGATTGTAGTCCACGTGAATAGTGTCTACCATCACCTCTCGGTTGGCGCGTGCATCCGCCACCTCGTGCATGGCAGAGAGGATTTCTGCCGCCTTTTTGGCAGCTGCGCGAATTTGCGGCAAATCATCACCGAAAATGTTGATGGCAATTTCAGAGTTAGAGTTAGAGAGCGCGGAGCTGATGCGGTGAGCGATGGGGAACCCCACCATACCGCTCACACCGGGAATCCCGCGCATGGCCTCCTTGAACTGCTCACGCATTTTGCGTTGGTCTTTGGAGAGGTCCACACGCACCACAAGCTCACTGGCGCTCACGGGCTCGGCGTGTTCATCATTCTCTGCACGGCCGGTGCGCTGGGTAACGGTTTTAACACCGTCTATCTGCTGCACCTGTTTCATGACCTGGCGAGAGATTCGCTCCGTTTCCTCCAGGGATGTACCGGGCACGGCATTGACAAAGAGGGTGTAGCAGTCCTCATTGAACGGCGGCAAAAAGCTGGTGCCGTATGTGCTGCCCAACCACATGGCTGCCCCCGTAATGGCCATGAGTGCGCCGAATATGGTTTTGGGCCACGTTAAACAGAAATTGAGGATGGGCGTGTAAATGCGCTTAATGAAGCGTGCCGTGGCAGAGTCGCCATCCTTAGTCTGTTTTTTGCCCGCTTTAAACCAAATGATACACAGCGTGGGGATGAGGGTGAGGGATACCAGCAAAGAGGCCCCCAGTGCCAGCATGTAAGAGATACCCAGCGGGCGGTAGAACTGCCCCTCGATACCGCTCAGGAACAGCAGCGGGGCAAATACCAACAGAATAATGACGGATGAGTAGCTGATGGAGCTTACAATCTCCTTCTTGGCATCCATGAGCACGCGGTAGCGGTTCTTTTGTTTCTCCTTGGGTTTGGCGGCATTGCGGCTCAGGTTGCGCCAGGCAATTTCCACAAAGATGATGGCGTTATCCACCACATCACCCACGGCTACAGCCAAACCACCCAAGGTCATAATGTTGACACCCAACCCGAAGATGGGGAAAAGCGCCATGCCGAACACCACGGAAAGCGGCATGCTGATAAGCGTGATAATGGCCGTGCGGAAGTTGAGCAGCGTGAGCAAAATGACCAATATCACCACCACGGCGGCAATAAGGAGGGTCTCTTTGCCGTTCTCCAGAGACAGCTCAATGAAATCCGCCTGGCGGTAGCCATCCGCATACAGCTTCATGTTCTTGGGCAGGCGGCTCTTTTCAAACTCTTTAACGGCGGCATCTACTGCGTAGGTAAGCTCCAGCGTGTTAGCCCCCGGCACTTTTTGTACGGAGAGCACCACGGCCTCATCCCCCGGGGCACCACCGGCACGCCCATACCCGGCGTTGCCACGGCGCGGGGCACCGTCAATCTTGACATCTGCCACGTCCTCCAGGCGTACCACGCCATCGGTGGGGTGGTCTGTCACAATGGCACGTTTGAGGTGCTCGGGCGTGAAAGCGCGGGTATTTTGCTGCACGGGCAGCTCAACACCTGCTACATCCTCCAAATATCCGGCGGGTATGCTGCTTTGGGCGGATTCCACCGTGTTTTTGAGGTCTGCAAAGCTCACGCCTGCTTGGCGCATTTTCTCGGGGTCGTAGGCCACTTGGTACTCTGGCAGGCGGCCACCCAGCACGGTGACTTGCCCTACCCCCGGTATGGCCAGCAGGCGGTTGCGCAGCTCGAACTCGCCCACGCGGCGCACCTCCAGCGGGTCTGCCGTTTCATCGCCCTGTATGGCAATAACCATGATTTCACCGGTAACGGATACAATGGGGGCCATCTCGGTCTCCGCCTGCTCCGGCAGGGATTCTCGCACCGTAGCCAAGCGCTCGGACACAATTTGGCGGGCCAGGTAAATATCCGTTCCCCAGTCAAAGTCCACCCACACAAAGGAGAGCCCACCGCCGGAAGAGGAGCTCACATTGCGCACACCCGGGGTGCCTTGCATGGCAGATTCCAGGGGTATGGAGATGTACTGCTCCACCTCCTCGGCAGAGAGCCCGCCGGCCTCCGTCTGAATCGTGACACGCGGCTGCTTGAGCTCCGGGAACACGTCCACCGGCAGGGTGCTCACCACAAAGGCGCTCACCGCTGCCAGTATCAGCGATATCAGCACCACTGTAATGCGGTTTTTAAGACAGAATGATATTAAAGCATTCATACCTTATACTTACCATTTCGTACTTCGTATTTCGTACTTCTTAATGTTCTTCCCCTTCGTGGAAAACGCCGTCTGCGTGGAAGTGTCCGGCCTTTTTCTTTTGACCATCACCGGGGATAAGGTACTTGAGCTCGTAACCGCCCTTAACCACAATAGTTTGCCCCGGGGTAAGCCCGCTAACGGGAGTCATGCCACGGCGGCTGGTGCCGGCGTGCACCTTAACCATGGCAAACTTGCCCTCCGCAATTTCCACAAACACCACATCATCCACACCCACTTTTACCACAGCGGTGTCCGGTATGGATACCATGCCGTGAGAATCCCCGGCGGCGTACAGATCCAGGCGGCAGAGCTGCCCGGGTTGCACCCCTGCGGGTATAGTATCGGGGTTAAAGTAAAGCTCGCGGGTACGGGTGGCGGGGTCTACCTCCTCTGCCAAGCGCCAAGTGCCCTCCACCGCTTTTTGCTCTCGGCCGGTGGGTATGGTAGCCCGCACGGTGGTAAAGTGGGGTACATCCGAGCCGTAGATGGTGGTGGCAATTTCCATTTGTTGCAAATTGCTCATGGACACCACGGGGGAGCCTTGCTCACCCCAGCTGCCTTGAGTAACACCCACGTTGCGCACGGTGCCGTCTGTCTCTGCGCGCACCTCCAGCACGGTGAGTTTATCTTGCTCTGCCAAGGTACCGCCCAAGGTGAGCATGTTCAGGCGAGTTTGCACGGCCGTGAACTCTTGCTGCGTTTGAGCCAGCTCTGCTTGCTTGTTGGCCAGCTCTACCTCCAAATCCTTATTGCGGGTGCCGGCGGTGGACAGCTCTTTGAGGCGAGACTCCAGCGTGGCAATTTCTGCCTCGCAACGCTTGAGGGAGGCGTTAATGCGTATTACCTCCGCTTGCTGCTCCATGATATCCGGGCTTTGCAGGGTGTAGAGCAAGTCTCCCTTTTTCACTTGTTGGGCAGATTTAACATGCAGTGTGATGCGCCCGCCACAGGGCAGGGCATAGGTTTGCATGGCGTGGTCGGGGGTGGTGAGGTAGCCATACAGGGAGTGTACCAGCACATCTGTAGCGGTGGGTACTTTTTCCGTACGCATGTTGACCAAATCTCTGGCTCGGGCATCTGCCTCTACAATGACGGCAACGCCACCGCTGCATGTTTCTCCCGGGGCATGGTTGTGCCCGGCGTGGTCGTGGTTGCAGCCGGGGCCGTGTACGTGCTCTTCCTTGGCCTCGGTGGCGTGCTCATGGTCGTGGGAGCAACCGGGGCCGTGTACGTGCTCCTCCTTGGTCTCGGTGGCGTGGTCATGGTCGTGGGAGCAGCCGGGGCCATGCACATGCTCTTCCTTAGCTTCGGCAGCGTGCTCGTGGTTGTGGGAGCAACCGGGGCCGTGAACGTGCTCTTCCTTGGCCTCGGTGGCGTGCTCATG
>JAFQEF010000053.1 GCA_017399165.1 Akkermansia sp.
GGCTCGCTGCACCACTCGCTAAATAAAATGACGCCCCGCAGAGCGGGGCTTACAAAATTCCGCTCACCTACGGCTCGCCATCCACACAAATTGCCATTTTACTAATTGTTCCCACGCGTATATAATGCCTTAATTCAAAGCGCAACATTATGCCACCCCTTGCGGGGTTCGTATCTATTTTTTGCATATTTCCCGGGGTTTCCGGTTTCGGCAAGCCTACGCCGTGACAAGCCGTCGCTGGCGCGGCTCCACGCCCGGGCTATTCTATGACGCCCCCAATTGACGGGGCTCAAAAAGTCGGCTCGCTAACGCTCGCGGGGTCTCCCCCACAACTACCAATTTGAGGGGGCCCCGGAGTTTTTAGAGATGCCCAAATTGGTGTCTCTTTGTGGAGGCTGTGAATCAGTTGCGCCTTTGCATCATCTGTCGCTACGGGGCCCCGGGCTCTGTATCTTTTTTGACGCTTAGCCTCATTAATGAAATTTCTCGCCGAATTATAAATAAATCTAACACAAGAACGGCTTTTTAGCTTGACGTGAACCTGCGGCGTGATAGAATTGTAACGTCTTATTTTTTAGGGGTGGACTGTCTTTGCCCCAACGCAAATCTTACTAAACCATTATATATAATGTTATGAAATTGCATCTCCCTTCTTCTCTCCGCAAGGCTGTGTTGGCTTGTATGTCTTTATTGGGTGGTATTACGGCGACCTGCGGTACCGGGGCTTTTGTATGTGGTGTGGCTGCTTTTGTGCTTTCCGGTCAGCAGGTATGTGCTGTTGAATATACTATCAATTCGAGTGATGATCAAACGATAGCAAATGCTACGAGTAGAGACGATATTATATTTAATTTGGACGGTAGTTTATATGCAACATATGCAGGGGTAACTCAGGTGCAAGCGTATGTGCGGATTGATAAATTAAATATCACGTCAGGAACAGATGGATATGCTTATGTGTTTAATCGAAAAGTGTATGGTTCTGGTGATTTTAATTATTCCGGCGTTGACGGGGGGAATGGTTTGGAGTTTCAATTTATCGGTGATATGAGCGAGTATAGCGGTAATATGATTATTGCTGATGATAAAATAGGGACTTTCTGGTTTAAGAATAATTGTAAAACAGGCACCGGAAGTATTACCGCATTGAATGTTAATAGTTTAGTAAAAATAGGAACTACTACAGTATATAATTCTTCTATTAGCGCCGGTAATGTCAATATAATCGGCAATGCCATATTTAAAAACGATATAACCTTAAACGCTATAACCTCTATCACGAATTCAGGTAATACTTCGTTTGAGGGCGTAGTTACTTTGGGGCATAGCATAGAGAATAGCAACAAATTGACATTCTATGAGGATATAAAATTGGCAAAGGGCTTTGGCTTTTCGACCATAACCCCGGAAGAAAACGGATTTGCCAAGGAGGCGTATCAGATTATTACCGGAGATGGCACTATTGAATTAATGGACGGAGTAAGAATTTTGAACTCCGCCGGGAAGCAGTTGTATAAACAAAATGGCGATACTCAGGGCTTTACCGGAACTTTATCTGAATCAACAGGTACGGTGTATTATCTTGTGGAGGAAGGAACGATAGTGAGTGCTTCTGCAATAAGTAATGAGTCCGGGTACTATATTACGGCAAATAAGGGTGTACTGGAGCTGGCGGGGAGCATAGTTACTTCATCAGTAGAAGATGGTATTACAGTGGATGTGGGAGAGGGTAATAGTGCCGATATTATTCTTAAGAAAGGAGCGACTTTTAGTGATATTAGTAAGATTGAAACGAAAAGCGGTACATTAAATTTTACACTGGACAGTGGAGCTGAATACACGTTGACAAAGGTGGGGCATATTAATGGCACATTCACGGTAAAGGATGGTGCTACACTTAAATTTAAGGGTGATACGTATTTGGAACATATTAATACCTTGGCATTGAAAGGTGAGGAGAATAGCTTGGCCAAGATAGTGTTAACCGGAGATGCCTCCATTTACAATTCTTTAGAACTGAATGGTAACACGCAGATAAGCGAAAAAACGCTGAAGTTTGCTTCTTCTTATCAAGAGGTAACTGCAAGTGGCACCAATAATACCATTGCCTCAAATATAAGCGGTGATGAGGCATTAACGTTTTATGTTGCAAAGGATGGAGAATTAAAATTAACCGGTAATGTCAATCATACCGCTACGGGGTCTGACATATTTTACAAGATGTATACCGGTACATTGGTATTGGCAGGTGAAGAAAACAACATTGCCGGCCAAGTATGTGTATATGGTGGTGAATTGAAACTGAGTGCAAATGCTAACCTGACGGGAGGCGCGGCAGTAGGAGCCGGTTGTAAGCTGACGGTTGATGGAGGTACTGCATTAATAAGTGAATTAAAGTTTGATAAGGGGGGAGCGTTTGAAGTGCTTTCCGGCGCCACTGCCAATGTGGGGTCTCTTGTTGGTAAGGGGGCAATTACCGTTGCAGATGATGGAACATTATTGTTGACGAAGGTAAATATCACAGATTCCATCACGATTACCGGTACGGCAACTACCGGGTTGGGGTTCTCCAAAACAGGTACAGGTACGTTAACGCTGGATTGCCTTAAGATTGACGGCCAATTCAATATGAATGGTCATGCCGGTCTGGATGCAAAGGCATATGCCTTCGGCGATGCAGTAACGCTGGTGTATGGCAGTGGCGATGTCTTGAACATCGGGGCTATTTCTACCGCTATTACCCTGGATGTGTCTAAGGTGGTGGAGGCCATGCAAACAGATACCGGTGTGGATACAGGTATTACTTTGGGGACAAGCCAGAGCTTGGATTCCTTCCGCGAGCTGCTGACAGTGCAGGGAATTACTAATTATGAGCTTAAAGACCAAGATGGCAGAGTTTGGATTAAGGCAGGTGTGGTGCTCTCTGATGCGTGGGATGCCAATTGGGGTATGGCCGGTTTGGCCACTGCCCCCGAGGAATCAGACATTACCAAAAGAACCATTGATCAGGCAGTGGTATCCTTGAAGTTTGCCCCCGTTGAGTTGACGGGGGGCGGCAGTGCCGATACTATTGTGGCCGGTGGCATTGTGCGAGAGTCTGAGGCAGCTGCCGGGTTGCAAACGGGGCATAGCTGGATTAAGGTAACGGGGGGAGATTATTTTGCCGTTGTAGGCGGCAATGTCAATATGGGCACTAATGATGCCGGGGCTGCTTCTTTTAAGGGTGATACCCACGTGCAAACCCACGGCGGTACCATGGATTATATTGTGGGTGGCAATATGAGAGATTATGCTAAACCTACATTCGAAGGCAATACCTATGTATCCGTATATCAAGGTACCACGGTTAATAAGTCTGTAATTGGCGGCAGTACGATTTTTTATGGTCAACCGGTTGTTCTGGATGGCAGCACCCATGTATTTGTCTACACGGTATTAAATGATGCAGATGATAAAAAAGGTTTTGTAGTGGGTGGTAATTTCCATGAATCTGTGACCGGGGCTGTATCCGGCATAACTCTTTCTGTGACCGGTTCTACCAACGTAATGGTTGATTTGTCTGAGTATAAAATGGGGGGAGATGCTGCTACAGAGTTTACAAAAAATATAGTAGGTGGGCATTATGTGGTTTATGGCGGATGTACTTCCTCCGTTGGGGGTAAGAGCAATGTAAGCATTAACGGGCTGCAAGACATAACATTTAGCGGAGATATTGTGGGTGGTACTTGGATGGAGTCGCAAGCTCCGTCAATCATTGCAGATACAAAGCTGGAAATCTCCGGTGGCGGTATCTACAACGGGCGCGTAGTGGCCGGTAATCTGCATAATGGAACAGCGGGGGATTCCACCGTGAGCGGGTGTTCTGAATTAATAATTGATGGTGGCACGTTCAATAACTATGTGGTGGGCGGGTCTTCCTTGGCATCTGTAGAAAAATCACAATATGGTGTTGCGCGTGTAAATAGTGTAAAATTGACCATCAAATCCGGTGATTTTAAGGGCTCGGTTGTAGGCGGTACTTTGGTTGCATCTGCGGATGGCTCCAATGCGTACTCTGCTTCATCTGCTTCCGTAGGCTCCGTAACGATGAATTTGAATAGTGCAGATACCGCAATTAACAATCTTTGCGGTGGCTATTGGGTAGACAAACGTTCTTTTACCACCGGTGCTACTTTGGGTAATGTTACTATCAATGTTGATGGTGCAACAATTACAAATATATATGGTGGTAGCTATTTGAATACGGATAATGGTACTTGTGCGTTGACGCAGAAGGACATTATAATTAACCTGAATAGCGGTAAACTTACAGGTGAATTATATGCTGCCGGTGCTGTGGCGGCTGCAGGTACCATGACAACGGACTCTACCATTGTTAATGTTGGTAAGGACTTTGACTTCAGCGCAGTAAAAACTCTTTCCGGTGGTTATAAATTAGGTGGAACCGGCACGGCTGCTATCACGGGGGATTCTACTCTGAGCTTTGCTGCTGATACCACCTATGCCAACACAACCAACCTTAATGCAGTAGATTTTAGCCGTATTGAGGTAGGTGAGGGCACCGTGGCTTCTATAGCCACTATAAAAAATGCCGCAGGTTCTCTTACCAAGAGCGGAGCCGGTACATTGAATATTGATTCCACTATGGCAATGGATACTATCCTGTTGCAGGGGGGGGGCTTGAATGTAAAGGGTATTACATCTTCTAAGGGGCTTGCCGTGCATGCAACAAGCAGCGACACTTCTATGAAGGTGAAGGGAGATTTGACACTTGCTGCGCTTCATGTGGATATGCTTAAATTGGAGTCCGGTAGCCCGGTTTTGGATGTTGAGGGTAAACTCTCCGGTTTCGGGACTGATAATGTTTTAAAAGTTGTATTGAACGACTATGATAAACTTGAAAACGGCAGTTATGTGTTGGCAGAGATGGAATCTGTTGCCAATAATCTACAATTGCAGTATGATGCATTTGCCACGGCCCCGGATGGCATGGTTTATGAGCTGGTGTTGAGTGGTAAGAGCTTGGTATTTAATTATCGTACCCTTAGTGATTGGGTATGGGAGGGCACGGCTGACGGCAACGAGGAGGCAGTATGGAGCGATACCTCCCATGACGGTTGGAAATCCGCCTCCGGTACCCCCAAGGGGGAGGATGTTTACTTTACCGCAGCCGGTGCCTCAGAGGAAAACGGTAATGGTGACATAAAGATTAGCGGTACTGTTAAACCCGGTAATATTGAGATGCTGGGGGGCGAGTATACATTCTCCGCAGCTTCGGATGACAGTGATATTCAGTTGACTGACGGCACGTTGAATATTGGTAGCGGTGCCAAATTGACAATGGCCATGGACAATGTCAAGCTTGGCGGTACTACAGTGTTGGGGGGTGAGCTCGTGCTGCAATCTGCCAACGCTATCGGTAACTCTGCGCTTAAGTTTAACGGTGGTACCTTGGTGTATGAAGAGGGCATTACCACAGATTTGAGTGCTCAAGCCGGCTTGTCTGACGGCTACACCGGCCCGGTGAAGATTGAGGTAACCGATGCCGAGAATCCTGTAACTTGGGGCGACGTTGATTCGACGGAAAAAAACAGTGGTGTGCAGGCTGCCTTGACCAACGGTTTTGAAAAAACGGGTGCGGGTCATTTTATTTTGCAAGTTGCGCGCCCTGATTCTGCTGTAGCCTATACGGGTGATTTGCTTGTGAAAGAGGGTAAGCTTACCGTTAAGGGAACGGAATCTATCACAATTGCTAAGAAGGCAGATATTACCGTAGACACTGAGTTGATGGTGGATAGTGCCTCTGGAGAGTCCGGCAGTGTTGCTGTGGATGTGGCCGGTAATCTCACAGGTGCGGGTACCCTCAGCTTCGGTGCGTCTACCGCAGCAGATTACCGCATTAGCGGTGATAACACACAGTTTAAGGGCGAGATTCAATTGGCCGATACAGAGGGGAAAACCCTTTTTGCCGACGGCATGGCCATGGGTGGCAGTGATACAAAGGTGCATCTCAACGGTGCTACATTCAGCGTAGAGGATGGCACACAGGCTGTGAGAGCTCAGCTCCTGGTTACGGCAGATAAAACATCTGTGCTGGCGGCTGAGGACGATATCACATTCTCTGCCGCACCTACGGGTACGGGCACTTTGGCGATGACGGGGGATCACACGGCGACGTTCAGCGGTGCGGTGGATACCTTTGAAGGTACTTTCTCTACAGCTGATGGGGCAACCATTGCTCTTGGGGGTAAGGATGCCGCAGCTCTTAACGGGAATATTACGGCTACTCTTGCCGGGGCCGGCACATACTGCATGGACTATAAGGATAGCGTGGTGCTTTCCGGCGTAGTAGACGGTACTGCTAATTTGCACCAAAGCGGCAGTGGTAAGCTGATTCTGATTGCCAAGAAGAACACCACCACGGGCACACTTACCGTGGATGAGGGTACGAAGGTACAGTTGGGTGATGCTACCCAGTATAGTACATGGGCAGGTACCGAGCTTGCCGGTAAGGGTACTTTCATCCTGACGTACGGTACGCTCAGCGGTCTTACCACTAAGGCGGAGGGCGCTAAGCTGGCCGTTAAGACGACCAAGAGAGCTGTCAGCACCTATGCCCGTCGCAGCGGTGCCGATGAGGGTACAATTGTAAGCCTCTCGGGCTCCGCTGCCCAACTGCTCGACAGCATTGAGTTGGCAGAGGGCAGCATCCTGCATGTGGGCAACGATCCGAGTACGGACAAGCCTGTCAAGCTCATCGTAGGCGGCACCGGTAACACCACGCTGGATATGGCCTTTACCGCCGTCAACTTCGGTAAAGTCCTGAGTGAAACTGATGCTATGATTCAAGGTTGCCACCTTACCATTGCCGGTACAGAGGGCGTAAGCCTCAAGCTGAACAAGGCGGATTTGCTGACGGCTCTCGGTGATATTGGTGAGGGCGATCTTTACCTGCAAATTACTGATGGCGCTTTGGATACGGCAGCGGATCTGAATATCAATGATGTGATTGCCCCGGATCTCCTCGGCATGGGTATACGTGCTCACCTTACGGATGCGTCCAAGGCCGGTGGTTACGTGATCATCAACGGTGATGTAAGCGATATCTACTTTACCGATGATCAGCCCGGAAACGGTGAATTCATATATAAAAATGTGGATGTGACAGACTCCGTGCTCGAGACTTACGCTGCCACCGTGGTGAATGAGAATGATACCCTCAAGGTGAGTGTCGAGAGTAGCGATACCCCCATTAACAAATTCACCATTAACAACCTGAATGGTCAGGCGGGCGGTAATGTGATCATTGCCGATAAAGCAGAGGTAACGCTTAATAATGAGGTTCTTCCTACGGGGGTGGATCCCGAAGTATGGCCGGATGATCCGACCAGTGCTGCTAATACACTTGCCGGCAGCCTGACGGGTGAAACCGGTTCCTCCATCACCGTGAAGGGTGAGGGTGGCTCACTGACCGTGGGCGGTGCGCTGACTGCCGATACTCTCATTGTGGAGTCCGGCGATTTGTATGCCAACGGCAGTGCAGATGTCGAGACTCTTACCGTTTCCGAAGGTGCTACCATGACCGTGGCTAACGGCATGGAGCTGGAGGATGGCAGCATTCAGGGTGTGCTTAAGGCAGATGATGCCGGCACCTCTCTGAACACCACGGGTGAGGTAAGCGTTGGTGGCACGCTCAGTAACATGGATTTGACCATTGAGTCCGGCAGTATGGAATTCCTTAACGATGAAGAAAGGAAAGGTACTGCTGTTCTGAACTCCTTGCAGGTAAAGGAAAGCGCTACCTTGGAGGGTAACGGTACAAATGTTCTCGTAGGTGCGAGCATTATTGCCGGTACGCTTAGTGGCTCCGGCAGCTTAGAGATGACCGGTTCCACCGAGTCAAAGCTCATTTTTGATAATGCCACAGGGTCAACGGGATGGTCTGTTACTACTCAGGGAGACATTGAAATTGATTCTACCGAGGGTAAGGCCTTGCAGCTCGGTCAGGTGTTCCTCCGTTCTCAAAAAACGTTAACCTTGCGTTTCAATTCAGATAAGCATCAGGATAACAACTTTAACGTGTTTGATTTGCTGAACTTGGATTTCTCAACTGCTGAGGACGGCACAGCTACCGCTATAACGCTTATTTCTACCGGTTCTGCTCAGTTGGAAGAAGGGCGTTATGTTTTGGGTGCCATCGAAAACGGAATTTCCTTTGGTGGTTTATCGTTCCAGGCAACGGAGGTTGAATTGACGCAGTTGCCTTTGCAATTGGTAGGCGATGCATTCTCTCGCATAGATGTTGAGCAGAGCACATTGGTATTCGCAGACAAAGCCCTCATTCTGAATTTGGTTAAGTCTGACGCCAATGCATTTGAGATGCCGAATGCGGAAAAGAACGCCGCAACCGGTGCGGAGCTGTTATGGCGTGCTGTAACCCCTGAGGATGGTGATTTGAAGGATGTGTACAACGCTGTCAACTATATGATAGCAGATGGCGATAACCAAGCAGCTCAGGAGGCCATGGCCGCCGTGGCCGGCTCCTCCACCGCCTCCTTGGGTATGGCCCTTGCAGGGGATGTAGAGCGCCAGTTGCGGGCCATACGCAACCGCACCACCACCATGGGTGTGAACCAGTGCGTGGTGAATGAGAACATGCCCTACTTCAATGCCTGGGTGAATGCAGAGGGTAACCACAGCGAGCTGGATCAGGATGGCTTGGCCTCCGGCTATCAGCTCGACAGCTGGGGCGGCACCGTGGGCTTTGATGTGGACGTGAACCCCAACCTCACCCTCGGCTTGGCTGTAACCGCCATGTACGGTGACCTCACCGTGGATGGTCCGGATACGCTGGAGGGCGACATGGACACCTACTACGTAACCGCCTTTGCCCGCTACTCCAAGCATGCCTGGACGCACACCTTGATTGGCACCATTGGTAAGATGGATGGCAGCTACGAGCGCACGGTGAACTATGGGCGCAACAGTTACACCGCAGAGGGTGACACGGATGGTACGACCTTTGGCTTGATGTATGAGGTAAGCCGCACCTACGCATTCTCTGAGGATAGTGACGCCTGCTGGCAGCCTGTGTTCAACATTGCCTACCGCCACACCACTGTTAAGGGCTACACGGAAACCGCAACGGATGCCGCGCTGGATGTGGATGACCAGACGCTTGACACTGTAACATTGAGTGCCGGTGCCCGTATGCAGGCCGTAGTGGGCGAAAACCTCTTTGAGCGTACATCTGTGCTGGAGCTGCGCGCCCTGGCTAAGTTGGATGTGGGCGACAACGCCTCCGAGGCAGATGTAGCCCTTATCAACGGCACCGGCCGTGGCACGGTAGAGAGCGCAGAGCTGGGCGCCTTCGGCGTAGAGCTGGGTGCTGGCCTCTCCATCCCCGTGGGCGATGAGAACGACGGTACCATCTTCTTCGATGTATCCGCCGAACTCCGTAGCGGCTACAGCAACGTGAACGGCACCGTTGGTTACCGCATCAACTTCTGATAAGGTAGCTTAAACACTCAGCGCAATTTCAATCCCCATTCCTGCCCCTCGCGCAGGAATGGGGATTTTGCACAAAAAACATGCGCCTTCATTTCCTTTGCTGCCATAATGAAGATATAAATAGCGAATATGCGATAAAGTGTATTTTCTACCTTGACAAAGTTAAAAATACAGCTATATTAGAGTAAAGTTATATCGTAGTTGTATGAAAACATTATCGTTATTCTCTCTTATATTGGCAGGTGGTATAGCCTTGGCTCCCTCCTTGTATGGATATTACGATGTCAGAACTATACCCGGGCGCGTAGCAGAGTCCTCCAATGCGCGGCAGTTGTTGGAAGATGCCCGCGCCGGAGATGTGGATGCCATGCGTATTCTTGGTAAACAATTGATTGACGGTACCACCATGAAGCGCGATTTGAAAAACGGCGTTCTCTGGCTTAAAAAGGCAGTAGAGGCCGGCGATAACCGTTCCATGGTGATGCTGGGCGATTTGTATTACCACGGCCGCGCTGTCTCTCAAAACCAGAAAAAAGCGTTGGAGCTCTACATGCAGGCAGCCGAGGCCGGTAATAAAAACGCCGTAAAACGCTTGGAAAAATTACCACTCAAGTCCGCCGTATCTTGGTGGGAGTCCCGTGCGGAAGATGGCGATAAAAAAGCCGTCTTAAAATTGATGAGAGCCTACGCCACCGGTAAAGGTTTGCCGAAGGATATGGAGAAAGCCCGCGAGTACTACGAGCTTGCCGTGGAAGAGTGGCCGGAAGATACCGAAAAAGTACTCGATAAATTGTCTGAAGAACAAAGAACGGCCTTGGTGCCCCCGCCACCTCCCCCCGCCAAGCCCGAGCCCATCGTCCAAACCCCGACTAAGCCTGCCAAACCCCAAACATCGGCTCCTGTCCCCTCTGTAACCGATTGGAAGTATGTACGCTGCGATAGTAAGTACTGTATAGATGCTACTCAATCAAAATGTGAAGAACTGTATCGTTATTATTTAACCCAAAGTAATAAACAACTCTATATTATAGCGAACGACTATAATGACGATGACGTTCCCATAGTAGCCTACAAAGCACTCTGCTATTTTCTGCTGGGAGAAAGCAACAGATTGACTCTTATGTCAAAATATGGGGTGACCTCGGCGCAATTAAACAGAGAATATGGCCAATTATTATCAGAGTTCAGAGAGCTTGTCACCAGAATATATAAGTTATGCGAGCAATATCCCAATTCTGAGAATTCGACGACTGCCATAGTAATGTTGACCATTATCATGGACTCGCATGCCTCTACAACACCCCCTGACGATTTGCTCAAAAAATGCTTTGCTAAAGCCTGCGAGACTTTCTTGTTGTTGACCGATATATGCTTGAGTAATGTTCAATCATCAGATAATACTGGGGCGGCTGGGTTAGCATGGGATTTTTATTTAGGATATGTTTATCTTAAAATATACCTCCAAATGAATAAACCGGGGCTCTCCCATGTTGCTGATCTAAAATTGTATGATGAGTGTGTCGACAGTATATCAGAAGAGTGTAGACGTATTAAGCAGGCCAACTATTACGGCTCTGACGACATTAAGCAAGCTATCATTTTCATATACGGCAAATAAACTATAACTATTAATAAATAAATGAACACTCACAAATTATTTTGGCTGGCAGGGTGCAGTACGCTTATTGGCGGGGCTCTCATGTTGTCCTCTTGTAATGAACAAGCGCCTGCTCCTCAGGCTACAAAGAAAAAAGTGCCATCAAAAAGGAATCAATCAGAGAATAGAAAGAACTGCAAAATTATACCTTTCCTTTGGTTCCGACATTTTATTATGTTGCTGTTGAGCTTTCTCTGCGCTTTTGTTTTCAGTGCTTGTGAGGAAAAGGAAGATGGTATTCCTCCTTATGTAGAGATGGATCAACATACCCTAGATGTTATGAATTATGCAAAAAGATTTAGACGAGATTGGGATGAAGCACAAGACGTAGCCGCAGAGCGATTAGCACAGGAACTCGATGAATATGGACCAAACGATCCGCGCTATAAAAAATTTGACACTGCGAGGGCCACTATAGAATACATGTATGATCCTATACGTAATCGTCGTAAACATCATATAGAAGAGTATACTAAGGCTAGAGGTAGCTTAGAAGAAAGCTTAGCACGTGCCGAGCAGCATGGAAGTAAATATTACGTTGCTTCTCTAAAAGGTGAAATTGCAGAATTAGATAAGCAGCATGCGAAGAATACTGAGGAGTATAAACGTGAAAAGCAAATGTTTTTATCAATGTTTGGCAGTAGAAAAAAGAAGGACAAATATGATGCAACAGTTGTTATTCTTGCAGCCTTGGAAAAAAACTGTGCCATTTGCAAAAGGTGGAAGCAATGATTCAGCATGAGAATTCAGGTTTTTTTAATAAATGGTTGAAGCCTTGGAATTGGGGGGTATCTACGTCGTCCATGGATTCTAAGTGGGAGCACAGCCGTGTGATACTCAGGAGTCAAATAAATCAGTTGAATGAAGCGCTTGATGAAATACTACTCATCCGCCGAGAAATGGAAGAAGACGGCTATACTCGCAGCAGAGCTTTGTCAATAATTAAAGGAAAATGATGTTCCGTCATAACATTTGCAGAATTAAGCCTTCCTTGGAATCCCAACACCCCGGCACGGATGGGGTGTGGGGAAGAACGGTAATGAGCCCGTCCCCGTTTCTTATAGAAAACAACATTTTTTGCATACGGTGCCGCAATCTTTCGCTTCTGAATTGGAAGAGGCTGTTCGGGAAGGGGATGTGTATAGAGCGCGACGCTTAGTGAAGCAGGGGGCGAGAGTAAAGCCTGATAGTGGGATGATAGATGTGGCTCTAATCGCAGAGGGTAATGTGTTGGGCCATGCTGAGCTGGAAGGGGCGGGCCTAAAAGGGTATTTAGTTGATTTGAAAAGAACGAAGAACGGAAAACCTTCCGGGTTGAAAGGGGGATTCTCAAGCCAAGTAGAAGTCGTTAAAGCATTGCATGACTATTTTAAAGCCGGGTGGAGCCGTAAAAAGCTTGGTAATTACTATCGGTCAGAAGACGCACTATATGCGCCCTTTATATACATGCCTCCGGTTTCTGCGCGTTATGCGCCCATCGCTGCCGGGTTGGGGAATCCCCAAGCCCCGGAGTCAACGTGGAAGTGCCGGCCTTCCGCTCACCTGCAGGGTGTGAATTTTTTTTGTTCGCCCCGGGTGGGGCGAAGTGAGATTGCGGCATGCGCCGCAGTGAGATTTGAGCAAAAGCTCAAGTGAAATTGTTGCGCCGAGGCGCAACAGTGAGATTGAGCCTGCTGCGCAGGCTCAGTGGAGGAGTGGGGAGGAGAGGGAAGCACGATAGTTGCCAAGCAATATGCTTGCGCCGGGGGGAGTCTTCGGGTAAAATAGCCGCATGCAAGGTGAGGTATATACATGCAAAAACGGATTAACGGTCATTGTGAATCGCCAAACGGCTGCCCCGGTGGTATCCGTGCAAATATGGGTAGGCACGGGGGCAGAGCACGAGGGGGAGCATGCCGGGGCAGGCTTATCTCACCTGATAGAGCACATGGTGTTCAAAGGCACAAAAGAGCTCAATGCCCAACAGCTCAATGAGGAGGTTGCCGCCTTGGGCGGTATATGGAACGCCTATACAAGCACAGACCGCACCGTGTACCACATAGATGGCCCCGCTGCCAACCGCCGCAGATTCACTGATATTTTGTTACAGCTGGTCTTTGCCCCCACCTTCCCCGAGGATGAGTTTGAAAAGGAGCGCGAGGTGATACGCCGAGAAATGGCCATGTATAATGATGACCCGCAAGATGCCTCCTACCGCGCCCTTATCCGCACGCTTTATAAGGTGCACCCCAAGCGCTTGCCGGTTATTGGTGAACAAAAGCTTTTTGATGCGTTGACGCATGCAGATATGCTCCGTTACCACCGCCGCCGTTACACCCCCGGCAACATGTTTATATGCATTGCGGGGGATGCCGAGCCTGCGGAGGTGTTTGCGGAGGTAGAGGCCGCCGTGGCCCATATACCCGCTGTTGCGGTGGAGCCCATGCCGCCGGTATTTGAGCCGCGCCAATGGGGCAACCGTGTGCACCGTGCGGAGTTTGCCCAACCCACGAGTACGTTGATGCTGGGCTGGCGGATTCCGCATGCGCACCATGCGGATGCCGCACCGTTGGCGGTGCTGGCATCTGTGCTGGGGGATGGTCGCGCGGCGTGGCTCTACAAAAAGTTTCATGATGAAACCGCGCAGGCACATGATGTATCCGCCAGCATTATGCCCGATAAACACGGGGAGGGAACCTTTTTGATAGAGGCGGATGTGGAGCGTGAGGCGCGCGATGTGCTCAGGGATGCTATCTTGGCTTGGGTGGAGCAACTGCCACAGGCGGATTTTGCCCAAGGGGTGCAACGTGCCCTGCGTCAAATAAAAGCGCAACGCCTGCGCACCTTGGCTACCGTGCAGGGGCAGGCTGCTCTTACTGCAACTTGCTGGCACCGCTCCCGCAACTTGCAGGCAGATACCGAGTGGGCAGAGGCCCTGCAACGTGTCACCCCGGCAGACCTCTCACGCGTGTGTGTCACGTATCTGCGCCCCGGGCGTACGGTAGAGGTGAGTGTGGACCCCGTGGGTACCAACCCGAAACCGCAAACTCAAAATACGGAGCACGGTTTGCCCGCCCCGCAGGAGGTATGCTTGCCCAACGGCCTGCGCCTTATTATGCGGGTGGATAAACGCATACCCATGGTATACACCCATTTGGCCATGGTGGCCGGCTGCCGCACGGAAACCTCTGCCACGGCGGGTATTAACAGTTTGTTGGCAGAGTGTATGCTCAAGGGCACTACCACCCGCACTGCTGCCGAGCTGGCAGATGCCGTGGAGAACTTGGGCGGCCACATCAATTGCAATGCAGGTAATAATACGCTGGTACTGTCTACCCGTGCCTTGTCAGAGGATGCCCCCGCCATGTTGGAGCTGCTGGCAGATGCCGCCTTGCACCCCGTCTTCCCGGCGGAGGCCGTTGCTATGGCGCGTGAGGATATGGTGGCAGATGTGCTGGATTCTCTGGAAGACCCCGCCGCACTGGCGTTCCGCAACATACGCCGCGCGTGTTTCGGGGAGGTGAGCTACGGCAACCACCCCGATGGCACGGTGGAGAGCGTGCAAAGCCTTACCCGCGAGCACTTGGTGCAACAGCATGCCAAATTGATGTGCAGCCGCAATGCAGTGTTGGTAGTTGCCGGTGATTTTGACCCCGCCACCATGCAACAAAAGGCAGCGGAGCTCTTTGCGGCCATGCCCACCGGGCAACCGGTGGTGTGTACCCCCACGCCACCTCAAAAGGTGGCGGACCTTGTGGTGCCCAGCGATAAAGAGCAAGCCGTTTTGGTGCTGGCTGTGCCGGGGCTTAACGCAACGGATGATGACCTGCTGCTGCAAAACATCTTTACCACGTGGTGCAGGGATATGGCAGGCCCCATGTTTACCGAGATTCGGGAGAAACTGGGTCTGGCCTATTATGCCGCTGCTGCTGACTTGCCGGGGACGGATGCCGGGTGCGTTTATTTCTACCTGGGCACCTCCCCGCAAATGTTGCCGCAGGCACGTGCCTCGCTGGAGCAGTTGCTGGCTCAACTGGCAGAGCAGGGTATGCCGGTGGAGGCGCTGGAACGCACGCGCTCTACCATGCTCACCCAGCGCCTGCTGCATGAGCAATCTGCCTCCAAAACCTGCGCCGCCACGGCTGTTAATGCCGTGCTGGGCCTGCCTGCTGACTACACGGATACCCTCCCCGCACGCCTGGCTGCCATTACTCATGAGCAAATGCAACAACACCTGCGCCGCATGTTGGCTCACCCCACCCGTACGTGGGTTACGGTGAATCCCGGAGCGGGGAGGGGTAATGTTTAATGTTTGATGTTGAAAGTTGAAAGTTGAATTTCGGCGGGCATTCGCCCGCGGGCAACGAGATTTTTTTATTTCACCCTAGCGGTGCGAAGTGAGATTGAGCCTGAACAGCAGGTTCAGTGGTGGTGCGGTGAAATGGAAAAAAATAACGGTTTGAGTTGTTATATCGTGTCTGCATGAGGCAAAAATATAGTTCGCTCGAGCTTTTTTTATTGATTCGGGGGGCGTAGGGGTGTATGATAGGCGCAGTGAAACCAGCGTTTCACTGCGGGGGTACTATCCCCGTGACAGATGAGAGATTTTCACAAGACCTATATATTATGAGCACTACATACAGCACTATAGATGCCAATGAGGCTGTAGCCTCTGTGGCATACCGTTGTTCGGAAGTAGCCGCTATCTACCCCATCACCCCGTCTTCGCCGATGGGTGAATCGGCAGAGACGTGGACTGCAGTAGACCGCAAGAACCTGTGGGGCACAGTACCCAGCATTGTAGAGATGGAGAGTGAGGCCGGTGCTGCCGGTGCCGTGCACGGTGCCTTGCAAACGGGCTCCATGGCCACCACCTTTACGGCATCTCAGGGTTTGCTGTTGATGATTCCCAACATGTACAAGATAGCCGGCGAGCTCACCCCCTGCGTATTGCACGTGGCAGCTCGCGCACTGGCAGCCCAGGGCTTGTCCATTTTCGGTGACCACAGCGACGTGATGAGCTGCCGCTCCACCGGCTTTGCCATGCTTTGCGGTGCCAGCACCCAAGAGGCCCCGGATATGGCAGCAATTGCCCACGCTGCTACGCTTGAGAGCCGTGTGCCCTTTATCAACTTCTTTGACGGTTTCCGCACCTCTCACGAGGTAGGCAAGATTGCCGATATTACGGATGACACCCTGCGCGCCATGATTGACCAGAAGTGGGTGGATGAGTTCCATGCCCGCGCGCTGACGCCGGATGCCCCCGTGATTCGCGGTACTGCCCAAAACCCGGACGTATACTTCCAGGGCCGTGAAACGGTGAACAAGTACTACACCGCCGTGCCCGCCATTGTTAAGGGCGCCATGAAGAAGTTTGGTGACCTTACCGGCCGCTACTATGATGTGGTGGAGTACATCGGCAGCCCCAACGCCACGCGTGTGATTGTGATGATGGGCAGCGGTGCAGAGGCCGCCCTTGAGGCTGTAAATGCCATGGGTGAAGATGTGGGTGTGCTCAAGGTTCGCCTGTATCGCCCGTTCCCCGCAGCAGATGTTGTTGCCGCTTTGCCTGCCACGGTTAAGAAGATTGCCGTGTTGGACCGCACTAAAGAGCCCGGCAGCCAGGGCGAGCCCCTGCTGCAGGATGTAGTGCAGGCCTTGGCAGATGCCCAGGTAGCCGGCACGCTGCCTTATGCCATGCCCAAGGTGGTGGGTGGCCGTTACGGCTTGGGCTCCAAAGAGTTCACCCCCGCCATGGTAAAGGGTGTGTTCGATGAGCTGAGCAAAGATGAGCCCATGACCGACTTCTCCGTCGGCATCAAGGACGACGTCACCGGCAAGAGCATCGACTACGACCCGAGCTTCTCCACCGAGGCCGACACCGTAACCCGCTGCATGTTCTACGGTTTGGGCTCCGATGGTACCGTGGGTGCCAACAAGGATGCCATCAAGATTATCGGTAAGCATACGGACCTGTACGTGCAGGGTTACTTTGAGTACGACTCCAAGAAGTCCGGCTCCTCCACGGTATCTCACCTGCGTTTCGGCACCACGCCCATTCACAGCACATACCTCATCACCAGTGCCAACTTTATAGCACTGCACCAGCCCAGCCTGCTGAATCTGTTCGACTTCCTCAAGAACGCCGCACAGGGTTGCACTTTCCTGATCAACACTGCCGTTGCTCCCGAGAAGGTGTGGGACAGCCTGCCCGCCCGCATGCAACAGCAGATTCTTGACAAGAATATCAAGGTGTACTGCATAGATGCCTTCAAGGTGGCCAAGGCTACCGGCATGGGCGGCCGCATCAACATGATTATGCAGACCTGCTTCTTCAACCTGAGCGGTGTTATCCCCGCAGAGGAGGCCCTCGGCTACATTAAGGAGGCCATTAAGAAGACCTACGGCAAGAAGGGTGAAGAAGTGGTGGCTAAGAACATTGCCGCTGTGGATGCCTCCCTTGCCAACCTGCATGAGGTACCCTTGGGCACCACCATTACCGGCCATGACATCCCCGATGCCCTTGCCGGCAACCCGCCCGACTTTGTACGCAACGTGTTGGGCAAGATTGTGACCGGTAACGGTAACTCCGTGACCGTGGGCGAGATGCCCGACGACGGCACATTCCCCAGCGGCACCACGCAGTATGAAAAGCGTGACTTGGCTTTGGAGATTCCGGTGTGGACCCCCGAGAAGACCGAGACCAGCAAGGCCTGTATCCAATGCGGCAAGTGCACCATGGTGTGTCCGCACGCTGCTATACGCGCCAAGATGGTAGATCCTGCAGAGCTGGAGGGCGCCCCCGCCACCTTCAAGAGCGCAGATGCCTCTAAGATGCACAAGGAATGGGCCGGCAAGAAGTACATCATCCAAGTATCTGCCGCAGACTGCACGGGTTGTACGCTGTGCTCCAAGGTATGCCCCACGGCATCTCTTACCATGACCCCGGCTGCCGAGGCTTTGCAGCCCGAGCGTGCTAACTGGGACTTCTTTGAGAAGCTGCCGGACCCGGATCGCACCGTTACCGACAACTCCAAGGTGAAGGATGCCCAGCTTCTTCGCCCGCTCTTTGAGTTCTCCGGTGCATGTGCCGGTTGCGGTGAGACCCCCTACATCAAGCTGCTCAGCCAGCTTTTCGGCAACCGCTTGGTAGTGGCCAACGCCACGGGTTGCTCCTCCATTTACGGCGGCAACCTGCCCACCACACCGTGGACCCACGATGCCGATGGCCGTGGTCCCGCCTGGTGCAACAGCCTCTTTGAGGATAACGCTCAGTTCGGCCTTGGTTTCCGTGTCTCCCTGGACAAGAAGCAGCAGTACGCCCTTGAGCTGCTCCATGCCGCTGCCCCCGCCATTGGTGAGGCTACGGTGCAAGAGCTGCTGGCCAACCCGCAGAAGACAGAGGCAGACATGGCCAATGCCCGCGCTACCGTGGCAGCCATTAAGGCCTCTTGTGGTGACAAGCCCGAGCTGGCTGCCCTCAAGGCCCATGCAGACTACTTGGTACGCAAGTCCGTGTGGATTCTCGGCGGCGACGGCTGGTCCTACGACATCGGCTACGGTGGTCTGGACCACATCTTGGCCTCCGGTCGCAATGTGAAGGTGCTGGTGCTTGATACCGAGGTGTACTCCAACACCGGTGGTCAGTGCTCCAAGTCCACCCCGCGTGGTGCTGTTGCCAAGTTTGCCACCAAGGGTAAGGACCAGGTGAAGAAGGACCTGGGCTACATGGCCATGACCTACGGCAACGTATACGTGGCATCCATTGCCATGGGCTCCGATGACCAGCACGTGCTCACCACCCTGATGGAGGCAGAGGAATACGACGGCCCCGCCCTCGTAATTGCTTACAGCCACTGCATTAACCACGGTATCAACATGGCTCAGGGTCTCGACCGCCAGAAGGATGCCGTTGACTGCGGCCGCTGGCTCCTCTATAACTACAACCCCGACCGCGCTAAGGAAGGCAAGAACCCCCTCACCCTCAAGAGCAAGAAGCCCAAGAAGGATGTGCGTGAGGCTCTCCTTGGTGAAAACCGATTCCGCCTGCTGGCTAAGAACAACAAGGCAGATTTCGACAAGCTTCTGGATATGGAGGCTGCCGACATTGCTCGTCGCTGGCGCCTCTACCAGGCCTTGGCCGGTATCGATTACTCCCTGCCCACGGACGGTGAGTAATCCTGCCACGGTTTAACCGTTCTTTTCAAAGCCCTGCTGCGGGTAACGCAGCAGGGCTGAATTGTTTTTTTAGTGTGAGCCTGCAAGGGCGAACCCTTCATGTGCCGTAGGCACTCTTCATGCGGGCGATAGACCGCTATTTTATTTCGCCCCCAATTGCGGGGCGAAGTGAGATTGCGGCTGCGCCGCAGTGAGATTTGAGCGGATGCTCAAGTGAGATTGTTGCGCTAGGGCGCAACAGTGAGATTGAGCCTGCACAGCAGGCTCAGTGGGGTGTTTACAATGTGAGCCCGCAAGGGCGGCAGCCAATAGGCAGGGGCGTAAGCCCCTGCTCATGGTCCCAAACAACCTCGAGCCCGA